>CALLUY010000199.1 GCA_938010615.1 uncultured Pirellulaceae bacterium | reverse complement strand
TACATGGGCGGCCAACAAATGGGCTGGCCAAAATGGGTTCAGGAAATGGTTATCGGCGGAATTATCATCGGCGCTGTTGCACTCGATCAGCTACGTCACCGCGGAAAAGGCTAGTGCGAACAATCCGTTTGCTTTGGCGATTCAAAAGCTTCAAAATGTCTAGCGCGATTACGCACACCAATGCCTAGACAAAAGAGAATTACCATGAACGCCAAATCATTTTTACGTTTTTCGAGTTTGAAGTTTTTCCTTGTTGCGAGTCTTATCGCAACGGTCTGCTCAACAATAAACGCTCAGATACCCGCGCCGGGTCCTGAAATTGAACTCCTGAAAAAAGATGTTGGAGAATGGACCGTCGAAATCAAAGCTTGGTCTTCGCCCGACGCTGAACCTGTGGTGACCAAAGGAGAAGAAACCACACGAATGTTTGGCGGATATTGGACGGTCACCAATTTCAAAGGCAACATGATGGGCATGGACTTCGAAGGTCACGGCACTTACGGCTACGACACCAAAACGAAAAAATACGTTGGTACTTGGATCGATTCGCTGGGGCCCTACATGATGCTCACGACCGGTGACTTCGACAAAGCAACCCAAACGCTCACGATGGTTGGCGATTCACCCGGACCTGACGGAACGACGATGTTCACGTACACCACGTCAACTTGCTACAAAGACGATGGTCGAGTGATGACGATGCACATGCAACCCAAAGGTTCTGGTGAAGATCAGAAAATGAAACTATTCGTGATGACGTACAAGAAAAAGGAAACAAGTGACGCGGCGAAGTAGTACTGACGCACGTGAGCAGCTCTATCTTCAACACATAAATCTTTAGGATACGGCGACTCGATGGTCGCCGTTTTTTTATGATGCAAAAACTTACCTTGATCCCGATCGTCCTTGTTTCTCTGGTTTGCTCCGTGGCTTTCGCGCAGGAGTCTCCCAACAACGTGCTGAAAGAGAACATTCTTGCGATTGCTCAACCATACGTTGAAGCCGAAATCATCAATTGCGCTGCGATTGGAGTCATTGATGGCGACTCCCGGCTGACAATGTCGGTCGGTCAATTCAGCAAGACGGATCCATCGAAGGCGGACGAAAACACGATTTTCGAAATTGGATCGATCAGTAAAGTCTTCACCGGTATTTTGCTGGCCGATGCGATCAAACGAGGAATCGTCACGGCCGACCAGCCGGTCGATGACTTATTGCCCTCCGGCGTTCGCATGCCAGTGCTAAAGCGAAGCCCCGATCGAAAGATTTCACTGACGCAGCTGTCGACTCACGTTTCTGGGCTGCCACGAATGCCTGACAACTTTGGCGATGTGGATCCGACGGACCCCGCCGCGAATTACTCGGCAGAGAACATGTTTGAATTTCTGAAATCGCATGAGCTTTCTCGCAAGCCTGGAATCGCGGAGGAGTATTCCAATTTGGGTGTGGGACTTCTGGGAGTCGTTCTCTCGCGGAAGCAGGAAGTGGATTACGAAACGTTACTGCGGAGTCGAATCACGGCCCCGTTGAAAATGGCGGACACATCACTCGAACTTTCCGCAGATCAAACCAAACGATTGGCTCCGCCACATGATGCTGGTTGCGATCCATCGTCGAACTGGACCTTCCAGGCAATGGCAGGAGCTGGCGGGATACGCAGCACCGTCAACGACATGCTGAAGTTCGCTCAAGCCAATATCGAAACACCCGATGGCGAAATTGGCTCCGCCATTGACCTCGCATTTTCTCAACAGCGAAAGCCCAAGGGACTCCGCAGCAACACCATGGGATTCGGCTGGATGATCAATCCGAAAAGTGAAACTCGTTGGCACAATGGCGGGACTGGCGGCTATCACTCGATGATGTTCGTCAACCGAAAGGACCGTCGTGCGGTGGTCGTTCTCTGCAACACGGCAACTCCCGAAGTCGATACGTTGGCCTCGGAGATCATGGCTTTGGTAAGCGGCAGAGACGTCAAGCCTCGCAAATTCAAAAAGACGATCGAAGCGACGCCGGCGTTATGCAAACGATACGTCGGCAAGTACAAACTCAACGACACCTTTATGTTCGATATCGCCTTCGCGAACGATGAAAAAACTGAACTAACCGTTAAGCTGACGGGGCAATCTGCGATCCGAATTTACCCCGAATCAGAAACCACTTGGTTCTTGAAAGTCGTCGATGCGAAAATTAAATTCACGCTCGACGAAGACGGAAAATGCACCGCGTTGACTTTGCACCAAAACGGGATCCAGCAGACCGCCAAGAAGCAGTAAGCCTTGAATTCTTGAGATCACCCTTCCATTCTTTCTTTGGGAGGGTGATCAACATTGCACGCAACCGAGCCGTAACGACTATTTGCGGCCGTCAAGCGCCGGAAAGTCCAACTCTTCAAAAGACTCAATGCGATTCGATGTAGTCGGAGCCGGCGTTGGCGTCAGGATCGAAGATGGCTTTTGGGCTCCGTCATAAACTGACTCCAACCCGCTGCCAACAGAAGGCTCATAGCGGTCTGAGAAACTTCGTTTTTTTGCCGAAGGTGCAATCTCAAACTTTGCTGATTCTTCTTCACTGCTCTCGTCAAGCTGCCCGAATTGAACAATCACTTTTTGAGTCTTGCTTCCGCGACGGGAAACATCAAATTCAACTCGATCACCACCCGACATCGCGTCAGCAATTCCTTCGAACTCTTCGATCGCAGTCAGTTTCGCTCCACCGATGCCTGTCACAATATCACCACGCATGACGCCTGCAGATGCAGCGTTTCCTTGCGGATTGACTTGGCTAACGACAAACGATTCACCAGCCTTCTCGATGGCCATTCCAAAACCTTCCGAACGAACAATTTGGCTGTTGCGATTCGAGTTGTTAGAAGCAGCGGAAGCACCAGAATCCAATTTGATACGCGGAAACTTCTCCAACTGCTTGGCCGGTGTCGGTGCTCTGGTTGCAGGCGTGGGAGCCTTCTTTGGCTGCGGTTTGGCCGCAAGAGTCGGCTTCTTGGTAGGTGCCTTGGGTTTGTCCAACTCCGAATCGGAGATGAATGGAAGCAGAGGCCGACCGTTGTTCAGCTTCTCTCTCATTTTTCGAATGATTGGTCCTTGTGCAGACGCGTCTTCGACTTGGAAAGCTCCAAAGGCAAACACAACAGCGATCAAGAACAGAATATTTTTAAGGCAAGATTTCATGACTCATCCTCGTTTCTAGCGGTCACTACCTGCGTGGACCGACTGTCCGATACGCACTCACAGGCCGTAGAACTGTTCTTCGTCGTCAATTTCGCTTTTAAACAGAATCAGGGAACCCCCGGTCCTAGTTTTCGGAATGCTCAGATCGTGACTAACCGCTCCATCCGGCATTTTGTTGTTAAGCTCTGACGATTGTGCCAAATGAAATATCGGACACGTTGTTAAAACCTGACCAAACAATCTTTTCGGTGCTCAAAATTCAATTAGAATCGGGCGTTTTCCAGTAGCCACCTAGTCACAAAAACTTTCGACCATGCAACTCAAATCACCTGAATCCTGCCAATTCGACATTCTTTCGCTCGGCGAAGTTATGGTTCGCCTCGACCCCGGCGAAGGTCGAGTTCGTACTGCTCGTCGTTTCGAAGTTTTCGAAGGCGGCGGCGAGTACAACGTGGCTCGCGGCTTGCGACGTTGCTTCGGCCAACGTGCGGCACTTGTTTCTGCGTTTGCTGAAAACGAAGTCGGTCGCTTGCTTGAGAATTTGATCCTCACTGGCGGCGTCGACATGACACATTGCAAGTGGATGCCGTTTGATGGCATCGGCCGAGCGTGTCGCAACGGTTTGAACTTTACGGAAAAAGGCCACGGAGTCCGCGCAGCTTTGGGGACGTCGGATCGCGGCCACACAGCGGCGTCGCAGCTTAAAGAAGGTGATATCGATTGGGATCATATCTTCGGTGAACTTGGCGTTCGCTGGTTCCACACTGGTGGAATCTATGCGGCACTATCTGACACGACGCCGGGCGTGATTGCGGAAGCACTTCAATCTGCCAAGAAACACGGCACAATCACTTCTTACGATTTGAACTTCCGAAGTTCGCTATGGAAAGATTTCGGCGGGCAGAAAGAGTGCCAGAAAGTGAATCGCGAGCTGGCACCTTACGTCGACGTGATGATCGGAAACGAAGAAGACTTCACGGCATGCCTTGGTCTGCACGTAGAAGGATTGGGCGATCAGATGAAAGAACTGCCAATCGACGGGTATCGCAAGATGATCGATCAGGCGATTAGTCTTTTCCCCAACTTCAAAGCGATTGCGACGACCTTGCGAACGGTTCGCACGGCAACCATCAATGATTGGGGCGCGTTGTGCTGGTGTGATGGCGAACTCCACGAAGCGACTCACCGTGAAAAGCTGGAGATCTATGATCGCGTTGGCGGCGGAGACAGTTTTGCCAGCGGTTTGATTTACGGGTTCATGAAAACAGGCGATGCTAAACAGGCCGTAGAATACGGTGCAGCACACGGTGCCTTGGCGATGACCACTGCGGGCGATACAACGATGGCGATTACCTCCGAAGTCGAAGCTTTGATGGCTGGTGATAGTGCGCGCGTGAAGCGGTAGTTGATACGTGATGCAAACTGGCAGGTTAAAAACCTGCCCCACTTGATTGGCAGCGAAAGCAACAAATGAAACGTTACAAAGGATTGCTCCGCGACACGTGGTGGATTTGGTTGGTTTTCGTCGGCGGTGGGAGTATCGCCGGCATTTTCATGCCGATTGCCTTTTCCGCGATTCCGATCTGCGCGTTCGCGTTTATCTACTTCGGCCTCATGCGTTACGACAAAGACGGCCAATTGATTTCCGAAGATCGCAACTAGTGGTCAGATAGTCCGGAGCGAAAGGCGACTGTGAACAACTCGGGCTCATCAAATGGCATCGACAATTCACGTAAAAAGTCCTGAATCATTCCAAGAATGTTCAACGTTGGTCGAATTCTATTCAACGATCCGCAAGCCGGATATGATCTAGAACATCCAGCGTCGTCAACATCATGAATTCAGCTCGCATGGAATCAAAGGATTCAACCAGTCTCTCGGAAACCCTGTCTCGATTCATGGTCTGGGTGGATGGTGTCGGTGGCTATATGGTTTGTGCTGACGAGACCAATTCGATCGGCCAGTCGACTCAGGAAAACGATGTCTCGATTCCAATCTGCGGCGACATTCAACAACTGCATGCCAACATTCAGTCTGTCGACAACGGACATCTGCTGCACCCCGTTGGACCGGTTTCCATTGAGCAACAACAGGTTACTGAGCCTCAACTACTGAACGACAATCGAACGTTCGAGATGGGTGAGTCCGTTTCGCTTCACTACTGCAAGCCGCATCCCTGGAGCACGACGGCGGTCATCAGTTTTGAATCTCGTAACCGCACCTATCCGTGGTCGGACGCGGTACTGATTGCCGGCAACACAATCATCCTTGGGCCAAACGCTCAATCTCATATTCGCTGCACTCGATGGGAGCACGAAGTCATCCTGCTCCGTCGCGATGGCCAGTGGCATTGCCGCTCGTTCGCCGATTTTTCAATTGACGGCACGTCGGTTGATCTGGAAGGAACCCTCAACGGCAACTCTCGCGTCGAAGGGCGCGACTTCTCGTTTAGCCTTGAGCAAATTCTTCCGACAGTCGACTAACAAACAGGTCGCTGCTTAAATACTCGTGTTGTAACGCTGTCGGAACGCAAGCAAATCGAAGACGTTGACGATTTCATCATCGTTGAAATCGACCGCTGAATTAAACTCAACATCTCCCGGGCTCGTTAAGTACTCATCGCCGCCTGAGTGCCTTCGAACGTCATGCAGGTAGGAATGACGACTGAATTGAATACGACGCGATACAGTATCGCCACGATTGAGTGAGTGGCGTAGTTGACTTAGCAGCCAGATCATTAGGTCGTAGTCAAAGATGCTGGCGATCCCGTGAGGCTGGTTGTCGGACACGATGACTTTTGTTCCGTTCGAGTCGGTGTATTGAATCAGAGTGAAACGAGGCTTCTTTGACAGACTGAGAAACGGGAACTCCATTTTTTCCCTTGGGTCCTTTGCTGGCAGGTCTGAGAAGACCGCGGAAAAGAGATCAAGTTGGTCGTCAAATGAAGGGGCTTTTCTAGTCGGTACCTCACGACAGATATCATGAGACTGGTCGTTTAGGCAACTCATTCCAATTTGCAAGTTTAGCGATACGTGAACGAAGCAAGTGCAGGACGATGTTATCAGCCATTAATTCATTTGCAGGTGGTTAAACAAGCAGGCTAATACGACCGATCCGAATGATGCTGGTTGTCGGACGTAGGAGCGTGGTTTTAAGGCGATTAGAGCATCATGTACTAAAACTGAAAGCAACTATTAAGAACTTTGGAAAATTTCGTGATAACGTTTTCGTTTGCTTGCAATTGGGGGTTCTTCGGGGAATTTAGTGGCAGTTGGCTTGAAGGCCGGGATTTTTGTATCCTTTTGGGATGAAAGAACTTAGCCAACACTACCGTACGCTTCTTGGTCTCAATGATTCCTGGTCTGTTGATGAAGTCGATCTCAACCTTGATGCCTCTCGGGTTTTGATTCGCCTGTCTCACGTCGGTGGCAAACTCGAATGTCCCGAATGCGGAGATGCATGCTCGCGGGCC
>CALLUY010000198.1 GCA_938010615.1 uncultured Pirellulaceae bacterium | reverse complement strand
TACGGCTGGTGGGACTTGAACCCACACGTCCTAGGACACAGGATTTTAAATCCTGAGCGTCTGCCAATTCCGCCACAGCCGCGTGGAAGATTAATCTGTAGATGATGGCGATTGGTGTCGTGTTGTCAATATCTACCGAAGGAAAGACTGGAAGGTCATGACTAGGTTCGCACTTGCTCGTTACCGAATCGATTCGCCCATTGTTCCGAGTTGAACGGTCAAGTTGAGCTTCCTGTCGCCTCTTCGAACTTCTAGGTCCATCGATTCTCCTGGCCGCTTTTGCGAAATCATCAAACGAAGGTCTTCAAACCGGGAAATTTTTGTGCCATCCATCGCGGTAACGATGTCCAATGATTGTAGGCCTGCTTTGGCGGCCGCCGTATCGGGGACGACCTGCGAAATCTGACAACCGGTCAAGTTGCGACCACGGATATCAACGGGCCCCTGAACGCCAAGAAATGCTTTCGGTGATGCGGAAATCAAATTCGGATTCTTTTTTCGAATGTCTTCGAGCCAATCAAGCTTGAACTTGCAAAGGGAAATCGTAACGCGAAACAACCCCCGCACGTTCACGAGCTCTCGAATACTCTCCCGAGTAAACTCAACCTCTTCCAAATCAAGAACCTGTATTTTGCACTTGGAGATCGCTGTTGCCGTGCCTTCGTCGAGCTTGATCTTGCTGAGTTTCAGAGTCGCGACTTGTGCCAACAACTCAAATGAGTCGGGCGGTGGAAGCGAGCCTTCAAAACGCAAGCTGGAAATTGATTTAGGGAGTTTCAGATCGTTGGAGTCATCGTCGAACTCGCAGTTGGCAAACTCCAGCCCCGAAAGAGCCGATTGATTCGAAATAAACTCCTGTAGTGAAGCGTCGATTTTCTGGCGACGAAACTTCAGATTGGAAAGTGTGCTCAGGTCGGCAATCAAATCGAGTGATTCATCGTCGGCCTCCCAGCTCTCGGGAACCTCAAGTGTGCCTGGCGGCAAACTCACATGAAACTCTGGTGGCAAGAGTCCTTCGACTGTTTTCCGGTTCACGCTGGAATCACTGGCGATGATTTTTTCGATCTTCAGAATTGATTGTTGGCGATTTTCGCGTGGATTTTCCCAACGGTCGGGCGCCGGTAGGGCTGGTTTCTCAACCGGATCGGGCCCAGTGGCGATTCGAATGCCACCAAGATCGCGCCCGGCCGCTGCTCGCACCATCATCGCAATTCGGACTTTTTCAGCGGCCAATTCGCGTGATGTTGCTCCTCCAGCGGATACAAATTTGAATCCGTCCTGCTTTAGTTTTTGAGCGGCCTCCCGTCTGCGAGTTACCTTCCATTGAAATTGAAGTTCAGCAAGACGTCTCTGGCTTTGCACGTCCTGGGCGCCGTAGAGAAGTTGAATGATGGCGATTGATCTTAGGAAATCGCTCTCATTTCCGTTCTTACCGATGCCTTCGAGAATTCGATGGATCCGCCAGCCTGCTTCGGAGGACGAATTAAAAAAGTGAACGGTTAGCGGTTTGAGAATTTCTGGACCAAGCTCAATGAGTGCTTCGGTGGCAGCCTCACGATCCTTGAAAGATGGCGAATCGAGCTGCGAGAACAGAGTCTCGATGTCGGGATGGTCAACGGTGACGGCCGAAGAGCTGGTCTCGTCAGATTCTTGTGCTTGCAGATTTGAGCTGTCGAAGGCGAGCAAAAGTGATAGCAGAGCCGCCCCGAAAAGGATGGCGTGAGGAAGCCTGATTGACAGGCGAATAGAAAATTTTTGGGTCAAGACCATTGCGAGCAAGCGGCCATCTGGTGTGGCTACGTGCGGTTAGAGGCAGGGAAATGCGTACTCTATATAGTATATGCGTTTAACCCCCAAAGCGTTATGGCAGCACGCGGCCGAACGTGATTAATCGAAAAAAGCCCCCGAACCGTCATTTTTGTTGCACTCGGTCCGTCGTTTAGGTCGATACGAACGACAGCTAGATATCCCAAATAAAAGTTGCATGTTTTAGATTTACAGTCGCCCAATTCAGTGTCATCAGTGGCACAGAGGCAAATAGCATGAAGATTCACACAACCCGGTTTTCAACGATCGAAATCGAACCGGATGACATTTTGTTCTTTCGCAATGGTCTGATCGGCTTTGAAGATTGCCGTCATTGGGTCTTGTTGGCCGATGCTGGCAATTCAGCAGTTGCATGGCTTCAGAGCATGCAGCACGCCGATATCGCCCTACCGGTTGTTTCACCTCGTCGTTTCGTCAACGAATATCAGGTGCGACTTGAGCCGACCGATGTTGAGGCTTTGCAACTGAATTCAGTTGAGCAAGCTTACGTCCTTGGTGTGGTAAGCCGAGACGAGCAAGCGTTGACTCTGAATCTACGTGCTCCTTTGGTCATCAATCTCGATCGCCGAATTGGCTGTCAGGTCGTGACGGTTGATCCGCAGCCGATGCAGTTCGAGTTGGCGAACTTGCCTTCTGAGCTCCGCAAGTCTGCCTAGTTCCCATCTTTTGCAATAACTCTCAGAGGGCATGCGTTGATACGCATTGCCCTCTCGTTTTTGCGCCACCTGAAAAAGCCTCATTCTCGCTACAAGAGGTCGTTGGGTGGTTTTTCTGTTTGAGTGTCCGTCGATAGGTCGATGCTCATATACAGTCTCCTGCTAGCGGTTCCGACGTGTGTGCGTCGAAGCTTGGGAGGTTAAGCGGCAAAGGATTGTTCCGCATTGAATTAGGGACATACAGAGTTTTTTTTAAAAGGAGCCAGCCATGCTGGTTTTGTCGCGACATAGAGATGAAAGCATCATGATCGGTGATGACGTGCGCATCACGATTGTGGATATCCGTGGAGATAAAGTTCGTTTGGGGATCGACGCTCCTCAAGAGATCCCTGTCCATCGGCAAGAGGTTTACGACGCGATTAAGCGTGAGAACCAGAAAGCCAGCCGTCTGGGACCAACTGAGACTCGCGACGTTGGCAAATAGGCTTTTGTTGGCAAATGGCCATCGTTAGTGCCGAGGCTCTGTGGCGATCTACGGACTCTCAATTTCGTTTCTTGTCGGTGTAATTTTTTTTCTTCGTGGAACGCATTGCTGAATGTGTTCTTCTGCATGCGCGAAGTGTGCTTGTTCGGTTAGGTTGAGCTTGTTCTCCCTGATTCGATTTCTGGTTTGAGTGTATCGCCGTTCTGGCTTTCTTCCTTCGCTCGCGGTCTATCAACAGCTTTTCCCCGACCGTTCTTGCGGTATTTCCAAGCGTTGTTCCTGTTTGGTACTACAGGTGTAAACTTGTATACAATTAAGGACGATCCGTGTTTTGCTGCCGAAGAGACAAAGGATTCCGCTTTTTTGAACATTCTTTTGCCAGTGTGACCAGACGTGTCCCAGCCTCGTTTTCCAATGCAAGACGTAAAAGCAAAACGTGACTCAATGGGCAGGGACGGCACCATGGCAACGCAGGCACTCGTACAGCAACTTCAGCATCGTATCGAACGGATCGAAACATCGGCTCGAGTGGATGATGGGCAAACGATCTCTTCTGGTTGTCTGGCGATTGATGGGTTGTTGCCAGAAAACGGCTATCGCCGTGGGACGCTGGTTGAATGGATAGGTGGAGTAGGTCAGCTGCCGGCGGATCGTAATGACCGTGCAATCACAAGCCAGAGGCTTATGCCACCGACGTTTTCCGGAGGTTGCGGAGCTGATTATTTATCGCTGTTGGTAGCGGCCAATGCCTGTGCCGATGGCGGGGCTCTGGTCATCGCCGACCGGAATCGTCAGTTTTATCCCCCAGCTGCCGCAGCGATGGGAGTCGATTTGGGGAACGTGGTCGTCATCCGGCCACCTGAGGAAAAGTCGCCTCATGACCGTCGCTACGATAACGAATTTTTCTGGGCGATCGACCAAGCATTAGGGTGTTCCGCGGTTGCAGCGGTTTGGGGAGCGATCGATCAAGTCGGTGAGCGATGGTTTCGCCGCTTTCAGCTTTCTGCCGAAGCAAGCGGCACGATGGGCCTGTTCGTGCGTCCGGCTTCTGCGATTGGCCAGCCTGGCTGGTCGGAAGTCCAGTGGCACGTGGCGGCAAAGCGTTCGCATGCGACAGCTGCCGCGACACAATATGTCGATCTGAAGTTGGCTCGTTGTCGAGGTGGTCGATCCGGGAAAAGGATTGGACTGAAAATTGATACCGTGACCGGAAACATTTCGCCAGCGGGAACACTTGGATCCATGGAGTCGATCGCCTCATGAAGAAGCGAACTCTTTGTTTGTGGTTTCCGAATTGGCCGATTCAACGGTTGGTCGTTGCCGAGCCAAATTTACGAAAGACGCATCTGGTTCTGTTTCGCCGTGATCCGCGAAAGGGTCAGCTTGTTGCGGCTGCTTCGCCGTTGGCAATGCAGAGCGGTGTGCAAATCGATATGCCGATTTCGGAAGTGAAACAGTTGATGCGTCATTCTGGTTTGTCACGTGAGACGTATCGTCCAAGTCATCGGATGCATCCACTCGATCAGCATCGACAATTGGCGAAGCAGGCGGTCGGTGTGGTGAGTGAAGGACGTACTCAGGGTACGCCACCAAAAACCGCACACCGCAAACCGCAAACCGAAAACCAATTCTTCATTCTCGAACACGATCCCATCACCGACCGTGAGGCACTTGAAAAGCTGGTCGACTCCCTGCATTGCTTCAGCCCAATTGTCGGTATCGAGCAAAAGAATTCTCCCGAGAGTTGTTATCTGGACGTGACTGGTTTGGACGCCCTGTTCGGCGACGAGCCAACATTGCGTGCCAAAGCGACTCGATTCCTGAGTGACGCGGGCTATGTTGTTTTCTCTGCGATTGCCAACACACCGGGGCTGGCGTGGGGGATGGCTCACTATCATCGCAGTGCTGCGCCTGCGGTTCGAGAAAGCCAATCGGACGAGACGTTGATTCGTGAATTTCGTAAACTTCCCGTGTCAGCGTTGCGTTTGACCGACGAAACTCAAAACACGTTTGCTCGATTGGGCGTCGAACGCATCGAGCAACTTTTGGCGATTCCGCGTGCCCATTTGGCGTCGCGATTTGGAGATGAAGTCAGCCGTCGGATCGACCAAGCGTTCGGGAAAGTCGAAGAGCCGATTGTCGCCAGGCACCTCCCAGCGGAATTCGAAGCGGCTCAATTTATCGAGTTTCCGACCCGAGATCGCGAAACGATTGGAGTCGTCTTGTCTCGTCTGTTGTCGCAGATCTGCGAACAGTTGGAATCGAATCAAAAAGGAGCACTCCAGTGGCGTGTGCAGTTGGATTGTGTGGATGCTCCGTCGCTTGAATTCGAAGTAAACCTTTTTCAGCCGACGGCAACCGTTTCGCACGTGATGCAGTTGATGGAGTTGCAATTGGAATCGGTGCTGCAACCGCATTTGCGCCGCAAACGTTTTATCAAAAAGAAACCGTCAGACAAAAAGTCCGTTCGAACGCGAACGGTAACCAACATTCTGATTCAGGAGATCGCCGTTCGCGTGACGTCGTGTGTGCTGTTGGTGCATCGGCAACGTGAACTTTTTGATGAAAGCCCGCGACTGGACAAGCAGGAGTTAGCTCATCTGATCAATCATTTGACCAGCCGACTCGGTCAGGAAAGCATCGTCTATCCGACACTCCAAGCAGGAGCTCAGCCGGAGTTTTCGTTTCGTTACAAACCGTTGGTCGATCCAAAGCGGATGCGTTCGCGAAAAAGAGCGAATGTGAAAACGCTGTCGCACCGTTTGGCGCGACCATTGAGGTTGCTGGAGGAGGCGGTGGAGATTTCAAATGGGATGCCGGAAGTCGGAGGTCGGAATGCGGAGACCGGAATGCGGAGTGCGGAGACCGGAATGCGGAGTGCGGAATTTCGTTATCAAAATTCGAGACACCGTATTTCTCGATCGTGGGGTCCTGAGCGAATCGAAACGGCGTGGTGGAACGGGCCGACTGTGCGACGTGATTACTGGCGAATCGAAACGGAGGCTGGAAAGCACTTTTGGGTTTACTTTGATTTACGACGTCGGCGTTGGTTCTTGCAGGGAGAGTTTTGAATCGGTGTGAGGTGTTCGGTTTTCGGTGTGCGGTACTCGCGCATGGAAACCACACACCGAAAACCGTAAACCGAAAACCAAATGCACGAGCTCCACTGCAAAACAAACTTCTCTTTCCTGGCCGGTGCTTCACACGCCGACGAGCTGGTTCATCGCGCGATTGAGTTGGGTTACTCGGCACTCGCCGTCACCGATCAGAATACGCTCGCTGGTGTCGTTCGCGCTTATGGAGCGATTCGCGATGTGTCGAAAACGCTTGACCCGAACAACGGTAACGCCAAGAAGCTCAAACTGATCATCGGCGCCGAAATTGTGTTCAACGATGCCCTGCCCGTCGTGTTGTGGGCGACCGATCGTGCGTCGTACGCGAACCTTTCGCGGTTAATCACGGTTGGTCGTCGTCGAGCTCCCAAAGGGGAGTGCTGGTTGTCGTTCGATGATCTTGCGGGTCATCATGAAGGGTTGTTGGCAGGCGTGATTCCATTTCTCAAAGGCGATACGCCAAAGATGGCACACGTCGATGCGACTCATGCAAGTTATCCATGGTTTGGCTGCGCGATGAAAGATCAGCCAACCGATGCGATCGAAGCGTTTGTAGAAAAGGATCTTAAGTCGCCGCACTTTCAGTACGATGCCTTTCGAGAAATGTTTGGTGATCGTGTTTCCATGTTGGCGAGTCTCTATAAAGGCATTGATGACAGCTGGCGAATTCACCAGCTAAAAACACTTTCCGCGAAGCACAACCTTCCGCTGACGGCCGCTGGTGATGTGCTCTATCACGTGCCGGGCCGATTGCCATTGCACGATTGTCTAACCGCAGTTCGGCATCGTACAACGATTGAAATGGCAGGCGACCTACGAATCACGAACGCCCATCGTCACTTGCATTCGATCGAGGCTCGTCAACAACAGTACGCTGCGATCCCGGAAGCGTTTGAAAACGCGGCGCGAATCGCCGATCAATGTTCGTTCTGCATGAGCCAACTGCGATACGAGTATCCGAAAGAGCTTGCTCCGGATGGGCAAGAGCCAATCCAGTATCTGAAGGACTTGGTGCGAAAAGGAGCGGCATGGCGGTATCCCGATGGTGTGCCAGAGAAAGTTCAACTCGCGATCCGACATGAGCTTGGACTGATTGAGGAGCTCAACTATGAAGCTTACTTTTTGACCGTTTGGGATTTGGTGCGATATGCTCGCAGTCGCGATATCCTCTGCCAAGGCCGCGGATCGGCAGCCAATTCGGCGGTTTGCTACTGTCTGGGCGTGACGTCGGTTGATCCATCGATTACGGATCTTCTGTTTGAGCGTTTCATCAGCAAAGAGCGCGACGAAGCGCCTGATATCGATGTCGACTTCGAACACGAACGTCGCGAGGAAGTCCTACAGTACCTTTATGAAAAGTATGGACGCGATCGAGCCGGTTTGGCCGCGACCGTGATCACTTACCGAAGCCGCAGCGCGATTCGCGACGTTGGCAAAGCGCTTGGATTGTCACTCGATCGTGTGGATGCGTTGGCGAAACAGGTCGACGGCTATCAAAACGTGGACTTGGCTGATCGATGTGAGGCGGCAGGCATCGATCCGGAAACTCCAACTGGTTCTCGGCTGTGCTATTTGGTGAACGAAATTTTGGGATTCCCGCGTCACCTGTCGCAGCATGTAGGTGGCATGGTGATCACGCAAGGCAAGCTCCACGATTTGGTGCCGATCGAAAACGCATCGATGGATGATCGCACGGTGATTCAGTGGGACAAAAACGATCTGGAGGAATTGGGACTTTTGAAAGTCGACTGTTTGTGTCTGGGAATGCTGACCGCGATTCGAAAATGTTTCGCGATGGTGAAGCAGCATTGGGGCTGTGATTACTCGTTGGCGACGATTCCTCAGGAAGACCCAACGGTTTACGACATGATTTGCGAAGCCGACACGGTTGGCGTTTTTCAAATCGAAAGCCGCGGGCAGATGAGCATGTTGCCGCGACTCAAACCGCGTTGTTTTTACGATCTGGTGATTGAAGTCGCCATCGTTCGCCCCGGCCCGATTCAGGGCAACATGGTTCACCCCTATTTGCGACGTCGAAACGGTGAGGAGAAAGCCGTTTATCCGAACGCAGAAATTGAAGCGGTGCTTAAACGGACGCTCGGTGTGCCGATCTTTCAAGAACAGGCGATGAAGCTGGCCGTCGTCGCGGCCGGATTTACTCCGGGAGAAGCCGATCAGCTTCGGCGTGCGATGGGGGCTTGGCGAAAGACGGGCGTGATCGAAAAGTTTCAAACGAAACTGATGGAGGGCATGCGGGAGAAAGGCTTATCAGAAGAGTTCGCTGGTCAGGTCTTTCGGCAGATCCGTGGCTTTGGGGAGTACGGTTTTCCGGAGTCGCATGCGGCGAGTTTCGCGCTGCTGGTTTATGTGAGTTGCTGGCTGAAGTGGTACTATCCGGCTGCGTTTTGTGCGTCCTTGATCAACAGCCAACCGATGGGCTTCTATCCGCCGGCTCAGCTGGTTGCCGATGCGCAGCGACATGATGTTGAAGTCCTTCCGGTCGATGTAAATTTGAGTGATTGGGACTGCACACTACAGCGCGGCTCCAACGGAATCGATTGGGCATTGCGATTGGGGCTGCGGATGGTTTCGGGCGTTAGGGCTGATGTCATCGAGGTGATTCTGGCGGCTCGTGAGGCAGGAAACTTTACCAGTGTGGTCGACTTTACGCGCCGCACGCAGCTTGGTCGAGCCACGATTGCAACGTTGACACAAGCCGACGCGTTTGGGTCCGTGAGTCAGGATCGACGCGAAGCACTTTGGCAAGCACTCGGTCAGGAAAAGCAGCCAGTCAGTCAACCGTTATTCGCCGGAGTCGACGATGAGGATGACGACACGTTTTTTCTGCCAGCGTTGACACCGCAACAACAGGTGACCGAAGACTATCGTTCGATTGGGCTTTCGCTGCGAGCACATCCAGTTTCATTTCATCGAGAATATCTGACGGAGTTGGGCGTGCGATCGCATGGTTCGCTGGTTGACGGCATCAATGACGAAGGTGTGATCATTGGTGGATTGGTGATTTTACGGCAGCGTCCTGCGACGGCGAAAGGCATCACGTTTGTGACGCTGGAGGACGAAACGGGTTCAGCCAATGTGGTTGTGATGCCACATATTTGGCAACGATATTTTCAGGTGGCTCGACGCAGTGCCGCCTGGGTGGTTCATGGTCGATTGGAAAAGAAAAACAACGTCATACACGTTGTTGCCAATCGCTTGGAGGACATGGCAGAAAGAATCGGTGGCTTGAACGTGAAGTCACGAAACTTCCGCTAGTCGACGCAGTTCAGACTTCACCACGACCATCGGAAAGTGTTGCTTCCAAATTTTCATCTGTATCTGCTTCAGAATTTTCTGCAGCGACTACTTCTTCGGCGAGCGATTCTTCAATCTTTCGAGTGATGCTGAGCATGTCCGCAATGATCATGTGGTGAGACTCGGAATCCTTGGAACAGCTAAAGTCAACCTTTCCGAAAATCCGTCCTTGGAACACAAGCGGAATCGAAGAACTCCAAATGTAATTCGCCTCGCGGACCGACTCGGTGCCTTTCATCTTTGCGTGAAACGCTTCATGAAGCCACGGTGCATTCAAGTCCATTGTCATGTCAATGAAATGTTTTTGCTTTGCGTATTCCCGCAGTGTTTTCCAACAGGATTCCCAATCGCGATCGCCCTGTACATGGTAAGTCGATTCCTTGATCTCCTTGGGGCCATTGTTCTTTTGTCCAGAAGTAAGGATTGATCGCCCGACCCCGTAGGCCTTTCGGCTGGCAAGCTTGATTTCCGCAAATCCAAAAAGTCTCGCGCCTGCCATCATCAGGACTACTAGGCCAATTGCAGCCAATGCGATCTCCGAGTCACGTTGAAGCAAAGCCATGATGCCGCCAACCGCAGTGATCAAACAGAACAATGCAACCCAAACGAGGCTCGCGACCGGAGTGTAGCCTTTCTCAAGCAATGCATGATGCAGGTGGCCACGATCAACGGAGAATACGCTGCGTCCAGTAAGACGTCGACGAACAATGGCGGCGCCGGTGTCAATAAACGGGATCGCAAGAAGTGTTACCGGTGCCATGAATGCAAACAATGAGCTCTGTTTGAACGTCGAGCGAATCGCCATCGCGGCCAGCAGGAAACCGATCATCATGCTTCCCGCGTCGCCAAGATAAACCTTCGCAGGCGGGAAGTTGAACTTTAGAAATGCGATCAACGCACCGGTGATCGAAAACATAATGACGGCATCAATTCCTTTTCCCTGAATCGTCATCATGACTCCCAATGAGCCACTCATGATGATTCCAATGGTGGTTGCGATGCCATCTGCTCCATCCAAAA
This sequence comes from uncultured Pirellulaceae bacterium, assembly GCA_938010615.1. Lineage (GTDB taxonomy): Bacteria > Planctomycetota > Planctomycetia > Pirellulales > Pirellulaceae > Mariniblastus. The sequence goes on along the minus strand of CALLUY010000198.1, from coordinate 8,968 downwards.
GGTTGACTGAGTTGATTGCGGCCAAGACCCAGATGTAGATTAGGATGCCGGCGAACACGCCGAACTTGATGTTGAAGCCACCGAACTGAACCGAATCGAACTGGTATCCAAAAAACATCAGGATGGTGGCCGCAATGATCTGGCCAATCAGCTTGTGTCTTCCCCTGATTCCTTTCCAGTCATCGAGGACGCCAACACCAAGTAGAAACAGACCTGCCAAAATCAATCCGGATAGCTCAATGACGTCGACTCGTCGGATGTGGCCAATCGATGTCGTCGGCAAATCCCATGGAAGCAAGCCGTTGATCAGATCGTCAGACTTGGAAAAGAATTCGGCGCCCCACTGTCCAACGAAAAGTACGATTGGAATCGAAATGAGTATCGCTGTACAAAAACTGATGCCGCCAACCATTGGAATGGCCGTCTCGTGCAGTTTGCGAGTCTTGTCGGGGTTGTCGACTAGCCCGATTCGCGCCGCAATCGGACAGTAGATTCTCACCATGATCCATGTAAGGACTGCGGAGAGAATCAGGCTGAACAGGATCAGTGACATGCGGGCTTATAAAGGCAAAGGCAAAGGCAAAGGCAGAGGCGAATTTGTGTCAACGAAAAGCTTGCCAACGATTGGCCAGAAGCGTTCATCGTGAAGGAATCAATTAGCGGAGTCACGCATTTTTTTCTGTTCCGCTTTAATTTGGGTCAAAAGCTTCTCACATTTGAGCTTGAGCGAACGGTTGTCACTCATCCTCAAGACATAGTCTAGTTTGGATTCGGCAGTTTCCAAGTCACCCAGTTTCCACTGGATGTTCGCTACTCTGAAGTGGGTGACATAATCTTGCGGATTCGAATCGAGGCAATACTGGAATTGTATTAGTGCATCATCAAACTCCTGTTTTTCATATTTTACTTCCGCCTTAATTAACAGCAGTTTGCGGTCAGAAGCAGACAGATTGTTCAGCAATTCGTCCGCACGATTCAAAGCTTCACGACGAGCAGGAGAGCTCAATGGAAGCCACCTTTTCGCAAGTCGATACAATAATTCAGGGTCATCGGGCATGATTTCGCGAACAACCGTCATTGGGGCGATCGCCGCGACATTTCGGTTCGACTTTCCAAAAATGACTTTCATGACAGAGTTGAATTGGTTTGGAGCGATATCGAGCAAATCCTTAAAGTGCTTCGCCGCCGCTGTCTGGTTTCCAGATTGCAGATAGTAGAAACCTGCCAGATACTTCAAGTCCGTTTTGTTCGGCGCGAGCATGATGGCCCGTTCCATATCACCAGAGGCCAGACGTTTCGTTCCGACGAGCGCGTTTATTTGTCCCAAGCGTAAATGTGTCTGGGATTCCATTGGGTCAATTTTTCGACTCTCAAGCAAGTACTGCCTGGCCGACGGTAAGTTCTCCATAATAAAGGGGCTCTTCAGGAAATCCGCGGCAGCGAACATTTCCCCGTCGCGTTGCATGGCCCAAGCATTCTCTTGAATCAAATCCAGAGACGTACGTTGCCATATCTGTTCCGGCTCCAAAGTTTGATCCTCATTTTGAATCGCGTTGAAGGCTTGAACCCGTGAGCGGTGGATCAACAGTCGAGCCATGTAATCGACGCCTTCGGCGTAACGCGTTGACTGAACGAGTGGCTGGATCTCTTCGATAAGTCGATCAACTTCGGAAAGCGGCGGGTGATTGATGTTGAAAGTGCGAATTGGATACTCGCGTACCGCTGACTGGATTTGCCATTTGCGATAAAAGTCCAAAGCGAAAGTCGCCAGCGCGGCAAACGTAACCAACAATAAAAATTGAGCTACGCTGTTGGGAGTTTCAAAACGTAGCCAATTGGTCTTTTTCAATCGAGTTGACAATGACTGGGCGTGATAGGCGAGGAAGCCACAAAATAGACTCATCAGCAACATGTTGGCCGGCAAGTACAAGCCGAAGTCAAAAATGGATGCGACTGAGACACTAACCGTTGTAAATAAGCCGGCAACTCCGATGCCGACCGTCGATGCAGAGACGCCTTTGAACAACATGAACAAACTAAAGTAGATTGACAAACTCCAAGCGACGAGAAGCAAAATCAATCCCGGCCATCCAAGTTCGACCAACGCTTGATAGAACTGGTTTTCAGCGTAACGAAACACTGCCTGAGTTTGTCCACTGTTGTAGAGTCGGTGGACTTCGTCATAAGCACCGACCCCAGAGCCCAAAATGCCAAAATCGCTCGTCGCAGGCCACGTCTCGATCCAGTGCTGAATTCGAAAGTCACTCTGGTTGGCGACATCGACGGTGTTGATGTTCTCCATTCGATTCATTAGCTGATCTCCCATCCCAAGCCAAAATGCAAGCAGGATGGCCAGACCGAATGAGGGAATAAAAATGAATGCCGAGAAGCTTGGTCGTCGAGCTAGGCCGTACAAAAGTATCGTTGCCGCGGCACCGACCAGCATCGAGAGCACGCCGCCTCTTGAGAGTGAACTAATGATTCCGGTTGAAATCACAATTGGGGCAATGAGCACGGCGACTTTGGGAGCGTCCAAGTCGGCGATGAATCGCAGAACGTGATTGTTGAATTGCGTCCAAAACGGAAGATCTTTTGTGCCCAGCGATTTTGGACCGCGTTGCGGACGTGCCAAGCTCATGGCGGCGAGGCCAATTGCCGCTCCGAGACAAATGAGCAAGTAGCCGGCAGCGTTGTTACGGTTAACGTACGGTCCGAATGGTTCTCCACCTTTCAACAAAGGTACCGTCCAGAAGATCGTGCCGGATCCTCTCGTCGTCAATGCCTGAATCATTCCGAAAAGTGCGATGGCCACTCCATTGATGGTGATCGTGGCGAGCAAAAGTTTGATGTGCTCGGACGTGCGAAAGTAGCGACACCCAAGGCACAGAGCCGAAAATGCGATCGCCAATAGTCCGATTTGATCCCAAGTGTCAGATCGGCTCATTGAAATCGATGGAGCGACGGCAGCTTCTCCGGTAAGCAACGGGTACAGCTCCTTTTGTTTGCCGAGCAGTCCTTCTGCCCATTCTGGCAAAGGAACTATTTGCAATAGTGCCAGCGCAATGCCGAGCAGCAATGGCAACATCAGGTAAGGCAAGATCAAGGACTTGCGTTCGCTAACGCCGGACTCAAACCATAGAAAAGCGATTCCTACCAAGGAACACAATGCGATAAAGAACTGTGCCGAAAAATAGAACGAGCCATAGAGCCAAGGAGAAACGACCACGGCTAACAGAATAAAGACACGACCAATCCATTCGTACTTTTGACGAGTGTCTGTTGTTGTTGGTTTGTGACTCTCCAAAGTTGCTTGGAGGGTCATGTTTTCGGGTAGGTTCATGCTGCCCTGAGGCCAAATTCCGGATTATGAATTGTCATATCCTAAATTTGTGGGCAAAACGTGTAAACACGAACATTGGCTCCACGGGCAATAGCCCGAATTATTCACGAGGCATGGGCGTCAAATTGGCGATCGCGTGCGAAATAGATTGTCGACAAATGTCGTTGAATCGCTCAAATTCGCAACATGTCGCCCGTCGTCGTGAACAAAGTCCGGACAATTAGTCCTGAAATCTGCGGCGATCCACCGTGTGCGTGTACAGGAAAATAATGGCTCCTGACGCCAAGAGGCTCCACGGCATCCATTCTCGAATTGGAACCTTCTGCATTACGACGGGCTTTCTGCCGGCCGAAACATTGGTTGTGCCCGTTCGGAAGCCGGCCAGTTGAGCATTGGTGCCTTGAGCTGGCTGGTTGCTGAAAGTTGGCGTTCCGGTTTGCCCAGAAGAAATTCTTGCTCCTCCGTAGCCGGTTCCATAAGCCGGTCCTGAATATTGAGACGGCCCGAATCGCGAGGGACCATAACGGGAACCAGAGTTGTAGCCGAATGACTGGACTGGTTGAGGTGTCGGTGCCTGTTGAGTCGTCCAGTTGCCACCATTTTGCACGCCGTAGCCGCCGGCAATCATCTGTGGATTCACAGTGTTGTCGGCAATGCGAGGCCGGTCATCCGACATGACCTTACGAATCAGATTTTGAACTTTTGAGTTTTTCGGGACGATGACGTGGTCCAAGACCAACGCCTGCAATCCAAAGATGAAAAGACTGATTCCGATTGAGTAAAAAAGGGATCGCCACATACCAAAAGCTCCATAGGTTCAGCGAGCAATCCTTTGCGTGCTGTGAAAAAACAACAGATTCATATATTTTCCTAAATCGACCCATCGGAAGAGGCCGCTTTAGCTCAGTGGTGATCACATCCTTTGATGTTCCAATCCGCGATTCAATTTGTCGATTGTGACGTTTCTGACGGGCCAAAATTACGCGGTCCCTTGTCACGAGAACTGAAAAGCACGAAACTCCGGGGACTCAGAAATCAAAATCGAAAGCGAATTCATGGCTCACAAATCTGCCGCAGATCTTGGACTCACAACGGAGCAGCTAACTCCTGAAGGTGGTTGGCACTGTGGACACTTCTTCTATCGATTCGATCGTGCGAAGCTATTCGAAATGGATGTCATTGATCCGGAAAGCTTCGAAGCCGCACTGTCTGCTGTTGGTGAATCGGCTCCGGCGAGGATACAGATCGGCGTCGTCTCGGGCCACAAAGCAGACTTTTCTGTGATGGTCATGGATCCTGATCCGATCAAAGTCGAATCGGTAAACCAAAAACTGTTGGCATCTGCGTTAGGGCAAGCCATCGTTCCGACATGGTCCTATGTGTCGCTAAGTGAAATCTCCGAGTACGTTCAGTCACCAGAGCAATATCGTGAACGACTGGTTCGTTCTGGCGAAGATCCAGCAGGCACTGCGATTGAAACGAAAGTCGAAGCTTACGCGAAACGGCTGGTGAAAATGAATCACGATCGTCTGACTCCGAACTTTCCGATCGAAGGCTACCCTGCCAGTTGCTTCTATCCAATGAACAAGTGGCGCTACCCGGGTGCCAACTGGTTTACGCTTTCATCATCTGAGCGCAACAAGCTGATGTCCGAACACGCTCGTAGTGGCATGAAGTTCGCTGGAAAAGTGAAACAGCTAATCACGGTCGGAATCGGACTCGACGATTGGGAGTGGGGAGTCACACTTTGGGCAACGAACCCGCTCCATCTGAAACAGATTGTTTACGACATGCGTTTTGATGAAGCCAGCGCCAAGTACGCCGAATTCGGGCCGTTTTACACCAGCTATCTCGCGACACCTAAGCAAGTATTGGAGACTTGTCAGGTTATTTAGGCGATGTCAATCAGCGATGGCATCCTGAATTCGTCTTGGCTTCCGCATCCCGGATCCCTTAAATTGTTTGGAAGGAGGAAGCCATGAATCAGTTGTTCATCACGTGCCGTTGTCATTGCTGCAGCAGATCCAACCAGTTTCCAATCGAATTGCTTGGGGGGAAGTCAACTTGTAGGCACTGCGGGACTGCCGTAACGGTCTGCGACGCTGACCGTCTTCAGGCGGCTGAATCCGATTCGATGGTATGGTGGCTTCACTTCACAGAGTCTGGAGCCCGGATGGGGCCAGACATTGAGTTGCCCGAAAAAAGCCTTCCCCGGTGAGGCTTGGCGAATAAACGAATTATTTCCCAAAGTATGTCATCAGAATTGCCGATCTTTTGTTGGACACCGATTGAAATTTGGCAGCAAGCCAGTATCTTTGGTCGGATTGATAGGGCGCATAGCTCAGTTGGCTAGAGCACTTCGTTTACACCGAAGGGGTCAGGGGTTCGAGTCCCTTTGCGCCCACTATCATTTAACGCACTGAGACTCTTTGAGTTTCAGTGCGTTTTTTCATGCGCCGAATGGGATGATCAAGTGACGTGACAGCGGAAAATCGACTTGGTGGCTTCCGTAGTTGGTGCATTTATTCGGCCGAATCGTCAACTTGTTTGTCCCAAGCTTCATCTTTGCCAAAGAACATCATGTGTTGCCACGGAAGGTCATCGAATTCCTTAACCAGCTTGAAGCCGTTGGCAGTAAGCTCCTTGTTGACTTGGTCTTTGCTCATCTTGTGCAGTCGCTTGATCGGAACATTCGGGTCTTCTGCGCGATACTCAAGGAACACTGCGACGCCGTCTGGTTTGAGGCTCTTCCGCATTGCGGCCAGCATTTCTTCGGGATGAGAAAACTCATGGTACACATCGACCAGCAGGATCATGTCGACCAAGTTTTCCGGCAAGTGTGGATTGTGGAATGAGCCTAGGATTGGAATGATGTTCTCTACGCCTTTCTTCTCCATCCGATCTCGCAGCAGCGAGAGCATTTCAGGCTGAACGTCTACGCCAACGACGTAACCTTTTTCGCCCGTCATCTGCGCCATCTGCAACGCGTAGTAGCCGTTCCCGCAGCCCATGTCGCAAATCGTCATGCCGCGTTTGATGCCAAGGTTCGCCAACATCAACGAGCACCGCTCTTCACGTTCTCGTGTGTCGCGGATTAGCCAATCGGCACCCTGATGCCCCATCGTTTGAGCGACTCGACGCCCCATGTAGGTGTCGACGCCAGCAGGAATCTTAGAAACGACCTCTTCGTTCGTCTCTGATGTTGAGTCATCTTGTTGCGAAACATTGCGATCTTGACCAATCAGTGTTGGGCCAAGCAGGCAACCGGCAAGTAGAGACAGAAAGAGCAAGCCAATCGTTTTCATATCGTGTCCTCGAAGATCGATTTCTAAATCAGCTGCCGGCAGACGCAACTCGCCAACGCGAATTGAACATCCACACCATCGATCCCAAGAGTACCGCATTCAGTAGCACTGTGAAACCAACATAACCGCCGAAGTGAGCCAGATCGCTCCAGCGATAACGCAGGAATCCTGGTTCGTCTTTGCCGCGTGGTGACCAATCCATCGTCATGTCGTGGTGGTCGTCCACGAAAAGGGGCATGGCGAACGATGCAGCAAACGGACTGGTAACGGTCGTTGCGTAGACCGCGGGAGTTCCTTCGGCATCAGGAAAGTACTCGTACGCGAAATAACTGGTCGCCAAAGGTGTCAGATACAAGAACAGAATGATCGAGTACGTCGCGATCAGTGAAGTGATCGTTTTGCCGAAAACGGTTGAACAAAAGAGTCCCAAAACTGACGTCGTCAAACACGTAAGGCAAAAGATGATCAGATAGGCAAACATCGTCGGAAGATTCCCGAGGTATTCGGGCACCAGCGGGATTGCCAACAGCAGCGGCCACAAAAGAAAACACGAAAGCACGCTGGAGACTCGCAGACTCGACAGCAATTTTCCCCAAAGAATCTGCCACGGCGTGATGACCGTGGTTAGCAATAGATCCAGAGTCTGTCGTTCGCGTTCGCTCGTTACGCTGCCCGCAGAGAAAACGGGTCCGATCAGAATGTTGAACAAGATCACATACGAGATGTACCACGGGGCGAGGTCTTTGCAGATGTAGAGGAAAATCGCCATCATCGGAATTGCCAGCAGCATGCTGATCTGAATCGCAAGCCGCAGCATCAACGTGCCTTGGCCGAAGATCTCACTGCGCATTTCCTTGTCGTAGACAGGGTTCGTGCCGTCCTTCATCAACGTGTCGCGTTTCGGCGGCGCGAACAAACGATCGGGAAATTGATCGCGTTGAATCACCAAACCGATTGCTTCATCGGCTTCGCGATCCGGATCGATGACTTCTTTTCCTTCGCTGCCCATATCGCGAGGATAGAGCATTCTCGCACTGACGATGTAGAACAGAAAAATCGATATCGCCGCCGCAATGCCAGGGATAACCGTAATCGCCAAGTTGAATCGCGTCTCACCGAAATTGCTTAGCGATTGCCAGAACAACACGCCCGCGATCGCCATTGGCAGAATCACCAAGTAGGAAACGACCAGCGATGAAGTGTTTCGCGAAAAGAAGCTGCCGCACGCGACGCTGATCATGCCGAACGTAACCACCGCGCATATTAGCGCAATGTAAGCCGCAATGACTTCATAGAAGGAGACTCCTCCCAGCGGCAAACACAACATCACGATCGGCAACGAAGCAAAAATCAGAATCGCCAGGTGAGTCAGTGCTGCCACCAGCTTTCCCATCACGATTGATTGCGGCACGATCGGGCTGGCCAATAACATTTCGTACGTCTTGCGTTCTTTTTCGCCGGAGATCGCAGTCGACGCAAAGCTCGGCGCCATCAGCGAAGCCAGCAGGTATTGCCCAAGGAAAACCATATCGACAAGATTTCCAACAGAGCTACTACTGTCGGTCAGGTCGAGCCGAATGTCTTCCTTTGGCCAAGCGAAATAAACCACTGCCGCCAATACTGCTTGATAGATCAGCAGCAGTACAAACGCCCGCGGCATGCGAAGGTTGACGAGCAGTTCACGTTGGAGAACGGGGTTTTCTAACATTGCAGTGTGAAGTTCTCAGTTTGCAGTGTGAAGTCTTATGAATCTGATTCTGGGCGGAGCGATTTCATCAACCCCGCAAGCATTTTGGAAATTTCTTTTAACTCTGCGACCAATGGATTGGCAACTTCATTCGATACGATTCCAACCCGGTTTGCAATGTAAATTTGAGTTCTCAGTTCTGCGGCAGATCCACTGGCAATTCGAAGAAATCGAACAAAGTCCTTACCGCTTCGCTCAGAGCCTTCAGCAATGTTCGAAGCAATCGACACAGCTGCTCGCTGCATCTGATCTTTCAATGAAAAGTCCCGAGTTGTTTTCAGCGTTTCGTAAATCTGTACCGCCAATTTGCAAGAACGTTTCCATACTTCCAAATCTTCAAACGTTCGATATGCCATGCGTCCTCGCTTGCAACTTCAAACTACACACTGAAAACTTCACACTAGTATTTTCTCGGATTTACTTTCGCCTGTACCCGTCCCGGCAATCCCTGAATTCTCAGGAACCCTTCAGCATCGTCCTGGTTGTACGATCCGCCGCCTTCCATCGTGGCGATGTCTTCGTCGTAAAGGCTGTTGGGGCTCGAACGCTTGGAAACCATCATGTTGCCTTTGTACA
>CALLUY010000197.1 GCA_938010615.1 uncultured Pirellulaceae bacterium | reverse complement strand
GCTTGTTGTTTCTCGGTAATTCTGATCTTGGCTGCCTTCCCTGGCATCGATAAGCTCCTGCTGAAATAGGTGACCTGAAAAGAATCCAAAAAATTAGCTTTTCAAGCAATGCCAGTTCGTTCCCGCGGCACTAGGAAATTGCACGGCCGCAAGGCTCCTGCCGTGCCCTTGGCAAGGTGGCACATGCCTCTGGCTTGTGATCATCCCGTTGAAGTGCAACGCTTGGCTCCTGCCGTGCCTTCGGCACTCCGCGGCGATTCATTAACCCGAACCATGGACTTGCGTCCATGGCTTCAACATATTGTCACTTCGTGACTGAAAGTGTGCACGCTTTGGTAAGCCGCAGCTACTTGCCTTGATTGGCGAGTCGAGGCTTCTCTTCGCCAGTGACTTCGATCAGCTTTTGACGAAACAGTTCGCTCAATGCCTGAAGCTCTGCAACATTGAGCTGTTCCGTTCGAGCATCTGCTTTCAAATCTGCAGCTTCCAATACTTCGTCGACTTGAGGTTTGGATAGCTGGCCTTTGAAAGCCGCGACGGCAACGCTTCGCATGAACTTGCGACGATGGAAAAACATCGCTCGTACGAACGCGTAAAAGAAATCGATGTCCGGAATCATCGCAGCTTTTTCCGGACGATACGTGATCTTCAAAATCGCCGAATCAACTTTCGGACGCGGCCAAAAAACATGCGGCGGCATGATTCGAACGACCTCAGCATCAGCCATGCTCTGCACCCAAACGCTCAGCGAGCCGTAGTCTTTTGAACGTGGCTTGGCTGTGATTCGATCCGCCAATTCTCTTTGAATCGTGACACTCATCATCGCCGGAATGACTTCGCTTCGCAGCAAGTTCGCAATCACGGGCGTGGCAATGTTGTACGGCAAGTTCGCAGCGAGCTTAAAGACTCGGTTTGGGGCGACCGCCAGAGCAGCTTTGATCGCTTCGATGACCGTGTCGTCGAACAGATTCTTGTTCTTGAGCGCGTCCTGCTTCAACATCTGAATGTTGTCGAACGCTTCGAGTTCCTCCGATGCCATCTGATAGAGATAGCCATCGATCTCGACGGTGATCACATGAGCCGCTTTCTGGGCCAACATTCCCGTCAACGACCCCATGCCCGTGCCGACTTCAAGGATCACATCGTTCTTGCAAGGTTCGGCACTGTTGGCGATCATCGTGATCAAGTTTAGATCAACCAGAAAGTTTTGACCGTGTCGTCGGTTGGGGAAAAGACCGACTTCTTCGAATCGCTTTGATAAGTAGGAAACGGTTTGGCGATTGACCTTTTTCCCAGGCTGATTTTCCTCAGCTTGGCCTTCAGCGACTTCTGCTGCGGCTTTGGCTTCTTCTGTCTGAGGCACTCCGGTGACGACGGCCTTGGCCCTGGCTTCGACAGCTTTTTTCTCTGCGAGCGCCTTTTTCGCACGAGCCCATGGATCGTCGGCAGCTTTCGCTTCTGCGGCTGCTCTCGATTCCTCTAAATTCTCTTTAGCACGTTGCCACGGATCTTCTGCGGGCGTTGGATTTTCAGTTTCGTTTGAGTTGTTGCTGGACATACTTGGCCAATAAATCAGTTTCAATATTCACGTGGTCGCCGACTTGTCGCCCTCCCAGCGTCGTCACATCAAGTGTGTGCGGGATTAGGGCAACGCTAAATCGGTCTTCGAGGACTTCAACCAACGTCAGGCTGATTCCATCCACCGCAACGGAGCCCTTATTGGCCATCTGTCGAGTGAGTTCATTTGGGACTTCAAACCAAAACGTGGCCCATTGTCCATCGTTGGTTCTTTCGGCAACCGTGCCAACGGCGTCGACATGCCCGGTAACGTAATGGCCTCCCATTCGATCCCCGACGGCGAGACTTCTTTCGAGGTTCACCGAATCGCCGGAAGTTAGCTGTCCCAGATTCGTCTTACTGAGCGTCTCTGAACCAGCTTGGAAGGTCATTTCGGATCCGTCGATTTTCACGACGGTCAGGCAGCAACCGTTGACGCAGATGCTATCACCGATTGACGCGTTTTGGCAGCAAATTTCGCCCTGAATACGCAAATCGGAAGTTTCTCCATCGGCAACGGCAGATTTCGAGACCGAAACGATGGTGGCTTTTTCTTCGACGAGGCCAGTGAACAAGGCGAGGGCTCCTGCGGGAATTCCTGCGGAATGAATCGTTGAGAGGCTGAACCTCCCAAACCAACGATTGACGCAGAAAAGCCTAGCCTTAGCAGAACTTCTGAGAAAGCTGAAAATAGTGTCAGCGCATAAAAAATGAAGGGTTCCAGCTCGCCGCTACCGGAACCCTTCTAAAGTTGGCTGTCCGATTGGGAACAAGTTCCTGCTCGGAGACCCACAGCCACTTGTGGTATCGACCGTAAACCCGCTCATGTGAACTAAAAGAAACAACATCGGGCTTAGTCGCCATAACAGGAATAGTCAGATGTTAAGCTGTACCACTGGTAGGGCTTGCGACGGGGTGCCGGACGTTTCCGAACTTGGCCCAACGAATTGTCCTTTGCCAGTTCCGCACCTTTTCGTCGTTGTGTAAGATTGTGTTCAGTAGATGTGAAACCCCACATCGCGACCTGAAACCTCACAACGATCAGACATCGACAATGAATTCAAAGCAGCCGCAAGTCGCCAAACTTGCCTTGGAAGACGGAACTGTATTTACCGGAATTTCTTTTGGTGCCACTGGAACAACCACCGGCGAAGTCGTCTTCAATACTTCGATGACTGGCTACCAGGAAATTCTGACCGACCCAAGCTACCGCGGTCAAATCATCACGATGACGTATCCGGAGATCGGGAACTACGGCGTCAATCCAGAAGACGTTGAAAGCGGCAAACCCCACTTGAGCGGTTTTGTCGTGCGGAACGTAAGTGAAATTTCAAGTAACTTTCGCGCGAATGATACTTTAGATGATTATCTGAAGAAAACTGGAATCGTCGGCATCTCCAACATCGACACTCGAGCACTTGTTCGTCGCACTCGATCAGAAGGTGCATTGAAGGGAGTCATCTCGACAGAAACGCTTGACGACGCGGCGCTGGTGCAAATGGCAAAAGACAGCCCCGGTCTGGTCGGTCGCGACTTGGTCAAGGAAGTCTTGCCGGAACAGCCATTGGACTGGAACGGACAACTAAGTGAGTGGTGGGATCTTCGTTGCGACAGTCACGACAACGAAGGCAAAGAAGTCAAAGTCGTCGCGATTGACTTTGGAATGAAACAGAACATTGCGAGGCATCTGATCGATCAAGGCTTCACCGTTCGCATCTTGCCGGGCACATGCACAGCTGAGGAAGTTTTGGCTTGCGAGCCTGACGGCGTCTTTCTGTCTAACGGCCCGGGCGATCCGCAAGCGTTGGACTACGCGATTGAGATGATTCAGGGCATTCTGGGCAAGGTTCCATTGTTTGGAATCTGCCTTGGGCATCAGCTATTGTCGTTGGCTTGCGGTGCGAAGACTTACAAGCTCAAGTTTGGTCACCGCGGAGCGAATCAGCCGGTTCAAGATGTCTCCACGAAGAAGATCGAAATCACGTCTCAAAATCACGGCTTCTGCGTCGATCCTGATTCATTGCCTGATTGCCTTGAAGTAACCCATTACAACTTGAACGACAACACGATCGCCGGCGTCCGCCACAAGACGCTGCCGGCGTTCAGCGTTCAGTATCACCCGGAAGCTTCAGCTGGACCGCACGACAGCCAGTATCTGTTTCGAAGGTTCCGAGAGATGTTGCAGGCCGATTCGGTGGCTGGCTAGTCGCTTAACAAACTGGTCATCGCTCCGTCCATCCTGAAGCGTCATGAGTCAAAACGGCACCAGCGACACTGATATTCGATCCGGTGGTAAACGACGCCGTATTCTGGGCAAAATCCGAAACGAATTTCAAATCGAACTCGTCGTTACCGTTGTTTGCTTCCTGCTGGCGCTTGGATTGTCCACCAAACTTATTGTTGCCACCACCACAGCATGTTTGCGATTTGCATTGCCGGACGTGATCACCGCAGTGCTCATCCTGAAGTACGATCCGAATCGCTGGCATGGCATCGCCGTTGCTTTTCTATTTCTCGCTTTGGGCATGTGTCGCGCCGCGACGGTGGCGCTGGTCGCGGTCTTTGCCGTCGTGTTCGTTTTCATGACGCTCGGTTTGGTTCCCGGGAAGCTGATTGGTACAAGCATGGCAACGGGACTCATTATCGTTTACGCCTTTCTGCTACTGATCTTCCCCAGCACTTTTGCTGCGTTTGTTATCGCAAAATTCGCAAACCTAAAGCTTTACTTTGCGCACGAGCTAACGGATATTCGACGATCAGAATCGGAGTCGGAGAATATGGATACGCTTGATGTCTCAGCCAGTTTGAATCTGATCGCAATTGGTTCTGCGATCTCCCTTTCGATCGTTGTCTGTTCGAGCTTGTTCATTTTTGCCATGTTCCCAAATGCCGTCGCAGGACCGGAAGTGTTTCTCGTGATGTTCGGAGCTTTTGCGGCGCCGCCAATCTGGATTTGGCTGTTCATATCGAGCGTTGTTCCGGAACTAGAGGACGTGTGAGCGAACAAACTTCCAATAATGCAAGACATGCTCGAAGCCGTTGACTACAAACCTCATGCAATAAAGATAGAAAACTTTCCCCAACCAGAACTCCTATCGCCTGTTGAACTGAATTTGATGTTGTCCACTGGCTCAGCCTTTTGTGAGAAGTAAACCTAGACGATCCAAAGGGTACAGCTCGGCAACATCTGGGCTCGGCAACATCTGGGAGGTGCGATCTTGGAACCCCTGTTGAAAAATCTGCTCGCGCTGCTGATTGGCTGCTTCCTGATCTGCGGCACAACAACATTCGCGTGTGCACAGAACACGATTCAATGGTCGGGCATGACGTGGGACGTCAAGAACGGCAACGGCTTGGGACCGGGCCCTAACAACTGGTCCGACGACTCCAACAGCGTTTGGGTCGACGGAGACGGAAAATTGCATCTGCAAGTTCGCGAGCACGAAGGCAATTGGTACTCTGCCGAAATCATTTCTCAAGAGACGCTTGGGTTCGGCAAATACGAGTTTCAAATTGAGTCCGACACAGCATCGTATGATCAGAACATCGTCGCCGGATTCTTCACTTATTTGGACGACAACAACGAAATCGACATTGAGCTTGCCCAATTCGGCGACTCAGAGAACAACAATGCACACTTTACCGTTCAGCCCTACACATCGCCGGGCAATACATTGGGTTTTGATTTGGATCCTGCCAACAACCTGTCAACTCACAGCTTCAACTGGAACGAGGACCGAATAGAGTTCGAAAGTCTCCTCGGACACCACTCATCACCTCCAGCCGCAGACGACATCATCAATCAGTGGACTTACACAGGATCAAACATTCCACAGACGAGTTCCGAAAAAGTACGGATCAACTTTTGGCTTTTCCAGGGACAAGCTCCAACGAATGGTGTGGCTCACGAATTGATTGTTGACAGCTTCACCTTTACACCGGCATCCGTGCCCGAACCGTCGGCTCTTTTGGCGACTCTGTTCGCTGGATGCGTGGTTGTTACATCGCGAAGACGATCGCTTCGTTGATTGAAAAACTGCCAAGTCACGGCGGATCATGGCCGCCTTTGCAAAACGGCTGACAACGCATCAACCGCCAAGCCGTCTTCCAACTACCTTTGACGGCGCCGTACTTTTGAAACGCTTCAATCGCGTACGCACTGCACGTCGGTTGAAAACGGCACACGCCAGGCAGCAGCGGACTGATCGCAAGCTGATAGAATCGCACGAATCCAATCAGACAAAATCTGGGCACGCGCCACAGCCAAAGAAACATTACTGTGACTCGTCGATAGAGCGTTGCCGATCACGATTGATACTCAGCTTCAACACGTCGGGGCGCGAATAGTGTCCGGAGATATCAAAGTTTTGACGTTCACGTAGCACTTCGTTGTGATCCAGCGTCGCCGTCAGAAGCTTCTCTTGGTCGCAAAACGGTTCGATGACCCAATCACCGTTAGGGGCCGCAATGCAAGATCCACCATCGGATACGATCTCGCTCTCAAAAGAATCCAAAACCAAATCGCGATGCGGAAAATCAGCCGGAACATCTGACTTACGAAGCAGCCCGGAAACCGAAAGGACATACGAACGCGATTCGATCGCGGCAAAACGCGTGATGTCGATCGTATTTCGTTTCGCACCCGGCCAAACCGCAACATGCAGATTCTCACCGAGCCCATGCAACGCAGCTCGGGGCAATGGCATCCAGTTTTCCCAGCAATTCAAACCGCCGATCTGAAATGGCCCCAACGGAAAAGTCTTTAGGCCGTTCCCATCACCGACTCCCCATGCCAACCGCTCTTCATAAGTCGGCATCAGTTTGCGATGAGCATTGCGAACCTCTCCAGCTTGATCGATGTAGACCAACGAGCAATATCCCGTGTGTCCGCCGCGATCCGTACCCAGTTCGTAACAACCGACCATCACCGCGGCATTTCTCGACTTTGCCAGTTCGCAAATCGGCTGCAAATCACCTCGCTCAATGTTGACGGCAGATCTCAAGTAGTGAGCATGGATATCTTTTTGAATATCGCAATCAAATTTTGAGCCATGCGTACTCCCGAGCCAAAACGGATAGCCTGGCAATACGGTTTCGCCAAAGACAACCAACTCGCACGATTGGTCCGCGGCTTGAGCAACATAGTCGCAAACTTTGGCCAGCGTTTTTTCGCGATCCAGCCAAACAGGCGCAATTTGGGCCAACCCAACTTTTAGTTTGCTCATTTAGTTGTCTCTTTTTTTCCTGATTGACCCAACGTGAACGCGATGGCGAACGCACTAATCATACCCAAGCCAATCCAAACAAAATCCAGTGTACGAAATCGGGTTTTCAAGCTGTCCCAGAAAGTACCATCTGATTCGAAGCGAGAAATAAAGTCATCAAAGTTGTCGTTGAGCTCATCCACCACCTCCAAGCCGGCAACAGGTTTCCAATTCGGATACTTCTCTTGCGTCGCCGCAACCAATTTCTCAACCTCTTCTGGCTCCAGCTTCAAAACTTCTGCGTTGACGAGTTTTCTCAATTCGATTCTCTGTTTTTCGCGTTTCTCAATTTCGGCGTCCCTATCTGGATCCGAGAAGTCTTCAAACGCATCGTCGTAACTCAACTCAAGCTCGAGATTGATTGTTGATTTGGCAATCGGCTTCAACTCCTTTGGAATGTCACCCGACTCATACATTGCGTCCAACATCGCAAGGTACTCGCTGCGGACCGGCGTCCAACTGAGATGGTTCAACCTCGCGTTCTTGATCGCTTCGGCTCGCTGCTCCGGACTCATCGCCTCGTATTTTTCCTGAACCAGAATGCGAAGCTGCTCCTCGCGGTCAGTCTTTTCCTGTTGAGTTGAATTTTGGTGGTAGTCTTCGTCGTGTTCGCCGTCGAGCGATCGCAAATCGGCCACAGCATGTGCAAGCAAAATTTCGTCATCGATCTCCTCCCCTGCAACCATCGAGTCCAGAACTGCTGCGGCGTGCCACGATTGCTCCATCCACTCCGGATGTCCGGCTCGAACTTTTTCACGCATGGCTTCTTTTTCGTCGCTCGACATTTCACGAATGATCTCGCGCACTTTTTTATCCAGATCAATCTCAGTTTCCAACTCGATTCCATCGTATTCCGGGATTTCAAAAACGCTCTGATTGGAAAGAAACGCTTCGATCTTCATTTCCGCAACGTCTTTTTCTGCTCCTTCGAGTTCCCCATCAGCGTTCATCTGCTCGAGCACGCCAATCGAAACAGCAGTATCAGGAATAAGTGAATTGCCGAAATCCTGAACCGAACTCATCGTCGAGACCGCAATCATGATCACCCAAGCGGAAACGACTCGACCAAACAACATACAAAGCAGCGCTCCGAGAGTCGTTGCCAGACAAAATTTCATCGAAGGGTTCCGGGCAATCAAGCCAGCAAGGCAACCGACGATCGCGCCGATCACCCAAGCGAAAACTTGTGCTCCGGCGCCAAAGAAGCTCGCAACCACACCCCAGATCAAGGCAAGAAACAATCCAACACCGACCGCCGCAAACCAAGCACCAACAGATCGCCCCGTTGTTACTTCTTGCTTCATCGGCGCGCCTACTGTTGGATCGTAAGCACCCGCAACACCCGCAACACCGGCAACACCGGCAACACCCGCTTTTGGCAATGCAGGATTCTCATACGACGCAATCGCAGGATTCACTGGAACGCCTGAAGGAACCGGACTGGCAATCGGCGCGGCAATCGGAATCGAAGCCGCAGGTCGCGGAGGCAACGGAGCTTGCTCCAACTGATGTCCGCAAATTCCGCAAAGCGTGTCCGAGGGATTAAACAGTTCCGACTTGCAGCTTGGACATGTCGGATTCACGGATGCCTTCGGCACATGGGCCGTCGTTTGCGCCGTAGCAGACTGAGCAATCGGCGGCGCTGGAGTTGCCTGCCCAGCCCCAACATCGTTTGCGGCTGCAGGAACTCGAGTTGCATTCTGACAAGCCGGACATTTGATCAGACGTCCGGCATATTTTTCGTCGACTCCGATCGCTTTTTGGCAACCCGAACATTTAAACTTGATCATGTGAGCACTCGTTCTCGAAGGTGAAAGCTCACTCACTATAAACGATCCGCTGCCGTGATTACAGCTTGCAACTAGCCCCGTTTTCTCTTTCGCGCCACAGTCACCAAACCAAACAACAGAACAAAAAAGCTATTTGGCTCGGGAACGGCGACAAGAGTTATGTTGTCCACCGCAACGTACGTCGGCGTGTTGATTCCGAACATTCCGACATCGGTTGAACGAAACTCCAAACCAATCATCGAAGCGTTCTCGACACTCGAACCAACGAGATCAACTTGCGTCCAATCGCGGACGATCGATGTTCCATTTGCAAGGTTAAACGGATTTGACGAAGCCAAAACGGTAACCTCTTCAACTCCATTGACGACGTCAACGCGAATACTATTGAAAATGACCTCGAAGCTGTCTCCATCCGCAAACGGGGTCGCTTGCGAATTCCCGTTTTCGAGGATGTGAGCGGTCGTTCGCGTGTTGTTGATTTGCAACGACTCAAGTCGGAAACCAGCACCAATTTCAAATCGGGCTTCATTAGGTGTAAAGCCAAATAGCACGCCCCAAGTATCCGATCCGTTGAATCCGCTTCCAGAACCGCCAGTCGGTGAGGCAGCGACTGTGTCATTGCCAAACTGGAACTCTTCGAACCCACTGGCCCCACCAAGGGCCCATGAACTCCGATTCGAATAAGCTGCACCGTTCCACGAATCAAACATGGAATTGTAATTGGTCGTAAAGTCAATTGGCCCGGACGTGTACCCACCGGCAAGGTCTTCCCCTCGATAGGCCGAATCGCCCGCAAGTGAAGCACCGACGTCTTCAAAGTCAACGACCGTCGTTTGAGCACTGGAACCGGCGGAGACGCAAAATGCACAAACAGCCGCGACTAGTAAACGATAAATCATCTTCATTTCAATTTTTCTCATGATGTAAAAAGCTAAAGGTTAATGTTTGGTGGTTCTAAAAAATGGACTTCAAAAATCAGCCACGACTTCTCCTCCGGATCGAGTACAGATCGCAGCCAGCGTTTCTAACTGCAAACCTTCACTCAAAAATTGAACGTGGCCATCAGCAAACGCTGCGTTGGCTCCGCTTGGATGCAAGGAGCGAATGTCATTTTCGAAAACAGGTGCTGCATTGATCGCGAACGCTTGATCGAACACATTGAGTCCGTTGATCCATTGACCGTCGCTGAAGTCGCTGTCTTCGGCGACGATAATCGTGTTGGAGGAGCCGTCTGTGATGTCGCGATGCGAAAGTGATTTGCCGTACAGCATCAACCCTTTCGCTGGATTGTTTGGTCCGGTAATTCGTTCGCCGTACATGCCGCCGTAGTCACAAGGACCGCGACCTTCAGAAAGTTCCCTGCCTCGCAGGCTCGATGGACAGACGAAAACTTCAATCACCGCCGAAGCACCAGCGGCATTTTCGACGCTGTCAAACGCCTGATCGAAATCCAACTGCTGGAACACATTGTCTTGCTCAAGAAACGGAAGCAGAAACGCGCTCCAAGCGATTTGCGTTTCGTCGGGCGACCAAGGGCCACGCCAACCGGTTCCTCCGACAGGAAATTCCTGATGTGCCGAATGGTAATTCTGAAGTGCCAACCCGATCTGCTTCAGATTATTCAGGCAGCCCGTGCGTTTTGCGGCTTCACGCACTGATTGAACTGCGGGCAACAGCATCCCGATCAGGATGCCAATGATCGCAATGACCACCAACAACTCGACCAGAGTAAAAGCGCAACGTGCGCGCAGCGATATGTTCTTTTGTAGTGACATAAAACAAAAATTCAGTTGTGATTCGATGCTCCCTCGCACATCGACATCATCGCGAACAATTGGCAGGTATTCTGGCTCTTGATGCAAAGCCCGCCTTCTCACTGGCGAACCAGCAATGGCATAGAATGGACTTTGTGAAATCAATTACAGCGGGCGGGGCCGCGCCGGATTCCCACCGGCTTCCCTCTAACAACCAAGCAGAAACTTAGCTGTCACCAATCATTGTGAGGCGGAAGTATAGTCGACTGACGACAATCAGCCAGCAGCGAATTTGCATTTGAAGTCGGGAATCGCTCCAATATCAGCCGCGAAAGACCGAATAGGAATAAATAGCCCTCAGTTATTGAACTCAAACCTTTATTGAACTCAAACCTCGGCATCGAGCACAACGACCTTCCATGATCCGATTCTTTGGAAAACAAAACAAAGACCAACTTGATTCAACGGAATCACGTTTGAGGACCGTTGAATGGAAAGTGAATCTGGTTCTCGCTATCGTCGGATTACAGCTGGCTCTGACCGTGCTGATGTTCGCCAAAGACTTATTGATGCCGTCGAAGACTTCGATCTTTATCTGTCTGGTTCTGCTGGTGGCGGCAGGTTGGTTCTTTCGCAAACAGATTCCCGGCTTGATCAGGCGAATGATCGCCAAGCAGATCGTCGGAGAAGATTCACCATCGCGAGACTCCAGTCGCGATCTTGAAGAATCCATAAAATAGCCTCTCTGGCTACTCAGCAGCGCGTCCCGGTGCTTTCAATCCGTGCCGGTAGACGCAATAATGGCACGCTGACGAATTAGCGCCGAATTATTCACGCGGCGTGGGCGTCGCCATCGAGCATCTACTTTCGGAAAAGTGGACGAGTCGCGCCAATTTGAATCGTTCAACTGGTGAACAAGTCGCCCGTCTTGAACAATTCCGGTTTGTTTTGAGGGATTGATATGAAAAATGCGGTAGCGCTGATTCTCGGCGGCGGACGTGGCACTCGTTTGGCACCTCTAACTTCGATTCGTTCGAAGCCCGCAGTGCCACTGGGAGGGATGTATCGGCTGATCGACATTCCGATTTCAAACTGCCTCAACAGCGACATCAATCGCATCTTCGTGCTGACGCAGTTCATGTCGGTGAGCCTTCACAACCACATCAACAACGCTTATCAGTTCGACAACTTCAGTGGCGGATTCGTCGAATTGCTCGCGGCTCAGGAAACGCCTTCCGCGGGAAGTGACTGGTATCAAGGCACCGCCGATGCCGTTCGGAAGAACCTGATCTATTTCAATCAGTCCGACATCGAATACGTTGTGATCCTGTCCGGAGATCAACTCTATCGAATGGACTATAGCAAACTAATTGAGACTCACATTGCCAAAGGCGCGGACGTTACGATCGCCTGCTTGCCGGTCACTCGCGAGGACGCACGCGGATTCGGCGTAATGCAGCTTGATGATCACGGACAAGTCACCGGCTTCGTTGAAAAACCCCAGACCGATGAAGAGATTGATGCCGTCCGTACAGACCCTGAATGGATTCGTACACAAGGCATCGACCCGCAAGGCCGCGATTGCCTCGCAAGCATGGGGATCTACGTCTTTGGCCGCAAGCTGCTCAATGAACTTTTGCAAGGCAGCACTTCCACCGACTTTGGCAAAGAAGTTTTCCCGGAAGCGATCAAGAACAAAAAAGTTTACACTCACCTATTCGACGACTACTGGGAAGACATCGGAACGATTCGCTCTTTCTACGAATCCAACTTGAATCTGGCATCTGAAAAGCCATCCTTCAATCTGGTTGAAGGCAACAGCCCGATTTACACTCACGCTCGTTTTTTACCTCCGACGAAAATGGGTAACGCTTCCGTTAAACGCAGCCTAATTTCTGCTGGCTGCGAAATTGGTGATGGCGTTGAAATTGAAAACAGTGTGATCGGAATTCGCACAAAGATTGCTCCCGGCGTAAAAATCAAAGACTCGATCATCATGGGCGCCGCTTACTACAATTCGGAACGGCCTGCAGAAGTCGAAACGGACACGCCGCTTGGCATCGGCGAAGGTTCCATCATTGAAGGATCGATCATTGACCTCGATTGCCGCATCGGAAAAAACGTTCGAATCATCAACGGCAAACAACGCACAGATACTTCGTTGGATCATCCGACCTGTGTCATTCGCGATGGCATTCCAATCTTGATCAAGAAAGCCATTCTTCCTGATGGCTGGACGTTGGACGACGAAGTTTAGAATTTGCGAGCATCCATAAACTCCTTGAGTCAAAACAATCATGAGTCTTCGAATATTTTCTCTTGCGATGGTGATCGCCGTCGCAACACTTTCCACCGGTTTTGCTCAAACAAAAGAAGCTCCTTCGTGGACGCAGTTCCGTGGCAACGAAGGCCTTTCGAGTGTCGATGCTCAAACGCCCACGACATGGACTGAAGACAACTACGTCTGGAAGGTTGAACTACCTGGACGTGGCTGGTCTTCTCCGGTTTATGCCAACAATGAAATTTGGCTCACCGCCGCTACCGAAGTCGCGGCTTCCGAGGAAGAGATCGCTGCAAAGCTCAAAGGCGTCGAATACGCCAAAATCAAGACCGCTGCCAAAGCAATCACCATGCACGCTTTGTGCGTTGACCTAACAACCGGCGAACTCAAGAAAGTCATCGAACTTGGCACCGAGAACGATCCGCAACCCAACAACCCCATGAACTCGTACGCTTCTCCAACATGTGCGATCGCGGACGGAAAAGTCATCTGCCATTTTGGAGCTTATGGGACTTGGTG
>CALLUY010000196.1 GCA_938010615.1 uncultured Pirellulaceae bacterium | reverse complement strand
TTGGCGGATGGCTGTGGTGATCAAAGCCGGCTCCCCGGCCCGCTAACAGCTCGGAGAGCTGTGCGACACAATGTCGCCCGGTTTTCCGAACCGATGGCGGGCGGATTGATACGTGTCACTATTGGCGGATGGCTGTGGTGATCAAAGCCGGCTCCACGGCCCGCTAACAGCTCGGAGAGCTGTGCGACATTACTCGTAGTTCCACTTCATCACCCAAGGATCCTCGAGCTCCGTCTGCATCTCTTTCATCTTCAACTGATATTCCTTCAACACGGTGGCAAACTTCGGATCATCGGCAAGGTTATTCGCTTCGCCGGAGTCGCTCTTCATGTCGTAGAGTTCAAATTTCGGGCGATGAATGTATTGGCCAACGGTTTTCGTGCCATACATGGCTTCCGGCCCTTGGGCGAATTGAGCTTGCCAACTCGAAGCAATCCAAAGGTCAGTCGCGAACGGATAATCGAGACCACTGGCGATGTTCCAGATCAGTTTGTAATCCCGATCGCGGACGACTCGCATCGGATAATACATCGTGATCTCGTGAAATGTGTGAGACGCAAAAATCGTTTTGTGGTGCTCTTTCGTTTCGCCAGCCAACACGGGAAGCCAAGACTTACCGTGATATGATTTGAATTTGTTGTGGCCGTCGCGGTTGTCTTTTTGAAACAGGCCGCGGTCCTTCCAGTACTTGTCAGGGTCGACCCATTTCTTGGGGCCGTTCGTTTTCGCGTCCAAACCGCCAGCGAAATCAAGCAATGAAGGCGTGATGTCGATGTGGCTGATCATGGCATCGGACTCAAAGCCACGATTTTCATCGTAGGGATTGCGAACGACGAAAGGCACCTTCAGTCCCGGTTCGTAAACGGTTGTCTTTCCGCCAGCGAAAGCCATGCCGTGATCGGACGTGAAAACGATCAACGTTTTGTCATAAACGCCCGCCTCTTTGAGAATGGAAACCAATCGCCCGAGCCCATAGTCGATCCGCGAACAAGATTGATAATACTGAGCAATCTCTTCACGGGACTCAGGCGAATCCGGAAGAAACTTCGGAATTGGAACTTTGGCAGGATCGTAAAAAACTTCTTCCACGTCTTTGTGCGACTTTCTTTCTTTTCGATTCCCAAACAGATTCGGTTTCAATTCCAGTTTTGAAGTCTGGTCGATACCGCCTCCGCGATGCGGGTCAGACGTGGCGAAGTACAAAAAGAAAGGACGCTCGTCGCTGCGATCGCTCAAAAAGTCGCGGCACTGCTCAGCCATCTGAACCGCATTGCGGCCTTTGCTCTTGTCTTGGAGCCGGGTCTCGTAGTGGAACACGGCCTCAGGTCCAACGTGGTACTTTCCAATGTGGCCCGTTCGATAGCCCTCGTTCGCCAGAACTTGAGGAAGCGCTAACGAAACGACATTGTGATAAGAGCTAAATTTGTGAAAGTGATGTTCGTGGCCGTACTGGCCATTTTTATGATTGTGCAAACCAGACATGACCACTGAGCGACTTGCACTGCAGCTGGCGGTGGTGGCAAACGCATTCCGAAAGATCACTCCGTCTTTGGCGATTGCGTCAATGTTCGGCGTGACAGCCACACTGTCACCATAACAACCGAGCGTCGGACTTTCGTCATCGGTGATGAAGAAAATGATGTTGCGTTCGGGGGCCTCGTCGGAAGCTAAGCCAACACTAGCCAACGCGAGACTTGCAACGATGCAGCTCCCGATCGAAAAGATGATTTTTACGGGTGATTTTTGGAGTGGTTTCATGTGACACGCATTCTTTTGCTATGACAAATATTCTTTCAACAGTATAACGACCGTGTCGTATCGTTTTGTGTTGGTTGTTCGGTGTATTCATTTTTTAAATCTCTATTTTCCAAACGTGTGGTTCAGCATCCGGATTCATTCGCACTTTCACGTGCAGCTCTCTGGAATTCGATCGCCGATTCAATTCGAATCCAACAGTCGTCGGGTAAATCCGTTTGGCTTGTGGCTCACTTTTTAGATACCTTTTCTGACTGTCAAACGATGCTCGAGCAGCATGGCATCGACTACTTTATCGAAACTGAGCCGGTGACATCGACTTGGTTTATCGATCACGGAAAAGAACCCGGAAAGCTTGTTCATTTGTTGCTTGCCGACTTGGCCAAACCATTTACCTCGGGCACCGAATCGGAAGTGGAAATCATCGTTCCGTATCGAGTCGCGATGATGGTAGCTGAGCGGCATCCGTATGGCCCGAGGGACCAGCGGATAACCGAGTTTGCTCTTTCGCTTCCGGCAAGAGTTGAGATTGGCTATTACTTGGCGATGGAAGACGAATTGGTAAACCGATTGATTCCCGATCACTTGATCGCGCTTTTGAAGACAATGGGCTTGCAAGAGCAAGATCTAATCAGCAGCGCGATGGTGACGAAACAATTGCGGCGGTTCCTTCGCAAAGGAGCCAAGACGACGGACATCGCTGGCGACGCGGAGTCGGCAGAGCAATGGTTTGAGTTGCAGGAACAGTCCAAGCATCAGTGACGATTGTCTGATCGCTTGAATTTACCCAATCAATAGCCGCCCACTTAAGCCAGCTGATAAATTTGCGCTTTGAGGTGTTTCAAAAGGATGGACACGGATTCTTTATGAACAGTACACTCAACTTATGAAAAGCATCGCGGACCGTAACGGAGAGGGGCTAAACTTTCCCCTTTTGACCGTAAAGAGAACCACAATGACAAATGGAAATTGGGCCTGCTTCGATTGCCGCCTGACTGTGCGTCGACCAACTTTACGAATGGTTGCCTTTTGGCGTCCTTGGGTTGTTGGCAGTAAAGGCAATGAACACGTCAAATGCCCTCAATGCAAGGAAGCTTGCAGATTCCTTGGGCCTAAAATCACCGTCCCGCCAAAACGCGACAAAGCAGCTTGGGAGAAGCTTCGCACACAGATTATGAAATCGAAACGTTATTGGAGTGATCGATCACGTGAACAAAAAACGAAACGGAAACATGAAATTGAAAAAAGGTTGCAAGAATTAGGACGAAAGCCAAAAAGCAGCGGACGTGATCATCTGATCAAGATACTTCAAAATGAACTTGCAGAGTTAACCTGAACAGCCAATTTCATGGCCAGTATCCGATTTCCGAACGATCGTTTGCAATGCGATGGGATAGCGCATGCTTAATTTGCTATTGTGATCGCAAGAGTTCCACACAGCCCGATACGACTAATTTGGCTGAGAAAAAACGAAAATCAATTGCTTACGCTTCGCGCTCAGAATTCGATGTCCCTACGGTCGCGCGGATTCAAATCCCGCCGATTTCGAATCGTCTTCCGCTCGGAAGGCCAAAAAAAATTCTCGAAACGGCGAATAGTGGACAACCACCGCCGTCGAGAACGCGAGCTCGAGTGAGCTTACTTTTTCTTCTCGGTTGAATCGCGACGGCTCAAACCAGCTCGGTCCAGCAGCGACTCTTTGAAGAAATCGTCAACTTGCTCGTCCTGCGGCGGAGTTCCGTAGGCACCCATGCTCATGGGATCGTAGACAAGTTCGAACTCGTGTTTCGCGATCGTGACTTTGCAATCAGGGTCCAGTCGCTTTCTCACTCCTTGAGCGAGACGCTTTCCGTCGATCTTGACGCCGTTTCGGCTACGCAGATCGCGAATGAACCAATAGCCTTCGTCGACTTCCAGCAAGCAATGGTGTCCAGAGACATTGCCGAAGTTAAGAATAATGTCGCATCCCTCGCGACGTCCAACTCGGAGTCGCTTTTTCATTAGGGGAATAGGGTCGCCGCCGCCAATAGGTACGAGTTCGCCAAACATGTTTTGCACAATGGTGTAAGAAAGTTATTAGGAAGGGCTTTCAGGAGTTCGACTTCGCCGTAGAATCGACCGGTTCGAGGAATTACCCAATGATTTCAGTCCTTTCAGCCAATCCAGTCTAGGCCGTGACTCAAGAAACGTCAAATAATTCGACCGCCATTCCGTCCACTTGGCCCCACGATCGCAGTCAATTTGACTGGCGTGCGGAGGGATTGCACTACTTTAGCTACAGCTTTTACCTCAAGCAGGTTTTTGGTTTTCGTGTCCAAAGAGTAAGTGTCGACGCCGGGTTCACTTGTCCCAATGTTGACGGCACTGTCGCCATTGGCGGATGTACCTTCTGTGACAACCGCAGCTTCAGCCCCAGTCGGAGGTTGCCAAAGCAGGACATTTTGAGCCAGATGGATGATGGTATTTCGCGGATCAAGCGACGGTACAAATGCAAACATTTCATGGCCTACTTTCAGCCAGCGACCAACACGTATGCTCCTGTCGAAGTTTTGCGACCTCTGTTCGAGAAAGCGATTTCTCATCCGGAAGTGATTGCTTTGGCGATTGGTACGCGACAAGATTGCGTTCCCGACGACGTGCTTGATCTTATGGAGGAACTTGGCGACAAAGTGCCACTAACGATCGAGTACGGATTACAAACGATCCACGAGAAATCGTTGCAATGGATGAATCGCGGCGACACGCATGAATCGTTCATTGATGCCATGGAGCGAAGCGTCGGTCGAGGATTCGAGATTTGCGGGCACATCATGCTGGGTCTACCAGGCGAAACTCACGAAGACATGATGGAAACCGCCAACGAAGTCGCCCACTCGGGACTCGACGCGGTCAAGATCCACAACCTGTACGCCGTCGAGAACACTCCGCTGGCGACGCAAGTCAAGAATGGCGAAGTCAAACTAATGGAGCGCGACGAATACATTTCGACGTTGGTTGACTTTCTCGAGCGGCTACCTCCAACGATGGTGGTAGAGCGAATCAGCGGTGAGGCTCCCGGGAGCTTCTTTCTAGGCCCAGAGTGGTGTTTGGATAAGCAAGGTGTCTTGCGGGCGGTAAAAGCCGAGTTCGCACGGCGTGACACGTGGCAGGGCAAGAAATTTGTCGCAGTTTGAGCAATGCCTGCGAACTTTTTGCAAGCAAAACGGATCAAACCCCAAGCGGCCTCAAGAACCAAGAGCCGTCGTTCCGAAGATTACCTCAGCAACGGTTATGCGGTAAAGGTTAGGCTGTATAGTCTTACTGGTCTGTCGAGGGCGCCTAAGCACTTGACGATGCCTAATTTGACACTACCGTATGCGTATTACACGGCGTCGTGGCCAAGTGGCTAAGGCAGTGGATTGCAAATCCACCATCGTGGGTTCGAATCCCACCGACGCCTCTGAACTCGGTTCAACATTTGTTGGCCGAGTTTTTTTGTGCCTATCAAGAGGCGTTTGGATGCTTCCCATCGGCATGTCGCCTAATGGCCTCGCTGGATAACATTGCCGGTCGCGGAACGATCTGGCCTGTTCGTTCGGAGTGATCGCCGATTGACCTGGCCAACGGGAGCACGAACTCATCCGCGGTGTAAGGTTTGGAGACGACTTCCTGCACACCAAGTTCCGCTAAGGAATTCAGATCCTGTTTTCTTGGGAAGTTCAACATTGCAATGACGGGCAGCCCTTCGTAACGCGACTTCAACTGACGAACTCGATCCAGAAAGTTGGATGACGCGGTGTTTCCGTCAACGCAAATGGCCGAAAAATCACGTGGTGCGACCTCATCCGATTGAGATTCATGCCAGCAGGTCGTGCACTGATAGACGTTCAAAAGATCCGAAATGGACTCGAACGAAGTGCGATCTTCTGAGCTGATAAGAAACTTGCCGCCGGAAAGTTGCTGCGTCAGCGCGGGATTGGCAGAAAAATCTCGAACCCGATCGGACACCGATGCCGTTAGAGGAAGTTCCCAATCCGACTTCACGCCGTCGTTCGTTTGAACGCAAAACTTTTCAAATCGACTTTCCCATTGATGCCACAGAACCTGATTCACGCCAATCAATGGTGTGCCCGAACGGTTTTCTCCTTCGCACCAAGTTCCCAGCAAAACGACGATCGGAATCCCCGGCATCGAAGCTCGAATCGAGTCGACTGAGGTTTGCGAAATTTGATCGCGTCGTGACTGGGCAAGAACAACTAAATGGTAAGTCCGATTCGACGTGGATTGAATTCGCTCAAGTGGCACCATCGTTGCGGGATATTCGAGCTTCGAAAACTGTTCACGAAAATCATCGTGCCAGTAGTCTCCTGAAATCAGCAATTGCAGTGAACTCATCCTTTAGATCCCTCCTGGAACTCAGAACTGTCTTCCGTGAATCATACGTGGACTGTGATTCCTTCGTCAATCCAGCTGTTCGTCAAATTGCACGATGCACGCATGGGCATCCGCCGAATTGGTGGTCGATCGAAGCGTATCCAAAAACTCCGGTTCGCGAATCAGTCGACTTAAACGAGCAAGAACACGAAGGTGAACGGCTTCGTTCGTCGAACCAATCAAAAAGAAGACATCCGTCAGCGTTCCTCGAGGACCACCGAATGGGATGCCGCTGGTCGTCACACCGAGCGCGATAAATGGATCGCCAATGATCGTGGTCATCGGTCGGCGCGGGTGGAGCATCGCAACGCCGTTCTCCAATGCTGTTGGATGAAGGTCTTCCCGTTTTCGAATTGCGTCACCCATTTTGTCCGGATCCCATAAGGCTCCCGTATTCCCAACGCTATCGCACAGCAGTTGAATCACTTTAGGTTTCGTCCTGGCCAACAGAGGAACGAACACCAGATCTGCGGGCATCATGTCCGGAATGTGAAATGAGTCAACGATCTGTTTTGTAGATTGAATTTCCAGAACCTTTTCGACTTCTACCAGTTCGCGGTCGTCGGAGATACCAATTCGATCTTCAAACCATTGGTGAATTTCGGCGCTAAAGAACTTCCATTGTCCGCCAATTTTCTTACCCGGTACGCGACCACGTTCCGCCATCTTGCGAGCTTCCGCTGGCGTGATGTGGAGGAACTCCGCGAGTGAAGCGAGATCAAAGTCTTCGTTGGCCATGGGAGCGAAAGATCAGAAGTCAGGAAATGGAGGCGACATTGTAGCGGCAATCCGACTCTATGCGACGATGTTTATCCGCCAGAACCACCAAACTGTACGACCTCTCGCAACTCCTTTTCCAACGCGTCGGCGATGGCGGACGCCAGTTCGGTCGAAATGATGACCCGATCGAAGTGCAGCGAAATTCTGCCATGGACGCACAGCTTATCGCCGATCGGACGCTTGAACGTGCTCCAAGCGATGTTGATTGGAGTCCCGCTGCGAATGGGTCCGCAAAGATCGTATTCTTGCATTTTAAGGCCTCCGACCTCACGAAAATTACAGGCTCGCGTTTTACGAAATGGCTCCCCAAGATTCGTAAAGACGACGGTGCCACGCGACTTCTGATTGCCAGCTGCAAACCGAAGGAATGATGGAACGGTGCTCAACAATCGAATCGCGATAAGGAAAACCAAATCCAGCTTGAAGCCCATGATGATGCGGACTTCGCGATCAATCGATTGGGCTGCCGCGTCAGCGTTGGAAACTTGATCGAACGTTCGCTCGACCTGAACCAGTGAAGCCTTGTTGGTGCACGGAAGTTTCCGATCGGCAATGCCACGAATTCCGATTGGCAACACGAGGCGAATCCATTTCCGATCCTTCCATTGGCAACCTTGTTCGGATTCTATGGCGTCGCGAATGCGTTTCATTGCCCGGAACACGATCGTCATCATCAGCGAATTGACCGACACGGCCAGTCGTTCAGCTCGATCGTTCAATTGGTCGATCAAGTCAGGTTCAATCGTGCGTCCGGCGATGCCAGGCGAATTGATTGGTGGTAGCGAGGCAGAATTCTTTGGTTCTATCGTCGAGAACTTTCGCAAGACAAATTTTGTGGCGCCAAACAATCCAATCGCCTGGCATGGAAGATATTTTAAGAACGACCACGAAAACAATCCAAGGTGACTTCGTTTCTTCCAAGCAGTCCAGTCGAGCTTGATGAGTCCACGGTTAATATCTTCTTTGTTGCAAAGATTGTGATAGGCCGTCATCCACTGACGCACAAAACCCATTCCTGAAACGCCATCCGCAAGGGCATGATCGGTGGTCAGGATGATGGTGACTCGTTGGTCGTTGCTTGAATGAATGCACCACAAACCAAAGCCAATGTTGTCGATTGCGGAGACGAGCGGCAAACCGCGATCGTTGACGTTGGGCAGATCAAATTCTGATTCCGATTCAGGCCAGCTTTCGAGGACAATTTCGTGGAAGGTGTCCTCTGCGACCTGCGGCAAGCGATCGCTATCGATATTGGTGGACCATTTGGGACGACCCTTGGTGTTGATGATTGGCCATGCTGCGAATGTTTGGCGACCGAGACAGTGTTCCCAGGCTTGCTTTGCCAACGCGATATCGATCGTGCCATGAAAGTGACTTCGACCGGCAACAGAATTCGGCCACTCGTCACTGGAACTGTGCAAATGGAATGCTTCGATGGAAGTCATTCGAACGCGTGACGCGAATTTTGTCTCTGGTTGGTCTTCCGGGTTCAACGCCCTACCCCGTTTGCGGTTCGCGGATCAGACCAGGCAAAATGTCAAGGTTCATGTCTTCAAACAATCCAGCTTTAAAACGCTCGATCGCGATCGCGCCCATGACGGCATTGTCGGTGCAGTGTTCCATCGCTGCGAAATGCAATTCGATATCCTTCTGCTGACACTGGATTGCAAGCTGATCACGGAAGACGCGATTTGCTGCGACTCCGCCGCCGACGCACAAACGTCTTGGAACACCTTGCGATGAACACTGTTCAACTGCTTGGACAGATTTGGCGACTAGGCAATCGACGACTGCTTGTTGAAAACTGGCCGCCAGATCAGCAACGGTTTGTTCGGCAATCGAAACCGCATCAAGGTCGAACTTTCCCGGACCGGTGATCGCGTAACGAACTGCCGTTTTCAAACCGCTGAAGCTGAATTCGAGACGCTGCTCTTTCAAAAAGCTTCGTGGAAATTTGAATGCAGTCGGATCCCCATTAAGTGCAACTTTGGAAATTGCTGGCCCACCGGGATACGGCAATCCCAGCATGCTGGCGACTTTGTCGAACGCTTCGCCGGCAGCGTCATCAATTGTCCCGCCAAGGAACCGATTTTCTGTCGCGCTGGTGTAGTGATACAGGTGCGTGTGACCACCGCTGACGACCAAACCGACGCACGGATAGATCGGCGAGTCTGATCCGAACTGGCAGGCGTAGACGTGAGCATGCAGATGGTTGATGGCGATCAGTGGCAGATTCTTCGCGAAGCAAAGGGCTTTGGCGGCCGTCAAACCGACCAGCAGGGAGCCCGAAAGGCCAGGGGTGTTGGCAACGGCGATCCCGTCGAGGTCGTCGAGAGTCAAGCTGGCTTTCTTCAAAGTATCATCGATCACGGGCAAAATCCGCTCGACATGAGCCCGTGCAGCGATCTCTGGGACGACACCTTTGTAGATCTCATGTAGCTTCGCCTGAGAGGCCACAACGCTTGAGAGCACGTCAAGACGGTCGTTGACGATCGCGGCGGCCGTTTCATCACACGTGGTTTCCAAAGTTAGCAGGATCATTGGAAGATTTTGGGCTGCGGCGGAGATTTACGAAACTTGGGAGTGAAACTGGAGTTTAATCCGCGACAGACGATTGCTGAAGACGGGTTCCGGGTGTTCTGATTTCGCAGATTGTGACACCCAAGGACAGGTCCTTTTGGCACGGCATATTCAGTTTCGGGCGATCATAACATGGAGTCCGCTCAATGCGGAGATCTACTGGGGTGAACTCTGGAATGCGACTTAACGGCGACTTAGAATGTAGCGGTATATATCGATAGGATGCGGAATCAAATGAAAACATCACTCCCCCAAAATGTTGCTCTCGCCGCCGTGACGGCCCTTTGCTTTGCGTTGTCTTCGGTGACCCATGCTGCGTTCCCCGTGCAAGTCGCTCAAACGCAGGAAGCGGAGGCTGGAAAGCTCGAATTCAACTTCAGCAAAGTCGATTGGGAGACCGTCATCGAATGGTACGCCGAACAAGCCGGATTCACGCTTGAGTCAGTGGACCAATATCCTGAAGGATCGTTTAGCTACGTCAGCGGTCGATTGGTGAGTCCTGTCGAAGCAATCGATGAAATTAATCATAAACTTCGTTTGAGCGATCCACCAAAGACGCTGTTGCGAAATGGCAGCAAGCTGTACCTCGTCGATGCAACAACC
Source organism: uncultured Pirellulaceae bacterium (assembly GCA_938010615.1). GTDB lineage: Bacteria > Planctomycetota > Planctomycetia > Pirellulales > Pirellulaceae > Mariniblastus. The sequence goes on along the minus strand of CALLUY010000196.1, from coordinate 8,121 downwards.
GCTCTTCCAGCAGAGCTGGTCGAAACGATCGACGCCAGCGAACTTGATCAGCGTGGCAAGTACGAAACACTTCAAGTCGTGTTTGATGTTTCGGGTTTGCCGATGGACGACATGAAAGAACAAATCAAGCAGCGAGTTCAGGATTACAACGAACCATTTTTCCAAACTTACCCTGACACCAGCGAAATTTTTGTTCGCGAATCGGGAGAGAATCTGCGTTTCATTCGCAACGTGATCACTCGAGCCAAATTGAGTGGGACACGAACGTTTACCACGATCGAGTTGAAGCACATTAGCGCTGAGCTTTTCCTTGACCAGATCAGCAAGTTTCTAAACCTCGATGAAAACTATCGTAATCCCGAAGGTACGTTGACCATTGCGATCGACTCAGCTCCCGGCTCCCAAGGAATCATTGTCCAAGGCACGCCCAGATTGATTGCTGAAGTCAGGTCTGCCGTCGCGGCTTTTGATAAAAAGCCAACACAGGTTGAAGCTGCCGCGGATGATCCGATGACGCTTCAGCAGTACTCGGTTCCACGCGACAGTAAAGAAACATTTGAAGTCATCGATCGATTGCTTTTCGATGCAGGTGGTGGAGCTCGTGTTATCCAAGGTTCAGAAACTGGCAAGATCACTGTGATGGGTCGCAAAGCCGACCACGAGATCGTACGTACTGTTCTCGGATTGCAAGACTCGAACAACGGCGGTTTCGCAACGATTCAATTGGTGAACGGCGATGCTGGTGACATCCTGTTGGCAGCTCAAACGATCCTAGGAATCACTGCCGAAAACGCTTCCGACAAAGTCGCGATGCTGGCCAACACGGAGCGTGATTTCATCATGGTTCGCGGAACGCCAGCTCAGGTTATCGAAGCCAAAGAAATTATTGAAGAGCTTGATCGCAAGTCGGCTCCTGAGTCGGATGGGCTGCGGACCGTTCGACGCGCTATCCCAATGTCTCCGGCCGATCGTGATCGGATTCTTCCAACTCTGCAAGACTTGTGGCCGACGATGGGCCGTGAGAATCCTTTTGATGTACGTTCTCCACGGCCATCGATCGATGATGGAAGCCTTTTTCGGCGTGGTGAGAAAGTTCGACCTCAGCCTCAACGTTTGCCGGGACTCAAAGATCAAGGCGTTATCGTTCGTGACCGCCTATTTGAAGTTGCTGCAAGTTTATTTCCAGCGACGGCTTTGAACCTTTCAACGGCTGTCTTGCAGACTTCTGAGAAACCATGGCCAGAAGTTGAAACCAGCGAATCAGATGGCTATAAATCGCCAGAGCAAATTGAATCAGTTCCGGGGGCTCCAGTGAAAGTTTGGGGTACCGAATTTGGAATCATTATTGAATCCGAAGACCTCGATGCGGGTGATGACGTCGAGTATCTGATCGACCAGCAGGTCGGTGAAGAGTCAGAAGAAGTTGCCCCAACGGTCTACCAACTGCGTCACTGCGAAGCCGGTTACATGAAGTCTCTGCTGGAATCAATGTACGGCATTGATTCAGGTGGTGGCGGCGGCGGTGGAGGAGGATTGCTCGGTGGAATCGCGGACAACGTGATGGGCGACGTCGGGGGCGGAATGATGGACTCCCTGTTTGGTGGCGGTGGAGGCGGAAGCTCCGTGAGTTCACTCGAAGGCGAAATCAAGATCGGCATTGATGGGCGGCTGAATTATCTCTGGGTTACCGGAGCGACTTCGAACGATTTGGTGTTGCTCGACGCTGCTGTGGACATGTTTGACATTTCAACACCACCGCACAACCCAGAAACAGCTGGTCAAATTTACGTGATTCAAGTTCGCCATCGTGATCCCGAAGAGATGAAGACACGAGTCGAGAATGTGATGTCCGTTTACTTCAAGGATGCAGATTCTGGCGGTGGTGGCGGCGGTGGAAATGAAGCTGCGAATATGATGAAAATGATGAAGCAGCTGACCGGCGGCAAAGGCGGCGGTGGCGGAGACACAAAGGAACGAAAGCCTCGCGGATACCTTGATGTCGATATGAAAACAGGTCAGCTTATCTTCATGGGACCGAAGTCAATCTTCGTCCAAGTCGAAGCTTTGGTTACTTTTCTTGATCAACCCGAAGTCAAAGAGCCTCTTAAGATGAAAGAGTTTGACATGAAGGGAAGTGACGGTGCCAAACTTGCAGAAATGCTCAAAACGATTCTCGGCAGTGACAAAGTCGAAATCGTGGGAGTCGACAATATGAGTGGCGAATCTGCTGAAGACGGAGCGAATGCTGACCCCAAAGCCAACGGCAAAAAGAATGGCGATTCAAAAGCCATGAAGGCAGCAGCTGCTGCTCAAGCAAAGCAGGTTGAGGCAGCCAGAAGCAACTTCATACAAATGATGCGATCCCAACAAGGTAGTGGAGGCCGCGGTGCTGTTGGTGGAAGACCACAAGGCGGCGGAGGAAATCGCGGTGGCGGCGGTGGCGGAAGACGTGGCGGTGGCGGCCGATAGGTTTCGCGTTACCAAATCAAAGTAGCACGTCTCTCCGAGACGTGGAAAATCGTCTCGGAGAGACGAGCTACGTAAAATCGCCTCGGATAGGCGATTTTACGTAATCGCCAACTCTAATTCTTAGCTGTATCGTTGCACTAGTTACCCGGACCGCCAGCGCTGGCCGGACCCATGTTGGGGTCTTTTTTGGGTTGCGTTTTGGGGTCGATTGGGACCAATTCCTTGTCGACTTCTTCCTGCATCGTGTTCAGCATCGACATGTACATGACCTGACGTACTCCGAAATAGCCAACCACTCCAAGCAGAACCATCCCCAACAGGAATGGTATGGATATTCCACTTCTTTTCTTGACCACAGGTTTTGCCTCAGTGGCATCGACCGAAGCCGCAGATTCACTTGGCGTCACATCTGTATCTTCACGATCGCTCATGTTCATTCCGATTTCTGGAAGCTGAAAAAAACGGACCTCAGCTGGATTCACTGAGAGTTAATATTCTGATTCTAAACTAAGTTGAATCACTATTCTGCGCAATTATAGATTCTCGACAACCAGCCTGTGCAGATCAACTACGGAAACGTATTCAAGCACATCCATGAACGAGCTTCGAAAGAGGGCAAGGAATTCGTGGTCGGAATGGAACACGGGAATTCGATCAAGGGCAAAGAAGGTGAGGCCGCTCTGATCGCGGCCTATCGTGCCGTCGATCCAGCATAGAGTCGGTTTTAAAACCGATTCCAAATCCTATTTCGGTCTCGAGGCGTCTCGGTTACCGAAGTCCGGTACTTAGTTTGTATTCTGTCCAAGAATTGCTTCTGCATGAGCCTCCTGTTGAAGAAGAAGTTGCGAAACTCGAAACCTCGTTTCTTCGCCGATAACTGGAGTCGCCGCAGTCGGGGAAGGGGATTTCAACCATTATTTTCCGGCATTTCAAGTTTTCCCTGAACGTTTCCCGGCACTTTGCCGTACAATGAAAATAGGAGGACATTTATATGGCTACCACAACCAAAACCGAGCGAATCGAAGCCCGGACGTCACCCGATATTCGGGAGCTGATCGAGAAAGCTGCTTTGCTCGAGGGTCGCTCGCTGTCTGACTACATCATCAGCCGCGTCACCGAAGCGGCCCGGCGTACGATTCAATCGCACAACCAGATTGTGCTTTCCGAGCGTGATCAACAGGCGTTTGCGGACAGCCTGCTAAATCCCAAGCCAGCCCCTGAATCATTGAAGCGGGCGGTCCAAAGTCACAACGAACTCCTTGGTCCATCTTGAGCACTTGGCGCGTAGAACAGTTGCACAAGCACGATCGCAAAGGTTTCGACTGCGGAACCGAAGTACTGAACGAGTACTTGGCGAAACGAGCAGGTCGCGAGCAACGCAAGCATTTCTGCACTTGCTTCCTTGCAATCTCGAACGAGACCGATCAAATCGACGGTTTCTACACGCTGTCTTCAAGTAGCATCGCACTCACCGACCTTTCACCGGCGGTTCAGAAAAAGTTGCCGCGATATGCAGATGTGCGGGTTGCTCGAATTGGCAGGCTTGCCGTTGATCGCCACGCACAGGGCAAACGCCTTGGAGGGGCCTTAATCGGCGATGCTTTAAATCGCGTGCTCAACGCGGACATCGGGTGCTACGCGGTTGTCGTGGATGCGAAGGACGACAAAGCCATCTCGTTCTACAAACACATGGGCTTTGAGGCTCTGCAAGACAAGCCAGATGTGCTTTACTTGCCAATCGCAACAGCCAAGAACGCATTCAATCGTGAGAGCACCACAGAAATTTAACAATTACTGGGACGCTTCCTTACGAATCGGCTACATCGTTGGAAACCAGCGTTCCAACTTTCTCGCCCATGACGGCCTTCATGATGTTTCCGTCTTTGCGAAAGTTGAACACCATTAGCGGCAAATTGTGTTCCATGCAGTGAGAGATGGCAGTTGAATCCATGACTCGCAGGCCCTTTTGAACGGCAGTTTGGAAACTCAATTCCGAATAGAGAATCGCATGCGGGTTCTTTTCCGGGTCTTCGCTGTAGACTCCGTCCACACGTGTCGCCTTCATAACAATGTCGCAGCCAAGCTCCATGCCTCGCATTGCGGCCGCCGTGTCGGTGGTCACAAACGGACTACCCGTTCCAGCGCCTAGGATGACGACGCGTCCTTTTTCCAGATGGCGTTGAGCACGACGACGGATGTAGGGTTCGCAAACGCCGTCCATTTTGATCGCGCTCATCAAACGCGTTTCGCAACCCATCGATACAAACGCGTCATGCAGCGCTAAACCGTTGATGACGGTGGCCAGCATACCCATGTAGTGCGCTGTCGCTTCTTCAACCACATCGTTGGTGGCCTTGAATTGGCTTCCGCGGAGAATGTTTCCGCCGCCGATCACGACTGCGATCTCACAACCAAGCTTCTGGACTTCGCTGACTTGCCGCGAAATGTGCACCACTTCATCCATGCTGATGCCGCGTTCACCCGACGGAGAAAAGCTTTCGCCAGAGAGTTTGAGCAAGATGCGTTTGAATTTTGGTTCTGGCATGTGATCGTGGCTGCTAAGAATTGTTGGTGTAAGTCTGACGTGATTATACGAATCGCCAGCCTTTTCGATATCGGGCACATCCAATTCGTAATCGAGACATTTTTTACGAAAGCCTACGACCAAGAATCGCTGATCCGACAATCATTCCAACCGTTCCAATTCCCAATAATATAGCGCAAGGCATCATCATTTCCATGAGCGAATAATCTCGCCAAATGGCTCCTTCGATGGCGGAAATTGCCCACCGCACAGGGCTCAACACGCTAACTTTTTTGATCACGTCGGGCATAAACATGACCGGAATCATGCAGCCACCCAGCATTGCCATGACCATGTTGGCCATCCAGCCCAAGCCGTTGACGGATTGCTCGGTTTTCCCGATCAGACTCAGAGTCATCATGATTCCGACAAAGCAACACGCGACCGATAGTGCGGCAATGACAAGGTGAAGCACGTTGCCGGGACGCATGCCCAAGAAAAATCCGAGACATGACATCATCGCGATCACAAATAGAACTGCTAGGAAACAAGCTAACGCTTTGCCGGCAAGGATTTTGAATTTCGATATCGGCGAAACCTGCAAGCGAGTCATCGTGCCTGTCGTTCTCTCCTTGGCAATCGAAGCTGAGAATCCAGCGATGCAACCGAGTATCCCCCACAACATCGCTTGCGGAAAACTAATGTCCCATTGCGAAGTGATTTTCTGAATTTGTCCTTCTCTGCTTTTCGGGTCCACCTTACGCGTGATGTCAATCGGAGTGACTTTTGCGAATTCAAACCCTGGCTGACTTGCGACCTGTTCGTCTTCGCCGCCCTCTTGTTCGGTCTGCAATGTTTCAACCGATTCCAACATCGAATCCACCGAACCGAGAAATCCGAGCAACAATTGTTTGTTGATTGGATTCATCGACTCGTCATTTTTGGCATCATCGCGTGCGCTGTCGATCGAATTGCGAAACAACGCTGGTTCCGCGAAACGATTTCCGGTCATCGTTCCAACGGCTTGCATGATGTAACCTTGAAGCATTCCCGCTTCGGCGCCTCGAGATGGATCCATCCCAAGCTGGATCTCGGGTGGCTCGCCCCAAAAAAGACCAACGCGTTCTCCGAATCCTTGCTGCAACGCGATGACACCAACGGCATTTCCCTTGCGAACACTCTCGGTAGACGCATCGAGTGATCCGGGAATCAATTCGAGGTTGCCGTTTTCTTTCAGCAGATCCAGAAACTGTTTTGAGTTTGTCGATTGATCGTCGTCGACAACCGCGACTTTCATGGACGAACTGGATCCGCCGGAGTTCACTCCTCCCATCATCAGGCCGAAGAACAGTCCCATTAGGATCGGGAAACCGATGATGAAAAATACGCCGGTTGGATCACGAAGCAGGATTTTCAGATCCTTCAAAGCGATGCTGAGTATTTGAGCCATTTGATTATTCCAAATTGGATTGTGATTGATTAGAGAACGGCAAGGCGGCTCTTCATTGCTTCTGGAGTGTTGGGGGAAGCAGATTTTTACTGGCTATCTCTCAACTGCCGTCCAGTCAGCTCAAGGAATACAGATTCCAAATCAGAATTTGCAATCTGCAGGCCTTGAAATCGAACCCCAGCTTCAGTCAATCTCGCTACTTCCTTAATTGGATCATCAGATTCAAATCGAAGCAGGTCGCCTTGCGGTTCGGCGGGCAAATTTGTCCGCGATGATTGTGGATGTAGCGTTGCAGAAACCACGGATCGGCCGCCGTGCTTTTCCAACAAGCCTTCGACGGTGTCCAGTGCCAAAATCTTCCCATGATCCATGATGGCGACTCGATCACAGAGTCGTTGGGCTTCTTCCATGTAGTGAGTCGTATACAGAATGGTCAGGCCATCCTTTTGCATCTGTTCGATCCGCTCAAAGATATGGTTTCTGGATTGGGGATCGACTCCGACCGTTGGCTCATCAAGCAAAATGACTTCAGGTTCATGGATCAACGCGACCGCGATGTTGAGCCGACGTTTCATGCCGCCTGAAAATGTAGCAACACGATCATTGCGACGATCTTTGAGTCCCGCAATTTCCAATGTTTCTTCGATGCGGCTTTTCAGCTTACCGCCTGCAAGTCCATACAGCGAACCGAAGAATTTGAGATTTTCGGCCGCCGTTAATTCTCCGTACAGCGATAACGCTTGTGGGGCGACACCGATTCGTTGTCGAACCGTGTTGTTTGAAGGGGACCCCGTCGCGGATCGTTGAGTGCTGCTTTTGCCCGCCTTGCCAAACCGAATTTCCACGTTGCCTGAATCTGGCGACGTTAGTCCGACGAGCATTCCGATCGTCGTCGTCTTCCCGGCACCGTTGGGGCCAAGCAACCCAATCGTTTCCCCTTCTTTGATCGTGAGCGAAAGGTTGTCGACCGCCGTAAGCGAGCCGAACGATTTAACCAGATTGGTGGCTTCGATCATAGAGTTTGGTCTCGAGTAGGAAGTGAATGCAGACAATAGCAGTACATCTATTCGATGCAAACGGTTTCAGAATCGCAAATTTTCAACCGCATCCACGCCAAGGAATCTTGAATTGAAGTTAACGCGCACTAACGATTGAAAATCGTGTCAATATTCTCTGATTCAGAGCGAATAGCTTTGCTCGTAAATCCTAACCCGACGCGTAAGCGAGGTGCGCCCGGGTAGCTCGCTAACGCATTTTGAAGTTGCACACATTTTTATTCCGAAGGAATTTCAGCCATTAGCCGGAGGTCGAGCGTAGCGACCACCTCCGGAACCCTAAGGATGCACGATTCGATCCTGAAGGGATCGCAGCAAGCGCCCGCTGTGATCCCTTCGGGATCATGTTTGCGGTCGACCGAATCCGGTGATGGCGCTGCGCTTATCACCGGCTAATAGCTTGAATCCCTTCGGGATGGGCCGATATCGTGCAACTTCAAAGCGCGTAAGCGAGGTGCAGCTGTTACCTTGCTCAGGCTTTTTGAAGTTGCACACATTTTTATTCCGAAGGAATTTCAGCCATTAGCCGGAGGTCGAGCGTAGCGACCACCTCCGGAACCCTAAGGATATACACGATTCGATCCTGAAGGGATCGCAGCAAGCGCCCGCTGTGATCCCTTCGG
>CALLUY010000195.1 GCA_938010615.1 uncultured Pirellulaceae bacterium | reverse complement strand
TCAGCAGGTTCCCCTACCTGATGGGGCGATTTCTGCGGGACCGCCCAGTGCGGGAAATCCGCATGCTGGAAAATATGAGGAAATGACCTCATCGCGGTAACGGGGAGGGAGTGGCGGTGCCTCTCCCTTACCCAATTATTGGAACGCTTCGCTTTTTTAATTTTCACGTGTTTTATCAATTAGAATGCGAAATCTTGTCTCAAATGTGCAACTTCAAAGAGCGCAAGCGAGTGAGACGTTGCCGCGTCCTGAACTCACTCGCTCCGCGTTTTTACGTTACGCAAATACAAGCCCGACGCGCAAGCGAGGGAATATTTCCGAGGATTTCCCGATCCCTCGCTTGCGCGTCGGGCTTGTATTGCAACGCTTCGTATTTTTCAATTTTCACTTGTTTTGTTAAGTAAAACAAGAAACCCCATCTTAAATGCGCAACATCAAAACGCGCGCGTCGGGCTTGTATTCTGCAATTTCCTAGCAAGCGAGTTTCGGGCTTGTGTTTGAAAACGCAAACACCCGCTCCCTCCCAAAGCTACCTATTCCGGTTCATCAGCAGACTGAGTGCTTTGTTCTTCACCTGTGTCGGATCCATGTTCACGTCATGAATCTCGCCGCCAAAGTCAACCATCATCACATGGGGCAAGGAACCCGGTTGGCATTTCGTTAACAACGAATTCTTGCCAGACTCAAATTCCGGCTCAATGATTTGAATGACGGCATTTTTTTGGGAAAGAACGTTCGCGTCTCTGGGCAGCTCGGAATCGACACAAACCGCCAAGATACTCACGGACTTATTTTTCAACGAGTTCGCGCTTTCGTTGAGGTCGTCCAAATACCGTAAAGATTTGGCGGATGTCGCCGACCAATAAACCACCACGACGACCCTCCGCTTCATGTCCGTATCGATGAGCTCTTTGCCGGCGGAATCGATTCCGTGAAAATCGATCGTTTGCCCTTCAAGACCAATTCGGTTCAATCCTGCCGCGGCCACTCCATTTGCATACTTACGATAGTCCTCCAGGACGTTGCCATTTTTTACCGACGCTGCGATTTCCTGAAAGACCATTTTCGATTCATCGGGAAATGAGTTTCTCTCAAACCACTCGGCCAACATGGTGGCTTGTTGAACAACAAGCAATCCAATTTCGGGTTTGTTCAGCAGCTTGGACGCGGTCTTGGTTAACTCTCGTCTGCCGGCCTTGCCGTTTGCCCAACGGTCAGAAAACTTCTGACTAAAGCTCTCTGTTTGGAGCAGCTGACGATCAGCAATGTTGTGCATCTTTCTTTCCATCGCTGGCTTCAAACTGCCAGGCGGATTCTTCTCACGCAACTTTGCAAACAACATCGCTGTGTAGCGCGGATCTTTTTCAATCAACACCAACATGTGCGCCTCGATCATGGAAGCAATATATTCATCATCGGGAAAGCGATTGATCGTGTCGGAAAACAGCTCAACCAGATCGTCAACATCATCACTGCCGGATTTGAGTTTTTCAAACGAGCGATGAGTCAGCCTCGCGACGCTGGCATGACTGTAGATCTTGGGATTGGTATCTTCTAAGTACGGTGTGTAGGCCGCTTGCAGTTCGGCACTGCTGTCACCCAAGTCAAGTTTTCGAGTGAAGTCCAATCCATAGAGTTTGACGCGGGCCAGCAGTCCTTCGCTGATGGCTGTTTCTCGCATCGCTTCATCTGAAGGGCCCCTGTCGATGACTTGCTGTGCGAGGTCGATTCTCTCCTGGCAAATATTGACCGAATCAAGAATGCTCGATGCCCGCTGAGATTTGAGATTCGAAAGCTTGATCATCATCTCTTCAAGCGTGTCAGCGCGAGCAGCCTCATCGCGAGCTTCCTTGCGCTGCAACTGCTCGCTATCGTATTTCTCGTTTTGGACCGGTTCACTGAACAGGCTGAAACCTAGAACGATCGTTGTGATCATCCCCAACACCATTGCCACCATGTTGGTACTTCCATCTGTGTCAGCAACAATAACCGGCCGCAAGTCGTCCGGCTTTTCGGTCCGCTTTGACTTGCTGCGAGACTTGGATTTGGATTTCGAACTCATTCGAGCAACTTGCAGTCAGAAAATGGTGGTAGTGGGTGCCAAAATTCCGTCACCGCACCGGGCAAAGAAATCGCGTTGCATCCAAACGTTCAAACTTGATCGAAACGTTCAGACTTGAAACGTTTAACGGTTAAACTACATCATTATGGCAATTCGATCGTGCTTGGAGGTGATGATTTTTCAGCTGACGATCCTTCAGCCTGTCCTTGAGCTGCTTGGTTCTGGCTTACCGCGACGAAAGCCATACGAAGCTGATGCAAGTTTTCGGTCACCGCCGCTGACTCTTCGTCCGTTAAATTGCCTTCGGTTTTCTCTTTTAGCACAGCGATCATGTCGACCAGGTGTCTTGCCATCGGCAAATTGGCCTGCGGCGCACCGCTACCATCCATGTCCGGCATGAGGCCCATCATGGCCATCGCTTGAGTTGCCAGCGTTGCCAGCAGAACCTGAAACGAAGCCTCCGGAATGCCCGGATTCGGAGCAGCGTCAGGCGCTTTGGTTTCTTGCTCCCGTAACTGTTCCTTCTCTTTTTCTACTTGAGATTTCCAGTCTTCGTCGACAATGATTTTTGGTTCTTCGGCATCAGACATGATTTAACTTTCGGCTGACTCTTTTGGCTGAACAACGTGAGGCCGAGACGTCGTCCCGGGACTCTGATTTGATTTCTTTTCGGTCGCGGCTTTTACGAAGCCGGCGAACAGCGGATGCGACTTCGTTGGCTTGGACTTGAATTCGGGATGATACTGAACGGCAACAAACCAGGGATGATCTTTCACCTCGACGACTTCAACCAGCGAGTCTTCCTTGCTGGTGGCAGCGATCACCAAACCGTTGGCTTCCATTTGCTGACGATACTGATTGTTAAATTCGTATCGGTGTCGATGTCGCTCAGAAATTTTGTCGGCTTGGTAACAAGTATGCGAAATCGTTCCGGGATTAACGGCTGAATCCTGTTGGCCTAGCCGCATCGTGCCGCCCATGTCAGTCACATTTCGTTGTTCGTCAAGCAAACAGATGACTGGGTGTTTGGCGTCTTTGTCGAATTCGCTGGAGTTTGCGTTTTCCAGTCCGACCACGTTGCGAGCGAACTCGATCACCGCTGTCTGCATGCCCAGACAAATCCCTAGGAACGGAATCTTGCGTTCGCGAGCCCAGCGAATCGCTTCGACTTTGCCCTCGACGCCGCGTTCACCAAAACCGCCCGGCACGAGGATACCGTGATAGCCTGCCAGCAAACGTTCGGGGCCTTCGCGTTCGATTTCCTCCGACTGAATTCGACCGATTCGAATCTGAGCACTGTGTTCGATGCCGGCGTGATCAATCGCTTCGTAGATCGACTTGTAAGCGTCCTTGTGTTCGGCGTACTTTCCGACGACGGCGATGCTGATCTCCGTTTTTGGATTTCGCAATCGATGGAGAATGTCATGCCAATCGCCAACGTCCGGAGTCTTTGAATCCAGCCCAAGCTTGCGAATGATCTGTGCGTGCAAACCATGTTCGACGAGGCTCAATGGAACTTCATAGATTGAGAAGTCCTTGTCCTGTTCTTCGATGACGGCGTCCTTGGGAAGGTTGCAGAACAAAGCAATCTTGTCCTTTTCTTCGGAAGGCAATTCTCGTTCTGTGCGGCAGATCAATAGATCGGGTTGGATACCGATCTGACGAAGCAAACCGACTGAATGCTGCGTCGGCTTTGTCTTCAATTCTCCAGCTGCCTTCAAGTACGGCACCAGGGTCAAGTGAATGTAGAGACAGTTCTCTTTGCCGTGATCCAAGGAGAATTGGCGAATCGCTTCAAGGAACGGTTGGCTTTCAATATCACCAACGGTGCCACCGATCTCCGTGATGACGACGTCTACTTTTTCTCCGTCGTCACCTGATCGCCCAAGATCAAAAATGCACTTTTTAATCTCGTTGGTGATGTGAGGAATGACCTGCACGGTTTTGCCGAGAAACTCTCCGCGGCGCTCTTTCTCGATCACGCTCAGATAGATCTGACCGGTCGTATAGTTTGACTGCCGCGTCAGAGGACTGTTAGTAAATCGCTCGTAGTGACCAAGATCAAGATCCGTTTCACTTCCATCATCAAGCACGTAAACCTCGCCGTGCTGATAGGGACTCATCGTGCCCGGGTCGACGTTGATGTAAGGGTCAAGCTTCTGCATGCGAACGTTTAGGCCGCTGCGTTCAAGCAACATGCCAACCGATGCACTGGTGAGCCCTTTACCAAGAGAACTCACAACTCCGCCGGTAACAAAAATGTGTTTAGTCATTGCCTGATTCGGCCTTCAAATGAGTAGTCGCCAGAAAGTCCAATTCTAGCCGCTATTGCATTTTCTGACAAACAGCTCGTAGTCCTCACGGGTGTCGATTCCGACAATTGGTTCGTCAATCAAGCCAACCGAAACCGCATAACCGGCAGACAGTACCCGCAGCTGCTCCAGTGACTCAAGTTTCTCCGCCGAACACGACGGCAAGTCAGGAAACTTCAGCAGAAAATCTCGCCGATAGGCGTACAGCCCAACATGCTGCAAGAAGTTCGCCCTCTGTGCTGTGAGCAAATCGTCACTCCAAGTTCTGGCGTGCGGAATCGGACTACGACTGAAGTACATCGCCCGGCCATTTTCATCGGTCACGACTTTCACACAGGCAGGATCTTCCAATAAGGCTCGCGAACGAATCGGTGTCGCCAGAGTCGACATCACCGCCGCAGGATTTTGCTCCAAGATTGAAATCGCCAGATCGATTGCCGCTCCCGGAATCTCTGGTTCGTCTCCCTGCAAGTTGACGACGACATCGAACTCGGCATGTCGCTGGGCAACTTCGGCGACACGATCCGTTCCGCTGACATGATTCACGGAAGTCATTTCCGCAGTTCCACCGAACGATTCAACGATCTTGAAAATCTCCTGGTCGTCGGTCGCAACGATCACGTTGACCGTTTTCGAATTGGTCGACGCAGCTTCGACGGTGTGCTGAATCAACGACTTGCCGGTCTCGGAAAGCAACATTTTTTCTGGCAATCTTGTGGACTGCCGCCGCGCCGGAATTACGATCAGGGAGTTCAATTTTGAGGTCATCCAGGGTGCCTTTTACTTTTTTCTGCCAAACGCCCGATACGTAATGTGATTGTACTCGGACTGGAGATCTCCCAAAGTGTGAATTGGAAATCGGAGGTTACAACGAATGGCTGGCGACGACGTTTTTCTTACCGGCAGCACCGGTTTTATCGGCAAACATTTTCTTAAACAGCTTACCAAACTCGGGCGAAACGTACGCTGCATGACACGCGAATCGTCTTCGGTCGACTCCATTCGCGATCTTGGTGGCGAAATCGTCAAAGCAGATCTTAACGATATCGATTCGCTAACCAAGGCAATCGGAAACTGCAAAACAGTTTTCCATGTTGCCGGCAAAGCACGAAACTCCACTCGCGGCGACATGCAAAAGACAAATCGTGATGGCACGCGAAACGTGGCGATCGCCTGCCAACGACAGCCCAACCCGCCGACACTGGTCTTTATTTCTTCGCTCGCCGCAGCCGGTCCCAGCCAACTCGATCAACCTCGCGTCGAAAGCGACCCCTGTCACCCGGTTTCAAAATATGGAGTTAGCAAACTGGACGCAGAGATGGAGCTTCGCGAGCTTTCCGATCAACTCGCGATCTCAGTCCTTCGCCCGCCAATCGTGTTCGGCGAAGAGGACACCGTCACGCTCGATCTGTTTTCCGCAATCAAGAAATTTCGACTCTACACTCGGCCCGGCTACGACGAAAAACAATACTCGCTGATCCACGCGGACGATCTTTTTCGTTCCGCATTGGCGATCGAGGCAAAGGGGCGAAGACTCGAAAAATCCAATCTCAGCAGCGGCATCTACTATTCTTCTTACTCAGAAGAACTGACAGGAACCCGCTTCGCAGAGATGATCGGAAGCTCCATCGCCATGCAACCATTGACCATTCCAATTCCACACGTCGCTGTAAAAATAGTTGCCGCAGCAAACGAAGTCATCTCTGCGTTGACTCCCCTGAAACCATTCGTGAACTGGGACAAGGCTCGCGAAGTGACAGCCGGATCCTGGACCTGCAATGCGGCGAAGTTGCTGCGGGAAACAGCGGTTAAGTTTGAATCACTTGAAAATCGGTTGGCTCAAACCGTGGAAGGCTATCGTCGAAAAGGCTGGCTGTAGTTGTGCTCTCATCACGCTCCCGGCGTCTACACAAGTTCATATTTCCGAACCAACAATTCCTTGCTCTCCTCTCCCCGTGAATTCGGACCTAAAAGTAATGCCATCAGGATCAAACGATGGCCGAATTCACGTGGAGAGGGGTTGGTCCGCGCAGCTCTACGACATCTCAACTGATCGCATAAGAACTTTGAAAAAGTCCACCGCGTAGCTAGACTGATGCGATGCACACCACCTTTGACATCGACTTTGAAGTTCCGTTTCGCCATCGAGTTCGCTTTACGGACAACCTCGCAGAAGAGGATACCCAAGTTCTGCTGGACTTGCTCGAGTCGCCGCCTGACATCAAGCCACGCGTGCTGATGGTCGTCGACGACCACCTCGCAGAACATTCCGGACGGGTCGCGGAATTGATTGCACTCCTTGAGGACAACCAGGACATCCTGCTGCTCGATGGCGGTTCCTCCGAACGTCCGGGGCCATCGTTTGTGCTACCCGGCGGCGAGACCGTCAAAAATTCAACTCAATACGTCGAACAACTTCTGTCTCTGATCAACGAACGAAACCTCGACCGTCGCAGCTACATCGTCGTCATCGGCGGCGGAGCAGTGCTCGACGCGGCCAGCTACGCGGCAGCAATCGCGCATCGTGGCATTCGTGTGATTCGCATCCCAACGACGACGCTCGCGCAGGGCGATTCGGGTGTCGGAGTCAAGAACGCGATCAACTTTTTCAAAAAGAAGAACTGGATCGGTACGTTCGCCGTCCCTTGGGCGGTCATCAACGATGCGTCACTTTTGACGACGCTGCCCAACCGGGATTTTCGTTGCGGATTCAGCGAAGCGATCAAAGTCTCACTGCTAAAGTCTGCGAACGACTTTGAATCGCTGTGCGACAATGCGAAACGAATTGCCAACCGTGAAATGGAAGTTGCGTTTCCGGCTATCCGAAAATCGTGTCTCTGGCACCTGAAGCACATCACTCAGGGAGGCGATCCGTTCGAAGCACTCGAAGCTCGGCCGCTTGATTTTGGTCACTGGTCAGCTCACAAGATGGAACAGATGAGCGGCTATCGGTTGCGACACGGCGAGGCAGTTGGAATCGGTGTTGCCATCGACTGCATCTATTCAGCTCGAGTGTTTGGATTTCCGCAAGACGATATGCGACGAGTCATCCGATGCCTGGAAGATTTCAACTTGCCGCTCTGGGATTCAACACTCAACGACTTTGACGTTTTAATGGCCGGTCTTGAGGAGTTCCGTCAGCATCTTGGCGGGCGATTGACGATCACAATGTTACGGGCTGTCGGCGACCCGATCGATGTTCACGAAATCGATCCGGATGCCATGCGCGACTCCGTTGAGCAATTGCGAGATCTGACGCGTGGTTCAACGACGGCGCAAAAGTAAGGCGGGCACTTTCGCCCGCCATCACAACTGACTGACCAGCAATTATTTGCTGCCGAACGGGTCTGCGGCTGGTGCATCGGCAGCGTCCGGCGCCACAGCATCCGCAGGTGCTTCTTCGCCCCGCATCGTGGCAACTGAATTCGCCAAGTCAGCGGCCATGCTTTCGCAGGCTGCCTTCAACTGCATCGCGTAGCTTTCAGTTTGCACTTCTTCATCATCCTCGTCGACCTTGTCCAAGTTAACGATGCCGATGCTCGAATCCTCCGTTATGAATTCGTCCATCCGCTGCTGCAAGTCCGCAATTCCAGTCTTGTGCTTGTCGGTCGCAGTGTTCTTCACGGCATCCGACTCAAGCAGGTCTTGGACGCTGAACATAACCAACTTCATGCGGCGACGCGTCAGATTCAATTCGTAGTTCGGAAGCTCAACGATTGGCTCAGGAGGCTCTTCATCAAGCCCCGGAAATCCGGATCCGCTGCCGCCCATGCCCATGCCGCCGCCCATACCCATACCGCCGCCCGGGCCTTCACCACCCATGCCCATGCCGCCACCCATACCGCCGCCCATGCCCATGCCGCCACCCATGCCCATGCCGCCGCCCATACCGCCACCCATGCCCATGCCGCCAGAAGGAGCTTTAGGTGCATCGACATAATTCGTTCCGGTGACTTCAAGGTCAGTGTTGTCCCAAAGGATGTTGTCGTAAATCAATTCGTCGACGTTCGACTGAATCAAAGCAGCCTCTTCCTTCAGCGAGTCCGCAGCAAAATTCAGTGATGACTCAATCAACCCGTTTACCTTCGCGGGTCCGATACCGGTCATTGGCAATTGCTTCAAACCGCGAACCGCTTCAAACTTAACCCACTTGGGAAGCTTGCTGTCTTTTGCCAACATCGCAGTCAAGCGATCGAAGTAAGCTCCGGCCTGAGCGGGCAAATCGATGCTGCTCATCATCTGCACAGACTTGCTGACTTTCCATCGATTCAAATCGACCTTCAGTTCAGGATCTTCGGCGACAATCGTGTCCACCATGGAAGTTACCGATTGCATCAAAGCAGTTTTTTTGTCGTTCGGAATTCTTGAGCTCGAAACCGCACCGTCGACTTCGATGTGACGTAAAATGCCAGAGAACGCAGCAGCTTTGATAAAGTCCGGGCTGTCGCCATTCCAAAGCGCAAGCAAACTGTCGAAGGCGGTGAGCGAAGGACGCGGAGCTGTCTTGCTGGAGCGAATCAAAGGAGCATCATCCAATCGGCTCATCATGACGACCGCGTTCACGCGAGCCGCCGGCGAGAGCTTGTCGTTGTCGATCAGCTGTTGCAGACGCGGCAGGATGATGTTGTTGATCAATGGCACTCGAGAGGCACCAACGTACTTGGTTCCAAGGTAAGCGCGATCGAAATCGTATCGAAGCTTTCCCGCGTCGGTCAGGTTTTCTGCTCGCGTCATCGACGGAAACAGATAGCCATCAAAATACTCAGTCGTTGTAGGAACATCCGGATTGCCGCCAGAAAGCAGAATCGCCTGGATGGCTTTCTGGCCATCACGACGCGCTGATCGAGCATCTCGATTCTTGGCCGTCATCGCCCGTCGATTGTCCGGGTCCGCATCAATCTTCGATTGCGGAATCATCTGATACTTCTCGGCGTATGGCAGGGTCTCGAAGCCCGCTTGCGCGAACGCCACTGAACCCAGCATGACGAAAGCCGCAATCAATGCGACCAGACGAAATGCACAAACCAATTGGATGCGATCAAATTTTGAATCGTTTGAGAAACTCATGGAAACCTCAGTTAGCTTTATCTGCCATCGAAACAAACGATAGCCTTGGAGCATTTTGGCGAAAAATCCCCTGCTATCACAGGATACTTGTCGAATCGAGCCCACGCCAATGGAATCGGCATCTTACGGTCGACTTTGCAACTTACCTCTCACAACGCGGAATACACAGCCAATTGAGCTTTCAACAAATCCGGCAGATTCCATATATTCAGAATTGAACCATGTCGCCAACCTTTGAAGAAAGCTCCTCGATGTCTCAATCCAAACTCGTTTTAGCGATATCCTTCGCCCTGGTCATGACCTGTCCAGCTTGCTTCGGCACGCCTCAAGACGGGGTCAAATCGTTGCTAACCACTTCGACGCAACAGGCTCAAGAAAGTTCCCAAACAGATACGCCCTCGGCCGACGAACAAGCACGAATCAAAGCCGAAGTCGCTGAGATCATGGCGATTCGCGAACAACTGGGGGGTGGAGTCGCCGAAACACTGGGTGATCTTTCGCTCGAAATGCCGACAATCTCTGACCAGAAACCGAAATCTGAAACCCAAAATCCGCCGCCCTCGTTGCAGAAGTCTTTTCAAGACCAGCTTGCCAGACAAGCCAGTAAACGACCAACCCGACAGGATTCGCCACCCGTCGAAACCGCGGTCGATCTGCTAATCGCGGAAAGGAGACCAATGGACAAACATGCTCCGCCACTTCACGAAAGACGCGAAATCATCCGCGATGCCGCACGGATGCTCGAAGAGGCAGCTGCACTTCTGGAGCAAGCCCAGCAATACGATCAAGCCGATGCGATTCGCCAGAATGCCAGCCAGCTCTGGCGATCCGCCCGATAGCCTTGCACAAATTTGCTTTCCGCCGGGGATTCCATCGCGTATTATGAAGATACCACTGCCCGTCTCCCGCAGGACCCTGAAAACTGCTGCATTGCTGGACCAATTGGATCCTTTTTCCGATTCAAAAACCTTGGCAATTGCAGTAGCGCAGGGTTTCATTTAGGCTCAACCTGAGAGGAGTCTGCTGATTATTCCGGCCTAAGGCACCTCCGGCCGGACTCAGTACGGCACCCACCTATAATTAAAGGACGACGATGGCACTCGAAGGCTTCGCACAACATCTGGTTAAAAACAAACTGATCACTCAGGATCAGGTTCTCGACGCAGACAGCCTCGCGCGTCAAAACAAGATTTCCCTGCCGGAAGCCATTTTTGCTCGTGGCTACATCGACGAAATCGACGTCACCAAATCGCTCGCCGAATACCATCGAATGGAATTTGTCGACCTCAATGAAGTCGAAATTCCTGAATCGGTCATCGAACTGATGCCCGAAACGGTCGCTCGTGAAAACGCCGTGATTCCAATGGCCGAAACCGGCACCGGTGGACTAAAGGTCCTGATGAGCGACCCCAACGACGTGGACACGATCGAAAACCTTCGATTCATTCTCAACCGCGATGTTTCGGTGGCGATCGCCCCGAAGTCCATGATTATCCTGGCGATTAACAACAGCTACGGGCAAATGGAGGGGGAATCTGCTGACTCCATCCTGCAGGAATTCACCGATACCGCGATCGACTTCACCGAAACCGTCGACGATGGCGACGAAATGAACAAGGACGAAGTCGACGAAAGCAGCAGTGCCATCGTCCGCCTAGTCCAACTGATGGTCGCCGAAGCCGTTCAAGTTCGAGCCAGCGATATCCACGTTGAGCCATTTGAAGATCGAGTTCGAATTCGATATCGGATCGACGGCGTGCTCCATGAGCGTGATACGCTGCCAAAACGACAGTTGGGTGCGATTATCTCCCGCATCAAGATTTTGGCCAAAATCGACATCGCCGAACGACGGCGCGAGCAAGATGGCCGGATCAAGGTCTCCGTCGGTGAAAAAGAGCTCGATCTGCGCGTCAGCATCATTCCGACTAATAACGGACAATCCGCCGTTCTGCGATTGCTGGATAAGGACAACATCAAGATCGGAGTCCGGCAACTTGGATTCTCAGAGGCGAACTACAAGACGTTCATGGAGCTGACCAAACGGCCCAACGGAATTATCCTCGTAACCGGACCGACGGGGTCTGGCAAAACGACCACTCTCTACGCTGCCCTCAACAGCCTCAACCGGCCCGACCGCAAGATCATCACCGCCGAGGATCCGGTCGAGTACTACCTGCCCGGGATCAACCAGGTGGAGGTAAAACACAAGATCGGACTCGACTTCGCACGGATCATTCGGTCGATGTTGCGCCAAGCTCCCAACGTGATCCTCGTTGGAGAAATGCGGGACAAAGAGACCGCATCCATGGGAATTCAGGCTTCCCTTACTGGACACTTGGTTTTCAGCACACTTCATACGAACGATGCGCCCACTGCGATCACCCGACTGACCGAGATTGGGGTGCCCGGATATCTGGTCGCCAGCAGCGTTGTGGCAATTCTGGCTCAGCGGCTGGTGAGGACAGTTTGCAAGAAATGCGGAGCTCCCCACACGCCTCCAGAGCACGTCATTCTGGATGCCGGACTGACCATGGAAGACGTCAAGGATGCCACGTTCAGGAAGGGAAAAGGCTGTAATGCCTGCCAGAGATCGGGCTTTCGCGGCCGACTGGGAATCTACGAGCTGTTGATCATTGACGCCAAAGTCCGCCAAATGATCTTCGACGAAACCCCCACTAACGAGGTGCGTAAGTACGCAATCAGCAAGGGGATGTCGACACTTTACATGGATGGTCTGAAGAAGGTAATGGCGGGAGTTACCACCTTCGACGAAGTCTTCCGTGTCGCGAAGCGGACCGAGCAGGACGGTTAGTATTCTGCCTTTTTGGGCTCTGGTTGCAAATTTTCGCACCAAAAGGGCTTTTTTGGGTGAATTTCTTGGACCTTTGAGCCCTCGTGTAAACAATGACACCGGACAACGAGTCTGGCCACTTCCACATTTCGGCTCCCACCCGTCACTCTTAGATTAGAGGACAAGCTGAAATATCCACGTTTTATCTACTCGTTGTCCAACGTAGCGGAACCGAGTTCCGAAACTCGGAAGTCATGACGACGTCCGTTACTACAACCGCACATCCTTAACACTATATAAGTATGGCCACTGTTCTCATTGACAAATTGTTGGAAGCCTGTGTAAAGCAGGGCGCCAGCGATATTCATATTACGACCGGACAACCTCCCGTTTTCCGTCTGCACGGACGTTTGCGAAAACTGGAAACCAAAGTCCTAGAGTCCGAAGACACCGTTGCGCTGATGAAGAGCATCGCGCCAGAACGCTGTCAGCGTGAACTTCAGGAAGTCGGAAGTGCTGACTTTGGATTTGCTTACGCAGACAAAGCTCGTTTCCGTGTCTCGATTTTCAAGCAACGTGGCGACATTGCCATGGTGCTTCGCCAGATTCCGAACGAGATGATGGCTCCCGACTTTCTGGGTATTCCAGATATCTTCACAAAGCTGGTCATGCGTCCGCGTGGCCTGATTCTGGTTACGGGCCCGACGGGTTCCGGAAAGTCGACGACGTTGGCGAGCCTGGTGAACTTCATCAACGAGCGTGTTGACCACCACATCATTACGATCGAAGACCCGATCGAGTTTTACCACTATCACAAGATGTCGACGATCAACCAACGTGAAGTTGGCGTCGATGTGCCCAGCTTCGCTGAAGCGATTCGTCGTGCTTTGCGTCAGGATCCTGATGTGATTCTTGTCGGTGAGCTTCGAGACCTTGAAACGATTGAGGCTGCGATCTCGGCTGCTGAAACGGGTCACATTGTTTTCGGAACGCTGCACACCAACAGTGCCCAAGGTACCGTCAACCGAATCATTGATGCTTTCCCTGGAAACCTTCAGGACCAAATTCGTACTCAGCTTTCAACTTCGCTGATCGGTGTGTTGGCTCAGACGCTGCTGCCACGTATCGGCGGCGGACGCTGCGCGGCTTACGAATCATTGGTGGTGACTTCCGCGATCAGTAACCTGATTCGTGAAAACAAAACATTCCGTATCAACTCGGCGATCCAAACGGGTGCCAAGTTCGGTATGCAGCTGATGGACGACTGCCTTTACGATCTCTGGGAAGAAGAGAAAGTCGAAATGGAAGACGTGCTCGGCAAAGCTCAACAGCCAGATTCGTTAGCCAAACGCATTGCTCAGGCTCGACGACGAATCGGCGGCGCTGGAGACATGATGGACGACGAAGACTACGACGATTTCGAAGAGGACGATGAACTCTAGTTTTCAGTTCGCAGTGTGAAGTGTGCAGTCCGCATCAATTTCACACTGAAAACTTCACACTGAAAACTTCACACTGAAAACTTCACACTGAAAACTTCACACTTCACACGGAACTAAAATGGCCGCCAGAAGGCTAGGACAAATTTTTGTTGACCTTGGTTACATCAACGACGATCAGTTGGAGATGTTGGTCGAGGAACAATCGCAATCGACGGGCGGAAAGCTCATCGGTCGTATCGCGATGGAAATGGGTCTCGTCACTGACGATGAACTCATCGCGTCACTCGGCGAGCAATTCAATCTTCAGACGATTGATCTTGATGGCGTTACGCCTCCAGAGGACGCTCGCGAAGCGCTTTCTGATGCGATGGCTCAGCTGTACCGCGTGATTCCACTGCAACTTAACGATAACGTTTTGACACTGGCAACCTGCGACCCGCAGAACATCGCCATGCAAGACGAATTGCGTCGCTTTCTTGGTAACGAAATCCGACTGCTGGTCGCATCAGAATCTTTGATTCTGAAGATGATCGACAAGTACTTCAATGAAGATACTGACAGCATCGAAAACATCATCAAGGAACTGCAAGCCGACGAAGAGCTTAAAGCCGCCTCGATGGCGTTGCTTGGTGATGGACCGATTAACCTTGGTGACATGACCGAATTGGCCAACAGTGCTCCTGTTCGCAAACTGCTGAACATGGTTTTGCTGCTGGCGATCAAGGACCACGCCAGCGACATTCACTTCGAGCCTTTCGAAGATGAGTTCCGCATTCGAATTAAAGCAGACGGTGTTCTGTTCGAGATGGTTCCTCCGCCGCGTCACCTCGCGTTCGCGATCACGACGCGGATCAAGGTCATGGCGAATCTGAACATTTCAGAACGACGTCTTCCACAAGACGGCCGTATCGAGCTAACCGTTGGTGGTCACCCGGTTGACCTTCGCGTCAGCGTGATGCCAACGATGTTTGGCGAGAGCGTTGTTTGTCGAGTCCTCGACCGCAGTGTCGTTTCGCTGGACTTGAACAATGTCGGCATGAACCCGGACATCATGGCTAAGTTCCGTGAAGTTATCGGCAAGCCCAACGGCATCGTACTGGTTACCGGACCAACGGGATCCGGCAAAACGACGACGCTGTATTCGGCGCTCAGTGAGCTGAATCACATCGAAGACAAATTGATCACGACCGAAGATCCGGTCGAGTACGACATTGACGGCATCGTTCAGATTCCGATCAACCACGATATTGGCGTGACGTTTTCGTCAGCCCTGCGTGCGATCCTTCGACAGGATCCGGACAAGATTCTGGTTGGCGAAATTCGAGATTACGAAACGGCCGAGATCGCGATTCAAGCTTCGCTGACTGGTCACATCGTGTTCAGCACATTGCACACCAACGACGCACCCAGCACGGTGACTCGTTTGAAAGACATGGGTGTTCCTGCCTTCCTGATCACAGCCACCGTCGAAGCGATTTTGGCTCAGCGGCTGGTTCGTCGAATTTGTCCAGAGTGTCGTGAAGAAGTCGATATCTCCGAAGATGTCCTGCTCGATCTGGAAGTCGATCCAGCATTGGCCGTTGGGAAGAAATTCTATCGTGGAGCCGGCTGTACCACTTGTTCTAACACTGGATACAAGGGTCGCATCGGATTGTTCGAGCTAATGATCCTTGACGATGAGCTTCGTGAGATGATTATGGAAAACAAGACAACGGATGACCTTCGCAACCGCGCGAAGGAAAAAGGCATGGTGCTGCTTCGCGATATGGGAATCGGCTATGTCTTTGATGGAACGACCAGTGCAGAAGAAGTGATTCGAGAAACTGTTTTGGATGCTTAGCGATTTAGCGATCAAAGATCGCAGTGTGAAGTTGACAGTGTGAAGTGTGAAGCAACAACTTGCACACACACTGAAAACTGAAAACTGCACACTGAAAACTGCACACTGAAAACTGCACACTGAAAACTGCACACTAACCAACCACACACCGAAAACCGAAAACCGCAAACCGAGTTTTAAAATGCCTACCTATCAATTCGAAGCGATGGACCCGCAGGGTCAAGAGATTCGTGACGTTATCGAAGCACCGACTCAGGACGAGGCCCAAGCCACGATCCGATCGATGGGTTATTTCGTCACCAAGATCGCGCCTCAGAAGTCCAGCACCAAAGCGGGAGCGACGGGTGCTGCGAGTCGCAAGTCGTTCGCCTTGGGCGGCGCCGGTGGTAAGAAGATGGTGACGTTCACGCGTCAGCTTTCGATTCTGCAGGATGCCGGTTTGCCGATTCTTCGCAGTTTGAAGATTCTGGAAGATCAAGCCAATCCGGGTGCACTTAAGAACAGTCTGATCGACGTGTGCGAGGAAATTGAAAGCGGTGCTTCGCTTTCGGAAGCACTCTCGAAATCACCCAAAGTCTTTGACCGACTTTACGTGAACATGATCAAGGCCGGTGAGGCCGGTGGTTCACTTGAAATTATTCTTCGGCGTCTTGCGGAGTTCAAAGAGCGTACGCAGAAGCTGAAAGGTAAAGTCATCGGAGCGATGATTTATCCGATCATGGTCGTCGTGTTCACGATCGGTATTTTGACGTTCATCATGTTGTTCATCATCCCTGAATTCCAGAAGATGTTCGAGGAATTCGGAATTGAGCTTCCTGCGATGACGCAGCTATTGATGGCGATCTCGGATCGTGTCTGTAAGCTGTGGTTCTTGTTCCCGCTGATTCCAATTTCGATGATGCTGTTCATTTCACTGGTCTGTAAATTCCGCGCCGGTCGAATGGGTTGGCACCTGTACTTACTGAAATTACCCGTGATCGGGAAACTGGTTGAAAAATCAAACCTTGCCCGTACGACTCGTACGCTTGGTGCTCTGGTTGCCAGTGGTGTTCCGATCATCGAAGGCCTGACCATTACTCGTGAAACATCCGGCAACGCGATGTACGAAAAGATTTTCTCGCGAGTCACCGATTCGATTCGCGCTGGTGACACGATCGCCAACCCGATGAAGGGCAATTCGCGACCGACATTCCATCCGGTCACCTTGTTCTTCTTCATGGCGATGATGTCATTGCCGCCATTGGCTGTTCTGTTCGTGAAACCGGATTTCTGGTTTTACGTGGCTTACGGTTCATTCGGATTGTGTCTGGTCGGATTTGCCTGGTACTTTTTGAATTACAAGAAACCCGTCGTGGAAGACTTGGTCGTGAACATGATCGACGTCGGCGAAGAGACGGGTGAGCTGGACACGATGTTGTACAAGGTCGCCGACTACTACGAAGAAGAAGTCGAATCGATCACTGACGGAATGATGAAACTGATCGAACCATTGATGATCATTTTCCTTGGTCTTGTGGTTTTGTTCATCGTTGTTTCGTTGTTCATGCCACTGATCGCGATTATCTCTGGTCTGACCGGCGGTAAGAAGTAAGAAGCAAGGACATCACCCTCCCGACCATAACCGGGAGGTTGAAGTAGAGCGATGGGGAGGGCGAACTTCCCCACGCTTCACAACCAAAAACCAAGACAACTTAAGAACGATTTACGATGAACCTCACACCGAAAACCTCACACCGAAAACCTGCCCAGGGAGAAACCATGAGTTCTTCAACCATCCATCGCAACCGCCGCGGTTTTGCACAGCGTGCCGCATTCACATTAACCGAGCTCCTGATCGGCATCACGATCATCGGATTGTTAGTCGGCATGCTTGCCGTCGCTGGCAGCGGCGTGATTGGAACCACGCGTGAGTTTGCTGTAGTAAGTGAAATCACGCAAATGGAGCAGGCGATCGAAAGCTTCAAGACGAAGTATGGCTTCTATCCGCCAAGCTTTGAGCAATTCAAGCGAACGGTAAACACAGGCGACAGCGCACCGCTTAATGTCGTTCATGCGGAGGCACTTCAGATTCTTCCTTACCTGAACAAAATTGCACCCAATCACCAAGAGGCTTCGTCGCCTTCACCTGTCCGTGCCGGATACTCGAGACTGGATGATTGGTGGGAGTTCGTGGGTTGCAATCTGGATCAAACTTCGAGCCTCCAGTTTTGGTTGTCGGGGCTTTGCCAAAATAAGCAATTCCCACTCACAGGTGGTTTGGGTGCCGCTTCTTTCGACGCCAACCTTTATTTGCCCGTTGGTTACAACGTGGGAGTATACGTCGATGGAAGTGAACTTGAAGTCGACCTTGATCGAGAAGTCTTTTACGATTTCGATACCGACCGAATGATTCCCATCAGCATTTTGGATAATGGCGCCGAGATTCGTCCAGTCGTTCAATACGTTATGGATCATGGAAAAACGAATGGAGACCTTTTTTACGTCTATCGAGATTCCGGATCGTACCAACCTGTCGCACAGCCGGACCCAAGTCACTTGGACCCCAATTCAAGAACGGCGACGATGAACCCTGCGATTCCTGCTTCTGACTTTGCGAGCCCTGCCGCTTATCTTGTCAGCCCCAATCATCGTGGCCCAGCTTACTACTCGGTTAATGGTGCTGGAGTACCTGAGTTCGCCAAT
>CALLUY010000194.1 GCA_938010615.1 uncultured Pirellulaceae bacterium | reverse complement strand
GACAACTACTTAGGATTTGGGGTTCAGTGAGCTTGCGAACCTGACTTCAAATCCATGTTCGAGGCGAGCCGCGGAGCAGAGTTGGCGTTGGGCAAACGCGGGGCGGACTCTAGTGGTTTTGCTCTGCGAGAAGGCTTGCCTGGGAGAAGAAGCACAGCTCCAAGACGAAACGCTGTGAAGTGTTACCGCCATTAGACAGTTGCAACAACGAAGACGCGGCGATAGTTCTGAGGGTCCGAACGATTCTTCGGCGACAATAGCGGACTGACTCTGCCACGCAGCGCCGGATGTCCCGGATCGGAGGGGCATTGATTGGAATACCATGACTCAACGGTGGGCATCGAATTGGATTCATCGGAGATTGCTTACAACGCGTTGCCTAGGGACACCTCGATACTTCGGCTGGGACTCACGGCGTGGTCGAAAGGCCTAATAGTGAAGGTCGCTCCAAGCAGACAGCTCAAGAACGGCGCTGAGGCTTACGACCTGTGGCTGCTGGAACATCCAAGGGCTTGACCCGAGAAGTCCTTCGAATAATCGAACGATAAATCGTGCTGATACACGTACCACAACGAACGGCAACTGCTAGCGAGGCTCGCGAAGCTTCAATTGACCAGACCGCGTGATTCAAGGATTCTTCCAATTGCATCCTGCTGCCTGAGATCAATTCATGCCATTTGTATATCTACCAAAAGTCGACTGCGTGATGGCTCGCGTCGCCAAATCGGCAAGCACTTCGATATTACGCAGTGGCTTCCAAACGAAAGTTGGCGGGCTCGACTTTGCAATGAAATTGCCGCCGGCGTGGGCAAACAAATTTCGATTCGCCTTCGTTCGAAATCCGTTTGAAAGACTGGTTTCAGCTTGGCAAATGTTTCAAAAACATCCGTCGGCAAGGAATACTAAATTCGACGCTCGATCGCTCACACTCAACCGAGTGCTCAGTGTTGTTGAAGATGAATCGATTAGCGTTTACGACAACAACTACTGGGGATTGCTGAAACTACACGCAATCCCAATGACGCATCCGCATTATCGACTGCACGAAGCAGACTTTATCGGAAAATTTGAATCACTCGAATCAGATTGGCGATCGCTTTGCGAAACAATCGGCTTGGAACATCGACCTCTCGATCGTTTGAAGGATTCTGGCCGCAACGCGCACTACTCGACCTTCTACGATCCCGGCACACGGAAACGAGCGGAAAGGCTCTTTGCCGAAGACCTCGTCAAATTTGGCTACCGCTTTACAACTGAAAGCCCAGCACCCAAAACCAATCAACCAAAAGAACGAGGTTCAAAAATCCTGTTTCTCTGTGGCGTTGGCCGCAGTGGCACGACTGCATTGCGTGGCAGTCTCGGTTCGCACGAACAAATCTACTACAACGGATTTGAGAACAATATCATTCAAGACATCGCTTCGGTGGCTCAAAAGAATTGCACCATGCGATCGAGAAAATTTTCCATGGCCGTCGATCAGGAGAAGTACGACGCTTCGTTTCGCGAACTTCTTTGTTCGCTGATTTGGCCCGACAAAGAATTGGCGGCGCGCCCGATTCACATGGCGGCAATCAATCCAACGCCAACACAGCTGGACTACCTCGCACAGTTGTTCAAAGGAAGTAAGTACATTGGTCTGATCCGAAATGGTATCGAAGTCGTTTCGTCGCGAACGGAGTTTCGATCATTCGCAAACATGAGTTTTGAGAATCATTGCGATGTTTGGAATCGATCTGCCAACGTGGTCCAATGGGGCAAACGCAATCCAGCAGTATTTCGCTTGATGCGACACGAGTGGCTGTATGAACCCGCAAAGCTACGGAGCTGGATGGATGAACTTTGCGATTGGCTTGGAATCGATTGCTCAGAATCGCCGCAGCAACATTTACTCAAAAAGCTGGAGCACCCAACGAGCGGAAACGGTTCGCTAAATCGAGAGGCCTATTCGAAATCTTCCATCGCCGACAAACGCAACTACTTCCTTTCAAAACGGAATCGCTGGCGGAACTGGACGCCGGAGCAAATCGCTATATTCGAAGATCGTTGCAGCGACTCGATGAGCTCATTGAATTACAAAGTTCCGTGGAATCAATTGACGAATGAAATCTCGGATGCCGGATAGTACCAGCGCAACACGCAAGTTTTGAATCCTGCTCTAGCACAATCCACAAAACGTTCCGATCACCACCAAAATGGTGCCAACGAGAATGCATTTGCTGAGTCGCTGCGATTGAGTGATTGTTCGATTGGTTTCCATTTCAATTCTCGTTCGGTTGTGGCTTTTAAGGTCCTAGCTTTCTGGTTTGAGAATTGAAAGCAATCTTCATGCCGACCATGAATCCCTGAAATTCTGGCCAACCGTGTTGCTTAAACGCAACATCGGTTCTCTTTTGACTTCATGCACCTTCTATCTGCGAACGAATTCATCGTTCATGTGTCCTCTCAGTGCCATAGGCGGAAGCCGTTCTCCGCAATACAATCGCCGAAACAATTTTGCTCAATATTCATTCGTTTTTCGCTCCAATCATACGGCATGAACCCTCGAAAAATCCTCGTCACCGCCGCTCTCCCATACGCGAACGGCCCGATCCACCTGGGACATCTGGTTGAGTACATCCAGACCGATATTTGGGCTCGATTCCAACGCCTGCGCGGCCACGAAGTTCTATTCGTCTGTGCGGACGACACGCACGGAACCGCGATCATGTTGCGCGCCCAAAAGGAAGGACGCTCCGAAGAGGAAGTGATCGCCGAATCGAGCGAAGCTCACCAGCGCGACTTCGCCGGATTTGGAGTCAGTTTTGACAACTACGGCAGCACTCACAGCGAAGAAAATCGAAAACTTTGCGGCGAAATCTGGCAGACGATCCGAGACGCCGGTCTCGTTAAGTCCAAGGAGATCGAACAGCTCTTCGACGCAGAAAAAGGAACCTTCCTCGCCGATCGATTCGTCACCGGCACATGCCCGAAGTGCGGCAAGACTGACCAAGCCGGCGACAATTGCGAATGCGGACACACTTATGCACCCGTTGAGCTGATTGATCCTATAAGTGCACTTTCGGGAACCAAACCAGAAGTCCGCAACGCAAACCATCTGTTCATCGAACTGGAACAACTACGTGAATTCCTGACAGATTGGACTCAGAACGGTGACAGCCTGCAACCAGAAGTCGCCAACTACATCAAAGGACAATTCCTCGGCGACGATTTACGGGACTGGGACATTTCTCGTCCGGCACAGTATTTTGGATTCGAGATCCCGGACAGCCCCGGCGACTATTGGTACGTCTGGTTCGATGCACCGATCGGCTACATGGCTTCCACGCAGCAGTGGTGTGAAAAGAACGGTCAGAAACTGGATGATTGGTGGAAGAATCCGGATTGCGAAGTCCATCACTTCATCGGCAAAGACATCATTTACTTTCACACGTTGTTCTGGCCAGGCATGCTCAAGACTGCCGGCTACAACTTGCCGACGAAAGTTCGCATTCACGGATTCTTGACCGTCGACGGCGAAAAAATGTCGAAGCGTAAAGGTACGTTCGTCAAAGCTGAAACGTATCTGAAGCATCTCGATCCCGCAGCACTGCGATATTTCTACGCGTCCAAACTTGGTCCAAGATTGGATGACATTGACTTGAATCTGGAAGAGTTTCAAGCCAAAGTCGACACGGATCTGGTCAACAAAGTTGTTAACCTCGCTTCGCGTTGTGCAAAATTCCTTAAGCCAACCGGATTGTCAGCGCAGTGGCCCGACGATGGCGGTCTGTTCAAACAGGCGGCTGATTCGGCTGACGAAATCGCCCAAGCCTACGAGGATTGCGACTACAACAAAGCGATGCGACTGATTTTGGCGGCAGCCGATCGAGCGAATCCGTTTATCGAAAACGCGGCGCCGTGGGTACTGAAAAAAGAAGAAGACAAGGCTCAGGAACTGCAAGACGTTTGCACCGTCGCCATCAATCTGTTTCGGCAGCTGGCGATTTTCTTGGCTCCGGTCCTTCCGGATTTGGCTGAGAAGACGGGCGAACTTCTGGGCGATCCAATCACTTCGTGGGATCAGGCCCAGACACCGCTATTGGGCACACCAATCAATAAATTCAAACACATGATGAAACGAATCGACCCAAAGGATATCGCAAAGATGACTGAAGAAACGAAAGCCGACCAAGACGCAGAGGCTTCTGCAGGTGCCATGTCGGAATTGGCTGCGAAGTACAACGACAGCCCGCAACATTTGATCGATAAGCCTCTGACCGAAGAGTGCACGTTCGATGACTTCATTAAAGTTGACTTGCGGGTCGCACGCGTGCTTCAGGCTTCTCACGTTGAAGGCGCCGACAAACTTCTTCAACTGACGTTGGGGCTCGGCGGTGATGAACAGCGAAATGTTTTCGCCGGAATCAAATCTGCTTACGATCCCGCTGACCTTGAAGGACGTCTGGTCGTGATGGTCGCGAACCTGAAACCGCGAAAGATGCGTTTCGGTATGAGCGAAGGCATGGTTTGCGCCGCCGGCGGACCCGAGGCCACAGAAATCTATCTGCTCGATCCCGACAATGGAGCACAGCCAGGCCAACGGGTTACCTAGTCGGTCAAAAAACCATCGAATAGTCCGCGTATTTTGCGTGCCAAATCGTCGAAGAACTGGCTGACACATGCGGCAATTTCTCGAATCGGCAGCAACGAAATACAAGCCCGAAGCGCAAGCGAGTGGTCACCCCAAAACATGTGGCCAACAAGTCGACCGGCAGTAAGCGAAACTGACCACTCGCTTGCGCTTTTTGATGTTGCGCAAATACAAGCCTGACGCGCAAGCGAGGGTAGATTTCCGAGGATTTCCTGCTCCCTCGCTTGCGCGTCGGGCTTGTATTGCAACGCTTCGCATTTTTCAATTTTCACGTGTTTTGTTAAGTAAAACAAGAAATTCCATCATAAATGCGCAACATCAAAACTTGCGCTTCGGGCTTGTACTTGCCGGTCATGCTTGTATCGGAGTGCTCGAGCCTATCGAAACAATGAACGCGAACCCGGTGTTCCCTTATAACCGGTGCCTTCTGGCCTTGGCTTCAATGCACCACGCAGAATGGAACTTGGGTCGCGAGCAAGTTTGTCAGTGAGATGTCTGGCGTCGTTCATCAGTGGCTCAAGCTTCGTGCTGACGCGTCTGATTTCTTCGGTGACCTGTTTGACGTTTCGTATGGCTACAAGGGCCTCGTCGTAAGCTTCCGAATCGTTGAACAGCTTGCCGACAGTCCCGTTTTGATTGCCGAATGTTTCTTGCAGTTTCTCAAGCGTGCCGCCAAGCCCCTCAGCTTTGGCGATCAAGGCACGAACATCTTTCACGCCGCCGTTGACCTGAGCGATAATCTCTGGACCGTCCGTACCGAGACTTTCGGTGAAACTTGTTACGTTGTCCAAGTTTTCATTAACCTTGTCACCGACTCCCGCGAAACCGCTAATGATTTTGCGAAAGTCCGCGATGCCGACGCGAACCTCTTTGAAGATTGGTGTGATTGATGTCAACATATCATCAATGCCTTCTCGAAATTCAGGATTTTCAAGCGTTGAATTGAGTTGTTCAAAAATTCCATTGACGTTGTCGACAGCAACCTTTGCTCTCATGCTCAGCTCACGAATATCGGACACCATCTTTTTGACTTCACTATCTTCGTCGGTCAGAATTCCATTGACTTGCGAAGTCAAAGTATCAACACCTTTGGCAGCTAGACCAATCGTCTCGCTTGTCTCACGAATCGACTCTGCCGTCGCAGAAAAATCTTCTTGCAACTCAAGCACCGTGTTAACCAACTCCATCGGATTCGGCTTCACTTCATATCTTTGCAGCATCGAGTTGTGTGACACCAGCTGCCCTCGAGTTTCTTTTGGCAACGGCAATACTTCGAGACCCGCATCACCGAGCACCGATTCGGCTCCGATCGAAATCGTCTCGTTCTCGTAGACGCGTTCTGATTCACGAATCGCAAGTCGCAACACGACATGATCGTCTTCCGTTTTCACATCGGCGACTCGACCGATCAAGATTCCATTCTTTCGCACAGGTGTCCCCACACGAACTCCGGGCGCAGACTGCGGTTTCAGCACAATGTTGTAGCTGCGATTCCAACCTTCACTGTTAAGGAAGATCAGAATACCCAGAATCAACAACACGATCACCGTGTAAAATCCTACTCTTTGTTTTTGAACGTTTTCATCCATGAGTTCACTCTATTGGGAGTTCTGTGCCGTTCGCATTTCCATCAATCGCTCGCCAGCTTCGCCGTTAATAAACTGTTGCACGCGTCGATCGCGACAATGCTCCAATTCAGGCACGGTGCCGTCGAACACAATTTGACTTTCGCCGGGGTCCAAACGCGTCGCCGGCATCAACATGATGACGCGATCGGGAATCTTTTTCGCGGTGTTCATATCATGCGTTACCACAATGCTGGTCACTGGATTGCGCCGGCGCGTTCGCACGATCAGTTCGTTAATCACATCGCTCATGATCGGATCGAGACCCGTCGTGGGCTCGTCGTACATAATGATTTCGGGGTTCATGATCAAAGCTCGAGCGAGCCCGACCCGTTTTTGCATTCCGCCAGAAAGTTCAGCTGGTTTCTTAAACACCACTGAATCTGGAAGGCCGACTTCCGAAAGTCGCGAAAGCACCATGTCGTGAACTTGGCGCGAAGTAAAATTCCCGTGTTGCATCAGTGGAAACGCAACGTTTTGTCCGATCGTCATGCTGTCAAACAATGCTGCGTTTTGAAACACGAATCCGAATCTCAATCGCAATCGACTAAGCTCTTGATCGGAGAGCCGTTGAATTTCCTCGTCGTCAAAAATGACTCGACCTCTGGTTGGCTTGATCAGACCGATGATCGTTTTCATCAGGACCGTCTTCCCACAGCCACTTTCACCCAACAGGGCAAGCGTCTGTCCAGCTGGGATCGATAGATTGATATCGCGCAGAACGGTCTGCCGCCCGAACGAAACACTTACGTGTTCGACGCGCACCAACGGATCATTGGATTCCATGAACTGATCAATCACAGCAAACTGGCTCCTTCGGGATACATCGTAAAGTAAACGGAATCCAGAGCGATGCCAAGAAATAGGTCCAGCACCAGAATCGCAACGAATGAATAGACGAACGAACTTGTGGACGCCGATCCAACGCCCTCCGCACCATCAGTGCAGTTGAATCCTTGATAGCAACTAACCATCGCGATCGCCGCGCCAAAAAAGACGCTCTTGAACAGACCAACGAATAGATCAAAATTCGTCACGAATTTCGCGCTGTTGTGCCAATAGTGGTGAATGTCGATTCCCAAAACGTTGACGCTATAAAAGTGACCACCCGCCACGCCCATAAAGTCCGCCATCACCGTCAACGTCGGAATCAAGAACAAGCACGCCATGAATCTTGGCACGACCAAGTAGTGAACCGGGTTCACGCCCATGGCCGAGAGTGCGTCGATCTGCTGAGTCACACGCATCGTGCCTAACTCCGCCGCCATCGCGCTGCCGACACGTCCCGCCAGCATCGTGGCCGCAAGCACTGGACCAAGCTCACGCAGCAGCGTCATGTTGATGACTCCGCCGAGCCGCGTTTCCAAGCCGATTTGTTTGAATTGAAAGTAGCTTTGAACAGCCAAAACCATGCCGATGAATGTTCCGGTCAAGGCAACCACTGGAAGCGACTTGACGCCCACTTCGTAGAAGTTTGGCCAAACGGTGCCGCGGCGTGGAATTCGAGAAAACATCCAGCTGAGAGTTCTCGTTGCGAACAACGTAAAATCACCCAGAGCCATCATGCCACGGATCGTCGAGTCGTATCCATTGATTACGACACCGCCGATGTGGCAAATGAAAGCTACAAACCAACCGAAAACACCGCCAGGAGCGGAATCGTCAGGGAGCTGTGATGGTGTTGGGATCGAGGCCACAGATTAATGTCTTGGATTCGCCGCACACGATCGTTTCCCGACCAGCGCGCAGCTTGATTCGTTGAAGCCCCCTATAGCATCACTTCTATCTTCGACTCAGCCACGCCAGTGTCATGAGAAATTTTTCCGATTAGGCTGACTTTGCTGGACCAGACGCTAGCAATTCTTCGTAGCGGACGCCGTCGAGACTTCCGGCGATCAACGTCAGATTCGGCACTCTTGAAGAGTTCCACTTCGCTACTTTTCCTGACGTTCCAGCCATCCATTGCGACGCATCCACGTTTCGCAAAGCTCAGGCCACTGAGTCACGGGAACGCCTTCCACGAACCTCGCTCCGAACCCGTGGCCTCCGGTATCGAAGACATGGCATTCGACAGGAACGCCAGCATCCTTATAGAGACTGGCTAACTGCAGCGCATTTTGCACCGGAACGAAGTCGTCGAATGCATGCACAATGAACGCTTTCGGAGAGTTGGCATTCAATTCCATCCCGGCCCGCAAGCTTGCCGCTGAGTCCTTCTTCAAGTCCACCATGCGAGCTCCATAGACAGGAATGATAAAATCTGGCCGGCGCGACTGTTTGTCGACTTCATCTACCGCCTTGTAGACTTCTTCCGCTCTTAAAGCAGCCGCAATAAGAGTTTGTCCACCTGCCGAAAAACCAAGTGCTCCAACTCGATCCGCATTTAGATTCCATTTTTCGGCATTGTGTTTGACCAGAGCAATCGCTCTTCGCAAGTCTTCGGTCGGTGCCGCCGCGGGATCATCTTCTTTCGCAGTCGGGACTCGATACTTCAAAATGAACGCGTTGACTCCAATCGAATTAAGCCATTGAGCAATCTCGGTTCCCTCAAGATCCCAAGCCAGAATATAGAATCCACCGCCGGGGCAGATCACGACCGAAGTCCCTGTATTGGTCTCCGCAGAGGCAGGCCAGAAATGCAATTCTGCTTTTCCAACATTCGTGATTCGCTGCACGCGTTTCCCAGCGATCAGTTCGCTGGTGATGTTCGTCGTGTCGCGTTCTTGACCAACATCCATCTGCTTGTCCGTGGCTGACTCAGGCCAAAGCATCAGCACTTCGGCATTCTTCGCCGGTTCGATCGCATGAACGTTTGCTGATTGATTCATCACCAACCATCCACTGACAACCAAAGCCAACAGACCAGTGATGGCGAGCAGTTCGCGTGAAAGAAACGGATTGGAATTCGTTGGCGTCATAACTTACATTCTGACAAAACGGCCAACGTTTACCAGAGCTGCTGTCAAACCGATCGCATTTATTAACCCGGCCTCTCCGAGACCAAGAATTGCACTGGCGCAAGTCAGGGATGAATCGCCTACTGCGGCTGGCTTCCGTACTTGAAACGGTGACCGTACCGAACAATTTTGGATTCAAAATACGTCCAGGACAACCAAGCGATGCCAACAGAAATCGCAATCGCAATCAACGTAAGCAACAGTTGAGGCACCGTCTCAATATCAGGACTCGTCCCTAAAATGAATCCGTGCAGCAGCACCAAGACGGGTTGGTGAACCAAGTACATGCCGTAGGAAATCGACCCGAAGAACCGAAGCGGTTTCGTGAGCAGCAGTTTTGTCGACAGGCATTTGCTGACAACCAGCAAGATATAACTTGCACTGCCCAGCCCAACTACGGTCAGCCCAAACGACTTTCTCAGAGGCACTTCGATGTACTTCTCAGAGAACAGTAAGAACGGCACGAACCAAACCGCCCCAACCAGAATTATCTTAAGCAGTTTGCCATCGTCCTTGAGCACGATTGACTTCAGTTTTTCATCTCTCCAAACCATTGCCGCAATCGCGCCCCAGAACAGAGTGTCCCAGCGACATGGCAGCAAACAAAGGGCGCTGAGGTGGTCGTAGCCGAATTGGTACAGCAATGCTGTCCGTAGAATCGGCGCCAAAGCGATCAGCACGAGGAACGTTCTCAGTAGAAAACGGTACGGCACAAACAGCACGATCAATGGGAGCAGCATATAGAATTGTTCTTCGACGGCCAGCGTCCAGGTCGGAATGAGTGACAGACCTCCGTCGTGATTGGTCGACGCCATGAATATGTTTTGCGTGTAGGTCAAATATCCCCACATCGGCAGTGGCTCTTCCAGCCAATCGAATCCCGATTGGCGAAGGTAGTGGATCAACAACACCAGCGGCGGGATGAACAAAAAGTAGATCGGAAAGATCCGACACGTGCGGCGCATGTAAAATGCTTTGAAGTAATTCTTTGCGCCTCGATTGTCGATCAAGATGCCTGCAATCAGAAAACCTGAAAGCGCAAAAAACACATCAACACCTAGCCAACCTAGACTCAAGAAAAAGTAGCCGTGAGGTACTTCTCCCAAACAGTGAGCCAATACGACGACGATCACTGCCAGCCCGCGCAGCCCGTCCAGCTCTAGAATTCGACCGGTTTTAGGTGGAGTTGATGCCATTCGGGATGCAGGCATTGCTGCAAGCGGTTCAGGTGAAGGATAAATGTCGCCACCATAAGCAATTTCACCAATATCTCAAATGCGACCTAGTACCGCGCCAAGCATTGATTTTGGGGTTGGTGCCTCGAACTCGCATTTGTTTTCCGGATCAAATTGAGTCGCTAATCCCAATTCTTAAACTAGACGCTGCACTAGTTGGACAGCGCCCCATTGTTTGTCAATTGCCTTATTTTTTCGGGCTGAAGGCCCATCCGTTTGCATAGCCAGGGCTGCAGGCCCTGGTGGTTGGTTAAGCCATTGCCCCAAGGGCCAACGGCCCGGACATTTACAAACTGCCGGGCCGTTGGCCCTACGCCGTTTGTTGGCGGATGGGTTCCCCGGCCGATGGCCGGGGCTAGGCAAATGGCTGGGCCGTTGGCCCGCTAATTCACGACTAATACTACGAAAGTGGCGCTGTCCAACTAGGCAGCATCTTCAAATCACATTGGTCAGCAAACTCAATACTTCCTGACCAAGCCCACGACGACTCCTTGGACACGAACATCCTTCCGATAGATTGGCTTCATGTTCCTGTTTGCAGGCTGAAGTCGCACGCGATTTTTCTCGGGAAACCAATACTTGAGCGTTGTTTCGTTTTCGTCATCGCAGACAACCACAATGTCCCCACGAGTCGCATTGGACTGCCTTTTGACCAACACAAAATCACCCGGAGCGATCTGAGCCTCGATCATCGATTCGCCGCGAACTTCCAAAACAAAGTCAGCTTTCTTCTGCGTGCCATCGAAATCAAAACGTTCCGCGCGAGCAAACGTTTCTGTCATCGGACCCGCGGTGACTTCTCCAACTAACGGAAGCCCAGGCGTGGCCGACTTCTCCGTCAGCGAAATCGAACGAGCTCGATTTTTGGATCGCTTGATCATTCCTTTGGCTTCGATTCGATTGAGCAATCCAGCAACACCGTTCGGCGAAGCGATGCCCAAGTGATCTCCAATTTCGCGAATCGTTGGAACGTTGTTTTTCTGCTCAATCTGCCGTTTGATATATTTCAAAACCCGCATCTGATTTTTAGTGAGCTCATTTTGATCATTGGGCATTGGAATTCTCCGTTCAGGGACGCCCAATGATATCAAATTTTCGATACAATTTTGAAGCCATCTCTCCGAACCATTTTTTTCAGGAACTTATGCCCAACGAACCCCAAAAAGTCTGCATGGTCACCGGTGGTGGTAGCGGAATCGGATTGGCGACCGCAAAACGTTTCGCAGGGCAGGGGTGGGCCATCTCGATTTGCGGCCGGCGACCAGAAGCGTTGGAGACGGCCGCAAATTCGATTGGTGATTCCGCTAACATACTGGCTACCACATGCGATGTTGGAATCGCGGAGTCGCGTAAGCAATTTATCGCCAACACGCTGGAAAAGTTCGGACGTATCGACGTGCTGGTCAACAACGCCGGCGCTGCACCGCTGGGTGATTTCGAATCGATCGACGAAGGAACCTTTGAAAACGTGCTCAGTACTAACATTCGCGGCGTGTTTTATCTGTCGCAAGCAGTTTGGCCGATTCTCAAAAGCAGTGGCGGCGGCTCGATTGTGAAT
This sequence comes from uncultured Pirellulaceae bacterium, assembly GCA_938010615.1. Lineage (GTDB taxonomy): Bacteria > Planctomycetota > Planctomycetia > Pirellulales > Pirellulaceae > Mariniblastus. Next base: position 29,374 of record CALLUY010000194.1, on the reverse strand, counting down.
ATCTCCTCCATGGCAGCCGTCGATCCGTTTCCGGGATTCAGCATCTACGGTGCCTCCAAAGCTTGGATGGAGATTTTCACCAAAGCAATCGCCACCGAAGGAGTCGACCACTCGATTCGCGCGTGCTGCGTACGGCCCGGGGCAGTTGAAACGAACCTGCTACGCGGACTGTTCCCCGACTACCCGGCAGAACAGTGCGTGAGCCCGGACGACATTGCGAGCAAAGTTTGGGACTGCGTCGCGGATCCGGACAATCATCCCAGCGGCGAAGCTTTTACGGTCAGCAAATAGATGATTCGACTGTCTCGTGAAATCCGTTTTTCTCTGACCAACCCGAAAGAGTTGAGTCATCAGCTCGACCATCCTGGCCAGAAGAATTCGTGGGCGGCGTGGCCAATCACGAATCGCATCGCGCCGCATTTAGTTTTGAGCGCTGTCGTTGAAGGTACGCCCGATTCTGTGACTGGATACCTTTGCAATGTTACGCTGATCGACAAAGCGTTGCGATCGTTTGTCAGTAACTCACTGATCCGATCGATGGCCAGCGTGACGTTGTCGCAACTGCCGTCCGCGGAACAGATCGTGCGGCAAGCATTGACGGTTCTGTCGCCACAAACTTTTGAAACTGCGTCGCTTTGTTCAGTGACGCTGCACCTTTCGCCTTACCTTTGTTACACCATCGAAACGCGAGCACCCAAAATGATTCAGCTTACTCATCAGTTCGAATTTTCAGCGGCTCACCGACTGCATTGCGATTCGATGTCAGCGGAAGAGAATTTGGCAACGTTCGGAAAGTGTAACAATCCGGCTGGCCACGGGCACAACTACGTCGTAGAAGTTTCCGTCTCCGGGGAAGTTTCACGGACCGACGAAAACGATTCCGTGATCGAACTTGGAAAGCTGGCTGAGATCGTAAACCGGAACGTCATCGATCCGTTGGACCACAAGAACCTCAACGAAGACATTGCTCATTTCGCGAACATCAATCCCAGCGTCGAAAACATCGCCGTCGCCGTCTTCGATTGGCTTAAGACCGACATCGAGTCCGCGGGTTGTCAGTTGGCTGAGGTGAAAGTATTCGAAACGCCTAAAACTTGGGCCAGCTACCGCGGGTAATGCTCAAGTGGAGAATGCCATTGATGGAAATGCGTCCATTCGTCCGAGAAGATTTCGAAACCTATCGCCTTTGGTTTGTCGATCCGGTTTTAGATCGCGAATTGGGTCCATTGGATCATGATTGGCTTGAGTACGTGCTGAGCGAAAGTCCGCCAAAAGAGTTTTGCTTTTTCGAGAACGACAAACTGGTTGCCGTCATCGGAACTGAGAGTCCCGAACCGGAAACTGCATCTTGGTACATCACCGCGATTGCTGTTGATCCGGCACGAAAACGCCAAGGCATCGGCCGCAGAGCCGTTGAGACATTGATAGAAAACTATTCGACACAAACGAGTGCACCTCAAGAGTGGATTGCGTTCGTCAGCAAAACGAACATCGGCGCCAGAAGTTTTTTTCGGGAACTGAATTGGTTTGAGTCCGTCGAAGCCGAACCAGACGACATGTTCAAATTTTCGCTGGAGATGAACACGTGAGCATTGAATTGCAAATTTCCTTGACCGTCCTTGTGACGTTCTCAATCATTCACCCTCCGTGCCCTCCGCGTCTCCGCGTTTCAAATTCATCGATGCAAATTTTTGAAACGCGGAGGCGCGGAGAGCACAGAGGTCATATTCCCTTACGCTGATCATACAAACGCGACGCGCAAGTTTTGATGCTGGGCTATTGTTTTTAGTGGCAAAGCCACGGTCATTTACATAGCCCAGTCCGAAGGGCTGGGCCTGATGTTTACGAATAAATTTGAGGGCCAACGGCCCGGTACTTAGTTTTCCAAGGTCATCAAAATAATGTTAATGGACGTACCTTTGGCCCTAGCTGTAATCTGAAGCAAAGCCCAGCTGAGCATTCAATTGCGAATTTCGTTGACCGTCCGCGTGACATCATCAATCATTTGAATTTCATTCAACCTCCGTGCTCTCCGCGTCTCCGCGTTTCAAATTCATCAATGCAAATTTTTGAAACGCGGAGGCGCGGAGAACGCAGAGATCCTATTTCCCTACACTAATCGCACAATCGCGACGCGCAAGTTTTGGAGACGAATACATGAACATTCGACGACTGGTAAACCTTTCCGTTTTTGTAGCATTCGCAGTCATTTCACAATCAGATTCGATTGCTCAGCAAACGACCGAAAGCCAATCGGCAACGCAGAATCCAAAGGAAGTTGACGCGAACGAAACTGTGGACTTCGAGGCAACGCTCAAGAAACACGTCGAGCATTTGGCAACGACGATTGGAGAAAGAAACCTCAACCACTACGAGGAACTCTGCGAAGCCGCAGACTACATTGAAGCAGAATTCAAAAAATATGGCCTGACGCCGACGTTGCAAACATTCAAAGTCAAAGGGCTCGACTGCCACAATATTGCTGCCGAAATCAAAGGCACCACCAAACCAGATGAGATCCTGATTATCGGCGGACACTACGACAGCGCGGAAGGGACACCAGGCGCAAACGACAACGGCAGTGGCACTGCCGCGATGCTTGCGTTGGCTAAACATTTTCAAAAATCAAAGCCCGATCGCACGTTACGGTTCGTGGCGTTCACCAATGAAGAACCGCCTTACTTTCAAACGAAAGACGAAATGGGGTCGTGGGTTTACGCAGAGAAATGCCGCTTGGAAGATCAAAACATCGTTGGTGTGATCAGCCTAGAAACGATGGGCTACTACACGGACGACAAGAACAGCCAACACTATCCATCACCGCTGGATCGAATGTACCCTTCGACTGGAAACTTCGTTGGTTTCGTCGGAGACCTAGGATCGGGAAAGATGATGCGAAAGGTATTGAAGTCTTTCAAAGACAACTGCGAAGTTCCTGCCGAAGGCGCGTCGCTACCCGGAACCATCCCCGGCGTTGGCTGGTCTGATCACTGGTCGTTCTGGCAAGAAGGTTACTCAGGGATCATGGTGACTGACACCGCGCCGTATCGCTATCCGCATTACCACAAAGCATCAGACACACCCGACAAGATTAACTTTCCCGTGTTCGCGAAGGTCGTTGAAGGATTGGTGAAACCGATTGAGATGCTATTGGAAGATTCTGAGCAATGAAGTCTTCTGCCAACAATGCCTCGGAGTGTCAGACCGATGTAGGTAATTTGGTAGAATTTTTCTTTACGCATCCACTGGATTGCGAGAGGGCAGCGGCAGAAATGAAACGAAGCAGTTTCAACTTGATTCATTTATGCATCGGCGTCCAGGCAGTGAGTGCCTTGCCGTCGAATAGGCCGCGGGCGTTGACTTTGGTTTTGAAGACGGTTGTGGATCGGACCGCCACGTTGGACCGGGACGTCCGTGTTCGTTGCCGAAGGTCGTGACTGGGATCAATGCTCTTGGCGACGCAGTTTTGCGACATGTTTCGAGTGTTTGGGCATCCGAAAGCTCAGTGCTGCCTGCAATCATGCGGCAAGTTGCGTTTCCCTCAGATCGACTATGTCGGTATCATCAGGCAAGTGTGTTGTAAGAATTAGTTTCGTCAGGTGCTGATGCCATGGCCAAAAGTATTGAAGAGCGAATCGCGAAGGTTGAGCGAGAGATTCAACGTCTGAAGGACCAATCCAACGGCTCAAAAGATAAATCGAATTGGATCTCTGATATTTCCGGTTCGTTTAAGGACGACGAAGAATTTGATGAGGTTTTGCGGCTAGGTCGCGAGGAACGGCAAGCCGACCGAAACGGCGTTAAGGAATAGATGCTGTGTATGTTTTCGACACAGATCATCTCGGCGTTTTACAGCGTCAGCGTGGAATCGAGTTTGAGAAGCTGATTGCACGATTGGCTGACGCGGATCAATCATTGTTCTACACAACGATCGTCTCATTTCACGAGCAAATAAATGGCTGGACCAAGTACATAAAGAACTCGGTTCAAGCTGAGAACACGGTTGTGGGCTATTGGCGGCTTGAAAATATTTTGAACGACTTTTCTCGAGCTCAAGTTTTACCTTTCTCTGCAGATGCTGCCGAAATTTTCACCGAACTCCGTTCCCAGAAAGTTCGCGTCGCCACGATGGATTTGCGTATTGCCTCTATCGCCATTGCGAATCAAATGACTTTGCTCACTCGCAATTCAGTCGACTTTGACCGAATCCCAAACGTGTCGATCGAAGACTGGACTTCCTGAAAGACGCAAAGATCAAGTTGCCAGTTTTGCGGGGCGTTTGCATTTGCTCGACTTCCGCGCCAACTCACTTCGTGACCGAGACGATGCATGTGCCAATTCGCCTCGGTCAAATCGGCCGGCAGACTTCCGTCAGGCCAAAATCCTACTCGCGCTACCTACCGACCAACTTGGCCAAATACTCTTTCGTCACCGCGGCTGTTACCATCAAGTTAACTTCGCTTGGCACCACAACTCCGGGGCTTGGTGCGTAGGGTTGGCTGAAGAAACCGGCTGCGATCGGCTCGACTTCGAGGCCTTGAGACTTGGCGAGTCGCATCGCGCGAGCCAAATGCCAGGCAGATGTGAGCAATCCAATTCGCTTGCCCGGATTCAAATCAGACCACTTCTTCAAATTCTGCATTTCTTCCGAAGTGTTCACTCCCTGCAACTTCAAAATCGCACCCGGGTCGACACCTAAATCCTCCAGCAGCATCGTTGCCTCCTCGTAAGGATGCATGTCCTCTTCGGTCGAACGGAACGACTGCATGCCAGTGCACATGATTTGCTTGGCTTGGCCCGAATGCCAAAGTCGAGCCGTCTGTACGATTCGATCTCCACTCTCAGAAACTTGGGGCTTGCCAGAAAGTCGAGTCGTCGTTCCGCCGCCAAGGACAACCACAACATCGTAGGGCTCGACGGCACTCAAATCCTGATTCAGAAAATCCCGCTCGATCGTTCCGGCGTACCAGTTGGTAAAAAATCCGTTTCCGGCGACCGTCAACAACAACCAACAAATAAAGCACATTGTCGCTGGCCACGCGTTGCGATTGATCAAGCAAAAATAGATCGTAACCAAAAGGAAAAGCCACAGAACGCCAACCGGCATCGCCAACGCTGTGAGCAACTTCTCCAACATCGTCATGCCGGCGACGGCTCCAACGACGGCGCAGAAAATGGCTCCGACAAAAGCCAAAAGCAAGAGATGGGGCAGATAGCGATAACGAGCATTCCCATCACCGCCTCGATCGACATCGCGCGTGTAGTACTCGTCGTACTCGTTTTCCCAATCTTTGTTTCGTTTCCAAAAGAACATCGCTAAGCCAAAATTCGTGATTCAAGAGTGCTACGGTAGCCCGAGTGGCAACACTTCGTGTGCCTAACTCTTGCGAGTCCGGTTGCGACTACATGATACACACAAACACAGGCCAGAGGCCTATGCCACCGCTACTGAGATTTGTGGCCGCCAACATGATAGTTGTGACAGGACGTGCAGCTATTGGTCGTCAGCCCTTTTTGATGACACTTTGAGCAATTCGCTTTCTCGATGGGACTGAAATTGCTGCGGTAGTCAAATTGATCCAAACTCGCGAATGACTCGTTGTTGGAAACCGACGAATCCATGCGATGACAGTGAGAACAATCCTGTAGCTCCGGCTGAATCAAGTGTGGTCGATGCGAGAAGTAAGTGAATTCTCCAATCGAACCATCGCGACGTGAGGCCTTCCAATTCATCACCAGCGACTGATCTTCGTTTCGCTTGAGCGTATGACAGTAGCGACAGTTTCCGATCGAGCTCACGTCCGTCAGTGACTCATACAATGCCCCCGTCGCCACGTTCGAATCGGCGTTCGGATTCGCAACCACCAAATCGATCCAATGCTTGAGGAATTCATCCCGATGACCTGCGGGCCGATAGGCGATACACAGAGAACGGTCGTCTCGAATCCATCCCGTCCGCAGATCGGCAGATCCTTTGCGATTCACATTGAAGACGGCGACTTCAACGGGAGCCTTTATCGGATCAGGTAATCGAGGCGTTTCGTCAACCACTTTCGCGACTTCAGGACCAGAGTCAAATTGCAGAGTTCCGGGATCGGCTTCGACACTGCCGCTGCCATCGCCACCGAGTGGATTCTTCGCCAGCTCTTCCTGGAACTTCATTCGCGTCAGGAAATCGTGTTGCCTCCCCAGTTCAGAAACGCCCATCTCATCGCCGCCGCCGAATTTTGCTTTGACTTCTTTGCTTAAGCTTGGCAGCCAGCGTCGCGCTGCCGCTGCAAACGCAGGAGCATCGAGACCGGCCAACATTTTGTTGACTTGAACATCGTCCACGTCGCGTCCCAACGCCAGCTCCAACCGCCGCTTCATCGCAGGCTTTCCGTTCAAACTGAGCTCATGAAGCAAACGTTTGATCGACCAAACCAGCGTCACGGCTTCAGCGACATCGCCTTCGTTGTCAGGATCGAAGTCAGAAAAATCAAACGACTTGGACTTCGTCGCCAGAATCAGATTCGCATCCGGGTCCGCCATCAACAGCAACCGCATCGCGGCCGGCAATGGACCGTCGAAGCCTCCCGTTGCGACCAACGGCCAAGACGCGACGTCAAGATCCTGAGCTTCGATGGCTTTCATGTCCAGCATTGGCAACGAGAACAATGCAAACCCGTCCATTCCGCTGTCGACGATGTCTTTCTCGTGACAGGACGCACACGCTTGCTCAAACGGAGCTTGAATTTTTGCGTTCTTGTAGGCGTCATCTAAATGACATTGGCTGCAGTCAAACGAAGCGTTCTTTGATGGAAAGTGTTTCCCGGAGTGCGTCGAGTGATCGAAGGCGATTTGCTGTCGCGAGGGTTTGGGCCAATTTGTGAACTCGGGATGATCGTCTTCGAAGCTGTGATAATTTTCCTGATGGCAACTCTGACACTGCGAATCCGTCATCGCCTTCAAGTCAATATTTCCTTTGTGCTCGCGATGACAGGCGCTACAGGCGATCTTGTTGTCGGAACTGACTGGCGGCATCGACAGATTGGAAACGAACGACGCATTCTGAAACGTTGCTGTCTTCTGCGAAAGCTGAACCGGATCGACGCTGTGCGGATTGAGTGCAAACTGCTCGTTCAACGTCGACTTATGACATTCGAGACAGAGCTCAGATTGGGTTAGCTTGTTGGAGGCTCCCGAAAAGGCATGAGCAACCCAACCGAATGCTGAAGAAGTCGAACCGGAATGACATGCCGCACATCGATCGGCGCCTTTTCCCGCCAACAGCTGAGCATGGCTGGAGTTCAGTGGTCCCGGTGCCAAGAATTCTTTGCTGTACGGCGACGAAAGCACAATCATCAGTGACCCGATCGTGAACGCGATCACAGACAATGTCAAAACGGTGCGGCGACGTCGTAGCGATGGTCGCTTGATGACCTGAACGTCACCTTCTTCCCAACTTCCGTCTTTTTTGATGTCGTACGGTTGCGGTGGGCCCGCGGGAATCGTGACGTGGGGATCATGCGGACGATGGTACTGTGAATCAGCAAAGTCCTGCATTTTTCGGATGTTGTCAGTGGACTTCAATGTCATGAAAGCCCTCCGCCGAATGCGTGTGCAAGGACTCCGTGGACGACAGAGAAAATCAACAGGCTATACGTGATTGCGATGTGAACGAACAGCCAGAGCTTCAGTCGTCCCTGCATCGCAGTGTGGTAGTCCAAGTCGTCTTTCTTGCGAACCATGATGGCCAACTCGCGACTGATGCGGCGATCTTTATCTGCCAGAAAACGATCCAATTCTTCAATTTCAGCAATCAGATTTCGCCGCGTTCTTCCATTGGGCATCACCATGTAGGCCAGACCACGACGACATTCAAAAAATCGCGACAGTCGATTGACGTAGAAGTTTGCGAGGACAGGTGTACTTTCGCAAGCTTCAATAACAAGCGTTTGGGCTCGACGGGCAAGCTTACGCTTGAAGGCCGGAATCCGTTCGAAGATTACTTCTTCGCCGACTGAAGTCAGCTTCCGCGGAATGGTTCGCGTCACGTAAATTCCGTAGATACCACTGAAGAAAACCACGAAGTACAGCATCGCAAGAATCGATTCGAGGATCCCATCGGGAATTCGAAACGCGACGTGCATTGCAAAGACCGCGAACGAACCCAAGCCAACATAGATGTGCATCTGCATCCAAAAAGCGGCACTTCCGATCCCGCTGATCATCGGCAAGCGTTTCCGCATTCCGAAAGCGGCAAGCAAAAACAGGCTTCCGATCAGAACGTAACCAGTCAGAAAACTACTGTGCAAAAGTGATCGATCCATCCATGATACGACGACGGCCAGCATCGCGATCACGGCAATGGTGATCGCAGCGTTCTTCAAACGGCGACGCGAGAACTTGTTCATCTGTGACAGGAATTTCATGCTATTGCCGTGTCCAATCCATCACGTCGTGAGCAGAACTGATATCGATTCGAACCAACGCATCATGTGGACAGGCTCGTTGACACGCTGGTCCGGAAGGTTGCTCAAGACACAAATCGCATTTGGTGGCTTTGACGATCGGCAATGAAGTTTGTTGGTCGACGATCGGCTGACCTTTGCTGTCGTTGATCTCAACCATTCGAATGTTGTGATACGGACAGTTGTTGGCACAGGTCGTGCATCCGATGCAGGTCGCGTCGTTGATCGTCACGTTTCCTGATTCACGATCTCGTCCAATGGCTCCTGTTGGACAGCCGATCATGCAGACCGGATCCAGACAGTGCATACACGCGTTGGCGATCATCCAATGATCATGGATCTGACCGTGACGAATGAAACGCGGATTATTATCATGCGTTGAAGCACAGGCACGAATACAGTCATCGCATCGCGTGCACCTGTCCATATCGATCATCATGGCTTGTGTGCCGTTGGTGAATCGATTTTCGACTAGAAACTCCATCAATCCGGGCTCCATCGATTTGGCTCGTGGCGTCAAGCGACGATTTTCTGCGCCGACCCCCTTGTTCAAATCGGGTAGAGGAGGAGGAAATTTTGTTTGAGCAATTTGCGGCAGGACGAATTCTTCCAACACTGTCACTGGAATCTTCAGGACATCAACGAAGCCCAGCGAACGCAAACTGAGCATCCATGGCCGTTGCTGATCGGTGGACCAGTTGTGAGCGACCTCGCGAAAGCCGAACGTGTCGCCTTTTCCCAGATAGGCGATCGTCTGATGTCCCTCTCCGTGTTTTCGACTAAGCCGAGCGAATCCGTTGCGAATCAGAATCAATCCATCAACGTAGTCACCTTGTTCGGCGATGAGAGGTTCTTTGAGGATTCGTTGAGAGATATCTTTCTTGAGCGTCGACTTAAAGTTGTGCGACCATTGATAGTTGCCGAACGTTTGAAAAATCGTTCGCTCGGCAAGCTTTCGAATCGTGTCATCGGAGAGGTCTCGAAAGATCTCCGTTTCGCGCAGGTGGCTCTGCAAACTACTTTCGCGATAGTTCTGCTCAATGTGCTTGCCCATCGCTTTGTTGCGGAGCATCATTTCGCGGAAGCCTTGCCAGCGAATTTCGAGCACTTGCATTTTTGAATTCGCAACGACGGTCGCCGATCGAGCCGAGCGAGTCAGTGCCGAGATCTCTCCAAAAATCTCTCCTTCGCCGAGCGCGATTGAGTGTTCGCGCGGAATCACTCGTGGAATATCGTGCAAGAACACGTGCGTTCCGGTCGAGTTATCCCGCAGACCCGTCAAGTCAGTCGAAGCACCGGTTTGTATTGACTTTCGCTGTTTGGAAGGGTCTCGCTCTTCGACCTGATTTGAATTTCGCCACAATTGGGCGATCGCTTTGCCCCAGCCTTTGCGTTCCTTTTGTCCACGGCCAAGCACTTCAGGCGGAAGACTTTTCGTCGACACGAGTGCTTCCCCAGAAACGATCAAGAACGCGCTGCCACCATAGTCGCCTTCGCGAACAATGATGTCACCTTTTTCCAACTCATGTAGTCGCGAGTCGTTCAGCAAGATTCCCGAAAGCGGCGTCGATGGAGTAAAGCTTTCCGGATCCATACCAGTGAACGGCGCAACCTTCAACAGACCGTCGACAATGCCGACGTTCATATTCGGATCCAGAGGCTCACTCCAGCGAGCCGGAAAATTGATCCGTGTTGCGTTTTCCATCCGTGATTCCTGGTTACTTGTATTGGCTGGGCGACGGCAAGAGATCATCCACGAACGCCATCTCGCTACCGTCGTGTTTCACTGAAAATTTACGTCCAGCTTCCTGAATTTCGTCAGCAATCGAATTGAGTTGGTCGTAGTTATTGGTGTCGAGCTTTGCTTTTGAGAAAGCTTCCAATACGCTTTGAACGTAGTCATTCTTGAATGTCTTTTGTAGCTCAAAAAGCTTCACCGCCGACGAAGCTGCTCGCTCAGCGACGTTGATTCCGTAAGTGTTGTTTTCCGTGGCGATCGAAGTGGCACGCGTGCTAAATTCGAGATCCGCAATCAGCCCAACGACATACATCATCCGCAATCGATTTTGACTGGCTGGTTCATTCGTTACACCATCGCTGCGAAGGAAGTTGTGACGGACTTGTCCTTGTGAATACCGGACCAGTTCGAACTCTTTGGTTCCAGCGGTGTGACCGCCAATGTTGACGAGGTCTTCATTGGGCACCATGTGGCAGCTGTAGCAGTTCATGGCAATCGAATACAGATCGCGAGTATTGTTCATGCCGTATTTGGCACTTTGCTTCAATCGTTTTTGGCGATGACTTTCGGTTTCGGTTTCTTTGGTTGCAGTCGGCCCACCGTAATCGTTGTGCAGCGTCAACCAATCACGCGACGCACCATGACAGGACTCGCATGAGATTCCAGATACGGCTTTGTTGCGACCGTCAATTTCTTGCATGGTGAAATGACAATCGATGCAAACATCACTACGTTTGACGGAACTTAGTCCCATCTTGGAGCAGATTTCTCTGGCTTTCGGATTTCGAGAAAGTTCCTTGAACGTTTTGAAGTGCGGAGTCTGTCGCCACACTTGAATTTCGCTTCCATGGCACTTCGCACACGCCTCCCAAGTCTCGACTTTCGACGGATCGCACACCAGTCCCTGCGCAAAGCAACTCGAACCCGAAGAAGCAATGACGCAAATCGCGATAGCGAGGGCACAAATCCTGAACACTGAACACTTTTTTCTGAACACTTCCTTAAGCCTCCAACTCGAGTGGACCGTCGGGAACGGCAATGCACGGAAGGCAACAGCCTGGATTGCAGTTAACTTCTTCGCCAGTCGTGTAGCGTACTTTTCCAGCGGCGATTGCCGTTTCGCAAGTCCCGCAACTGCCGGCACGGCAACCGGATTCGATTTCAACATCGTTGGCTTCCGCCATCTCAAGAATCGAATTAAAGCTTGAGCTCCAGAGCGCAATTTCATCGGATTCACAAAACGTAACTGGATCGGGCTCGTCGTGCACTTCCGAATGTCCGGCTGAAGATTTCTTGATCGTCGAAGGACCAAACTGCTCAAAGTTAATCCGAGATTCTTCAACGCCCCATTCGCCAAGCCCGTTGTAAAGGGAATCCATAAACGGAGGCGGACCGCAAAGGTAAAACTGACACTGCGGACTTGGCAACAACGCCTTCAACAAATCGAGCGTAACGAAACCTTCGGCTTGATAGTCAACGCCTTGGACATCGCTTGGGAGCGGCTGGGAATAGCAACTAACAACATGCACGTTCGGATACTTGCTCGAACATTCTCGCAACCATTCTTTGAACTGTTGCTCATTTCCGTTCCGTGACCCGTGAATGAGCACGACCGAACGCTGGCTCTGAGTTTGAATCAATCGATCCAGCATGCTCACCATCGGCGTAACTCCGATGCCGCCCGCCAGAAGCACAACGACGTCACTTGATTCTTCATCAAGAAAGAAGTGCCCCGAAGGAGCTTTGATCGGAATTCGATCGCCGACTTTGGACTTTGTGTTGATGATGTTCGAGACGACTCCGGGGCCTTTGTCGCCCCCGCGGTCTTCAACATGTCGCACCGAAACACGGTAGTACGCTTTTCCGGGGCCACAGGAAAGTGAATAACATCGGACCAGAGGTTTCGATTTTCCTTCGAGTTGAAACCGCAGTGTGATGTGCTGGCCGGGTTTGAAACCCGGGATTGGCTTGCCGTCTTCAGGTGCGAGATAGAGCGACGTCGTGTGAATGCATTCGCGAACGATTTTCGCGACAATAAAGTCGCGATACCCGTTCCAAGCACCGATTTCTGAGGCCGCTTGTTTGGGCTCCGATCGATTTCGGATGGCCGTCCGCATCGTTCGAGTCGAATCATCGTGAGCCTGCCGCGTTCCCGACAGCGAAATCAGCGACTGCCCAGCCCACGAAACAACAGACAACAGTGCGATAGCGCACAGTGCGATGCCAATGAGCGTGATGATGAAACTGGTACTGAACATTGAGCTTGAGCAACTCCTAGAGTTCGCCCTGTCGAATTTAATGATGCTGGCGAAAAAACGCACAGACCTATCCGGACAGTTCGACCGGGTGCTTTGGCAGCTTTAGCTGCGGGACTGCTGGAACGCACAGCTTGAAACTAAAGCACAAGACTGCTAGCGGTTTCAGTCTTCGCACATAATCTCCACGGTTCATTGAAGCTCATTTAGCAAGCGGCGGAAGTCGTCAAGACTTCCGGGTTTTCGCCAAGGCTTCGGAAGGCTTGACGAGTTCTGCTACGTTTACTTTTTTGCATGATCTTCGGCTGCGTCGCCGATCTGTCGCAGCAAGTCAAACGTGTAGATTCCGGCTTGGTGACCGTCGGAGAAGTGAATGTTGTAGGCGTAGTTGCCTACCGGATGCATGACTTCAATATCCAATGGCCGTGCTTCGGCCGCCGACAGTACATTCAATTGGTTCGCTGGCGGTTTGGGCTTAGGGTTGATTCGCTCTTCGTTGCAATGAGCGCAGTGACAACCTTTGCGCAAAGCTGAAAACGGGATCTCATGGCGAACGTCATCGTTCCAGACAATCACGAGACTGCGAGCTTCTGTTTTCTCAAGTTCAACGGGATGCAACATTATCGCTGGTCCAAAAATCGTTTGCCCTTCATCTCAAAACGGGGCAACGAGCCCGCTTCGACGACTTCTACTTCGACTCGTAAACCAAGTCGCAACTGAATTTCATTTGCGATTCGTTTTGGCTGATTCAGCCGATCTTCGACGCGAATCTTCAACTGATCCATCTGACCGTCTCGCCAAGCAATCAATTGAAATTCTTCAACTTCGTCGAAGCCTCGCAGAATTTTTTCGACGGCCGTTGGAAAAACGTTGACGCCTCGAATGATCATCATATCATCAGCCCGCCCGAGCACACCGCCGTCCAGAAATACAAACGGCGAATCCTTTTTCCAAGTTGGTCGAACAAGATCACCCGTCACGTAGCGAAGAACCGGACAGCCAAGTCGCCCAATCGTCGTCAGCACAAGTTGACAGATTTTCCCTTCACTCATTGGAGAGCAGGAATCCAACAGCTCATCCGAGTCAACATCTAAAAACTCAGGATAGAACTGGGACTCGTTCACGAACAATCCGGTTCCATCGGAGTCCGCGAATCCCCAGGGGCCAACTTCCGTTGCCCCGGCGTGATCGACGACGGATGCCCCCCAATTTGATTCGATTCGATTGCGGATTTCTGCGACTGATCCACCCGGCTCCCCGGCGACGATGATTCTTTCGACCGCAGTCTCGGGTAAGCGAATTTTTTTCTCTTCGGCAACTTGAGCCAAATGCAACGCGTAGCTTGGGGTGCAAAACAGCACAGTTGCCTTGGACGACTGAATCAGATCCAGTCGGGCTTCGGTGCTCAAGGCTCCCGTCGGAATCACGAGACATCCTCTTTCAACCGCCGCATCAAACGCCGACCAAAATCCGACGAACGGCCCAAAGCTAAACGCCATCAAGACATGATCTTTCGCGCCGACGTGTCCGGAATCGAGAACGTATTGCCAAGCCTCCATCCACCATTGCCAATCTTCGGCCGTATCGACAACTGCCAGAGGTCGTCCTGTTGTTCCGGACGTTCGGTGAAAGCGACTGTATTGAGTTGGCTCGAAAGTAAGATTCGCGGCGTAACCGTTTTCACCGATCAGGTCGGGCTTTCGCAGCAGAGGAATTTTCGCGTAATCATTCAGGTTCGAAACTTCGCCGATAGGCTGAAGTCGCGATTGAAAGAATGCGTTCTTTTGGCGAACGAGACTGGTGAAAGCGAGCACCCGTTCAATTTTGGCTGCCGCGAATGTCGCTCGATCCTGAGCCAGAATCTTCTTGCGTTGTTCAAAATCAGTTCGTTCGAGTTGCCACATACGTTTATGATATTCGGAACTGGCTCGCACGGACATGCCTGTTGCTGGCTCACAACACTCCAAGCCCGAAAGCGAGTGAATAGCTTGGCGGCCCGTCGATTCACTCGCTTGCGCGTTTTGAAGTTGCACACTTCCAGTCACGAAGTGACGACATTTTGTAGCCATGGACGCAAGTCCGTGGTTAGTGGTTAGGGTTAGTGAATTGGCCAAGAGTGCCTAAGGCACGGCAGGAGCCAAGCTTTGCACTACCGGATTTCCCTGTCGTCCTTTCAGGACTGCCGATTAATGCGTCACCGTTTCCATGGACTTGCGTCCATGGCTAATACATGCCGTGCTTTCCGCACTAAACTGCAACTTCAAAGCTTGCGTTTCGAGCTTGTATTGGTAAATCTGCTCACCATTTTCCGCGATAACTGAATGTCCTTCTCTGCACAACACATCAAATCCGCCAGGCTCCACCTTCGTAAATGCGATCCGAAACTAGCGGCCATCATCAAAGCCGTTGGCCCATTCACAACCAAAGCACGGCGGGATCGATTTGGGACGCTCGTAAGTTCAATCGTCTCGCAACAGATCGCTACCGCAGCGGCAACTGCGATCAAAGGACGCTTGGAAACGGCGATCAAGGATAATCGCAAGACAACACCCAAACGTGGTCAGCTTTACTGCGCAGAAACCATCCTGAACTTCTCGGTCGATGAACTTCGAGCCGTCGGCCTATCGCGGCAGAAAGCCAACTACATCCAATCGCTGTCGCAACATGTCGTCGACGGTGATATCGATCTGGCTACAATCAACAAACTTGATGACGAAGCAATCATCGAATCGTTAATTCAAGTGAAAGGCATCGGCCGTTGGACGGCTCAAATGTTTTTGATCTTTTCGCTGGCGAGACTGGATGTCTTGCCGGTGGACGATCTTGGTGTCAAAACCGCAGTAAAGAATGTGTATGGGCTGAGCGAGCTACCCAACAAGAAAGAGATGGAGTCAATCGCAGAGCCTTGGCGACCGTATGCTTCGATCGCCAGTTGGTACATGTGGCGAAGTTTGGAACAAAAGTGAAGGCTTCGCAATTCTGCTGGTCCACTACGTCGTCGTACGAACCAGTTGCTTCAACGCATCAAGAAGATCCATCATGTCGTCGCGGGAAACTTCTTCCCACTCTGCAGTTTTGTGAGTGATGATCGCAATCTTGAAAGCGTTCAAGGCATCCAAAACGTCCTCCGGCAAATCGGTGAATGACTCGAATGGCTTGGCGATGAACTCTTCGACCTCTGAATCTTCGTCGGACAGCGTCGCGACGCCATCTCCCTTGGAAGACTTCGAATCCTTACCGCTATCTTCGTCGCCAAAGTCTGGTCCCTCGTGCACTGGACCTTCAACGTAGTTCGGATCGCTCTTACGATTCTGTTCCGACAAAGCAAGTGTCTGTGATTCTTCTGCCAGCTCCGTGGCAACGACATCGCTGGCTCGCGGCTGGTCGTTCGGGTCGCTGCCGAGCGTCTCCCAACGCTGATGTCGCATCTGCGAGATCGACCATTTGTTTTGAATCGCACCCTCAAGCCACATTTCTGCATCGTCCCAATCGAGCGACGCATAGAAGTGACTCCAGTAGAGCCCTTCATATTCCTTGAAGTCCTTACCGAACCGATCAAACGTACGACGGAGTCGACCAACGTGCTGTGGCGTCACGCCGCCAACCAATTGGCACCACGCTTCGTCAGAGTACTCATTAACCGAAGCGTCAGCTTTCTTCAGTGACGCACGCCACTTGGAGATAATCTCTCCCTTGTCCCAGTTGGTGGTGCTGATCAAGCCATTCCATTGGCCAATGAAGGGCTTGGATTGCTGGATCGTTTCGTCGGAAATGGAAACTTCGTTAGCGGGAGACTTGGTTTCTGGCATCTTTTTCAAATTCCTTTTTGGTAAATCTTCGTGCCGCCAAAGTAACATTGATGCCTTGCATTCCCAGTGCGAAAATCTGATTTCAGCCACCGGTTTCGAGTGACGTTCCTTACCTGAAAGTTTCGAGCGGTAAACTCAACGTCTGCGTTAGCCTCTGGCGTTCCGATCGATTTGTTTGGAGAATCAGAAACGTTCGTAACGATTCAACTTGTGACTCGTCGAACGTGGAAAAGGTGTTTAGAAACTCGCTCTCATGTCATCCGCATCAAAAACTGGCCGTCTTATCATCCATCCGGCGATGGCTGGAGCGATCAATATGTCGATCGATCAAGCGATCCTTGAATCGACCGCCGTCTCAGGCCAAACCACTTTGCGATTCTATCGCTGGACACCAGCGACCTTGTCGTTGGGCTATTTCCAAAAAGCGAAGAACCGCGATTCGCATTCACCCAGCATAGATTGCCCAATCGTCAGAAGAGCATCCGGCGGTGGAGCGATTGTTCATGACGACGAACTGACTTATAGCCTTTGCGTTGCGACCGCAGGAACGATCGCGAAAGCAAGTGTGGACTTGTACGACATCGTGCATCACGCCATCCGAAAATCGTTGGCGGAGCAGGGCATTGCGGTATCGCTTTACGAAGCAACAGCGGACGAAACCGTGAAGGCTTCCAAAGACGATCCGTTTCTCTGCTTTCAACGCCGAGCCGTCGGTGACCTGATTTGCGACGGAGCAAAAGTCGGCGGTAGCGCTCAACGCCGCCTGAAGAACACTCTGATCCAACACGGAAGCTTGCTGCTTTCCAAATCCGAGTTTGCTCCGGAGCTTCCGGGATTGAAGGAACAAAGCGGCGTCGAAGTTGATGTTCAATGCTTGATCGACGGTGTTCGCCAACGGTTGGAGGAAACACTGGGCATCACATTCGTTGCCGACGAAACCTCTACCAATGAGCAAACCCGCGCTCACGAAATCGAGACCAAAAAATTCGGTTCGGCGCAATGGCTTGAAAAACGTTAGTGCCGCGTCGAGCATTGATTTTGGAGTTGGCACTTCGAACTCGCATTTGTTTTTCAGAGTCAAATTGAGTCGCCAACCCCAGTTCTGAAACTAGACGCGGCACTAGGTCACTTCAATCTTGGCAAACCTTGAGCGTGCCGTTTTTGTTGAATCATTTGCCAAGCTTCTGGGCAGAGCTTCAGGAACTTCACCAACTGCGAAGTTGACAGACCAAGCTTTTTGGCCGCAGTCGCCAAATCGAACTCGTAAGCCAGAATCCAATCCAATGCTTCGGCGACCAACGTCGGAAAATCTGAATGGCTCACATTGACCTGCAGCTTGCCGCCGATGACTCGGCCACGCCAAAGTTCACTCGGCAACAGCGACTCGTCCGCAGCGTCCTTTTTGCTTCGAACTGCGATCGCTAAGTTTAACCGAAGTCGGAACAAGGCAACTTCTCGATTGTCATGCTGACTGCGACGTTCGCTGGCCTGCCCGCTGACGCCAGTCTCCCGATGTGTAATCACGATCGCGGTCTCTGTTTTGTTTCGATGCTGCCCGCCGGGCCCGCCGCGACGTGTCCGCTGAGTCTCACAGCCTGCAAGCAACTCTGACGGAGGCAAAGCTGCTGGATGAAGTTGTGGAGTTTTCCCGGAATCTGCCATCGACTTTGAGTTTTCCAACAAATCACATTTTCAGAAGTGGGTCTAACGACAGTAGAGTGTATCGTCGGTAGCGTTTACAATCAGGGCGAATATTGCCCCCTGAAGATTCCCCGGCTCCAAGATTCCCTAGCTCCAATGAAAAAACTCGGCCCATACGAATTTGAGGGGACGCTTGGCCGCGGCGGAATGGGAACCGTCTTCCGAGGACGCCATCGCGACACGGGGGAACTCCACGCTGTGAAGGTCCTTTCGCCTTTTTATTGCAACGACGATCACTTTCGCGGTCGGTTCGAATCAGAAATTCAGGCACTTCTGAAATTGGATCACCCCAACATTGTTAAGCTGATCAGCTATGGCCAAGAAGATGGCAATTTGTTCTTTTCGATGGAGCTGATCGAAGGCAACAGCCTGTTTCAGATGCAAAAGAAAGGTCACCGATTCAACTGGCGAGAATGCCTTCAAGTCGCCAAAGATGTTTGTCAGGGTTTGCGACACGCCCACGATCGCGGCATCATCCACCGGGACCTCAAACCCGGCAATCTTTTGATGACCGATTTTAATTCGGTAAAGATCACTGACTTTGGAATCGCCAAGAGTTTCGGCTCCAGTCAGAACACCGGCGAGAACATCGTCGGCACGATGGACTTCATGAGCCCCGAGCAAGCAAAAGGTGAAACCGTAACGTTTCGCAGCGATCTATATAGCCTCGGTGCTGTGCTATACACGCTGATGTCAGGAAGACCGCCTTTTTCAGCCAACTCAATCGAAGAGTCGCTTCGAAATTTGACGCGTGTTCCTGCTCCTCGAATTGGCAATGCGGTTCCCAATGTGCCCGAAGAAATGGAGAACCTGATTGCGAAATTGATGGAGAAGAAACCTGAGCGAAGAATCGCCACGGCCCTCGCACTAAGTCATCAACTTGCGGACATCGAAACTGCGCTCAAAGGTCACAGCGAAGCGAAGACCGCGGAAACGGGACGTAAGTCGAACATTGACAAAGAAAGTCACACTCAACGCTTAGACAGAGACATGGCGACGGTCGCTCATTTCGAAGACGATTCAACATCAAGCAAGAAACGGGATAGCATGCCTCCTGAGCATCCGACCCGTGCCGACAAAACAGTGGCGGAGGAAAGCCCTCTTCCTGTTGGTAAGCCACCTAAAAAACTAAAGGTTGGGCGTCCTGATTTTTACAATCGAGTTGGCCAAGCCGACCGAGAAGTCGTGCTTTCTAATGACGACGATCCAATCGAGTCACAATATGGCAAGGGCATTCTGCCGACGCTGCTGATGCTTTTGGGCGTGGTCGCCTTGGGGACATTTCTGTTCACGCGATCACAAAAAATTCCTTCCGCCGATCAGCTCTACACTGAAATTCAATCGTCGCGTCCGCAATCGGTGTTGGTGCAGACGGAAAGCTTCATGACTTCGTATCCGGACGACGAACGCATCGCGACGGTCCGACGAATTCACGAATTTGGCAAAGCCACGAAGTACTATTCTCAACTTTCGAAGAGGCTCGAAGCTCGCTCAAGATTGACCGGCCCGGAACTGTTGACCGAAATTGAACGACAGTTCATGGAGATTGCTGATTTGGCGAAAGCCAATTTTGAGGCTGCAAACATTCGAATGGATGCATTCGTCCGGGTTCACGATCCGAACCCGGACCTATCGAATCGAGACCGCGATTGCGTTGACGCCGCCAAAAGTTTCCGTTTGAAAATTCGCGAGGATGCGATCAAACAGGCCAAAACAAACCTGAAGAGTATCCGCTACGCATTGAAAAGTGCGGCCGAGTCTGACACGACTGAAGCTGCCGCGATTTACGGCTCAATCATTGAATTGTATGACTCAATGAGTAAGGCGACTAATCCTGAAGTTCGGAAGTTTGTCGAAGAGGCGAAGCAACGATTGGCGAAGATCAAATCTGGCGAAACGCCGCCTCGCGAAAAACAACCAGAGCCAGAACCACCTTCAACAACCACGCCGTCGTCAGAGGATTCTTCTGACGATGAGTAGCCAACGTCGGGTTTGTCCCGGATGCAGCTGTCTTTGTGATGGCTTGACCAGTTCAGCAGATTCGAAAGTCCCACTCGAAGCCTCTCAATGCGAGGTCGGCGCAAAGTGGTTTGCCGCTCGCTTTGACTCCAATGCGACGCCATCGACGGATTTCGATCAGCAGATTGCCGACGCGCGAAAGTTGCTCGCAAAAGCAAACTCGGCTCTGATCACCGGCATTGAAAACCTGACAACGAAAGCTCAACAATCTGCCACCAAAGTCGCCGATCGATTCTTCACGGGAATCGACTCTGGCTGGAGCAATCTCGGCCGCGGCTCGATGGCTTCGTTTCAACGGTATGGAAAAGTCACCGCGACGCTGGGCGAAGTCGTAAATCGATCGGACGTCGTTGTGCTGTGGTTTTGCGATCCCATGACCACACACCCGCGTTTCATTGAACGTTTTGTTCGCAATGCAACGAAGCCCGCGAAACGACTGATCGTGATCGATGATCGTAAAACAGAAACCGCCAAAATCGCAGATGAGTTCATCGAACTGAGTTCCGATGAAGCGTTGCCTTTCGTCCAACGGTTGCGAATCGGGCTCCACGACGATGATATCGAGAAGCAATCCGGGCTTCTCAAAACTTTGACTGCGGCGGCTTACGGTTCCGTATTCGTTGGCAAACCGCCGCAAACTGATGCCAGTTTTGATGCAACGACGGATCAGTGGTTTCAGGTAGTACGATCGCTAAACAACCACACGCGTTTTGTCATGGGCTCATTGAGAAATGATCGAAATGGTATCGGCGCGAACAATGTATTGACTTCGCTATGCGGCTTCCCAAACGCTGTACGATTTTCAAAAGACGGCCCAACTTACAATGGCCTTGAGTACTCAACCGCCTCCGTCGTTACGCGACGAGAGTGCGACTTACTGATCGTGTGCGACATCGGAGTCTGCGAGCCGTTTGAAAATAAACTGGACGCGGAGACCGTTTCGTGGCTGAAAACGATTCCCGTTATTGTGCTTTCTGATTTTCCAGCGAACACATATTCTTCAGCGGACCTCCAAGTCTTCGTGGGGGCTCCGGGCTGGAGCTCGACCGGTGATTTCGTTCGCATGGACGACGTTCCGATCCCAATGTCGGCAGCTTCAGGAACCAACATCCGCAGTGCACAAGAAGTGTTCGACAGTTTGTTGGAAAAGTAACCGCCTGCGTGGCCTGCTACTATCTGTTCGCTTTGTCGCCGCCGCGATATATTGCTGACTTCCATCACGTTAACAATCGCTGAACTATGAAAACTGACGAAATCCGCCAACGCTATCTCGACTTCTACAAGTCCAAAGGCCACACCGTCTGCACGAGCGACGTGCTGGTTCCAAAATGGGATCCAACCGTCTTGTTTACGCCCGCCGGAATGAATCCGTTCAAGGATCACTTCTTAGGCAACGTGGAACTTGAGTTCACGCGCGCGACCAGTTCGCAAAAGTGCCTCCGTACTGGCGACATCGAAAACGTTGGCCGCACCGCATACCATCACACCTTTTTTGAGATGCTGGGCAATTTCAGTTTCGGCGACTACTTCAAAAAGGATGCCATCCATTGGGCTTGGGAATTTCTGACCGACAAAAAGTGGATGGGCATCGACCCTGAACGACTCACCGTCACTGTCTATCTGGACGATGACGAAGCCTCTGACATTTGGCACAAGGAAGTCGGCCTGCCGCTGAATCGTATCGAGCGACTTGGGGAGCACGACAACTTCTGGCCAGCCGGAGCTCCGACCGATGGTCCGGATGGAGTCTGCGGACCGTGCAGCGAAATTTTCTTCCATCCGGACGACGGTCCTGAGTGTGAAATCTGGAACCTTGTTTTCACTCAGTTCAATCGTGGCGGCGATCCGCCAAACAATCTGACACCTCTGCCCAACAAAAACATCGACACCGGCATGGGGCTGGAGCGAATGGCGGCGACCATGCAGGGAGCCGAAACAAACTTTCACAT
Organism: uncultured Pirellulaceae bacterium; assembly: GCA_938010615.1. GTDB lineage: Bacteria > Planctomycetota > Planctomycetia > Pirellulales > Pirellulaceae > Mariniblastus. The sequence goes on along the minus strand of CALLUY010000194.1, from coordinate 7,450 downwards.
CGATTCACTGCTGCCGATCGTGCACGCCGCCGCAGAAATTTGCGGCATCAAGTACGAACCCAACACGGACAACGGCCGTCGCATGCGACGCATCACCGATCACGTTCGCGCTTGCACGATGGCGATTCACGAAAACGTCTTGCCGGGCAAAGAGAAAGAAAACTACACCGTCAGACGGTTACTTCGGCGAGCAGTCTTGCAAGGTTACCAAATCGGTTTGCGTGATCCGTTCTTGGCTCAATTGGTTCCGGCAGTTGTTGACTCACTGAAAGTTCCCTATCCAGAACTCAGTCAAACCGTTGACAGCGTTAAAAACGCGATCACCAATGAAGAGTCCGACTTCTATCATTTGATCGAAAACAATTTGCGATTTGTCGAGCAGATGATCGAAGAAGGCAAGCAACAAAAGGCAACCGAGATCGATGCCGCAGAAGCTGCCAGACTGTTTCAGACTCGTGGCGTGCCGCCGGAGTTAACTGCTGAATTGGCGGCTGAGTCTGAACTCGGTTTCAATTGGGACGAATTTCAAAAGGAGATGGATCGTCACGGCGAAGCCAGTGGAACGCTCGTCGACGGCGTCATGGGGAACTCCGGCCCGATTGACGAGTTCAAGAACAAACTCAAAAAGACAACGTTCACTGGCTACGACGCGACTTCGGGCACGGCGACGGTACTGGGAATCGGCGACGCATCATCTTCTCTCGAAGAAATCGATGCCTCCAACGGTCAATGCGTGATCGTGCTTTCCGAGACGCCGTTTTATGCTCGTTCTGGTGGTCAAGAGAGCGACTTCGGAGCACTAAATAACGATGGCGTTGAATTCGAAGTTTCTGAGATGGAAAAATCAGGCGACCTGTTTCTTCATGTTGGAACCGTCAAATCTGGAACGCTAAAAGTTGGCGACACAGTCACTGCATCGGTTGATCTCGATCGACGCGACGCTGTATGTCGAGCCCACTCGGCGACGCACATTTTGCATTACGCCCTGCAGCAGAACCTTGGCGAACATGCAACTCAACGAGGTTCACGCGTCGACGACGACAAACTTCGTTTTGACTTTGCCAACCAAGGAGCCATTCCCAGTGAGAAACTCGCGGCGATCGAAACGATGACGCTGGAGAAAATCAGCCAAGGCGTGGAAGTTAAGTGGGAAACCGTTTCACTTGACGATGCCAAGCAAGCCGGAGCCATGATGCTGTTCGGTGAAAAGTATCCGGATCCCGTTCGCATGGTTTCGATTGGCGAATTCAGCAAAGAACTCTGCGGCGGCACACACCTAAACAACAGTGCCGACGTGATGGCGTTCGAAATCGTCTCCGAATCTGGCACGGCCGCTGGCACACGTCGGATCGAAGCACTCACTGGCAAACGTGCTCTTGAGAGTCAACAACAAGTCAAAGCGGCGGCGGACGAAGTATCAAAGCTGTTAAGCGTGGCTCCACTGCAAGTTGGTCCGGCAGTGAAGGGGCTGGCTGATGAAGTCCGTGACTTGAAGAAACAGGCCGCATCGGGAAAGAAGTCTTCGAAAGAAACGGTCGTCGACCTTGGGCCTGCAAACTCGGACGCAAGCTATGCTCAGATTCGAAACTCCCTCTTCCAGGCTGCGAGCCAACTCAACGTACCGACAACCGAACTTAAAGCTCGAGCTCAGGCACTGCTTGATGAGAAACAATCGCTGCTTGATCAGCTTGAGAAACTCGAAGGTGCAGCGGATCTTTCTGCGGACGAACTGATCGCCGAAGGTGTGCAAAAAGGCGACATCCTTGTGATCGCGAAAGCGATTGAAGTGGCGACTCCGGACCTGCTTCGCCAATTAATCGATCAAATTCGGAAGAAAACCAACCCAGTTGCGGTATTTTTTGCAACTTCACCGGGTCCTGGGAAGGTAATGATGATTGCTGGCCTGTCGCGGGACCTCGTGGAACGCGGTATAAAGGCTGGCGATTGGGTAAAAACCGTGGCGCCAGTTGTTGGCGGTAACGGCGGTGGGAAACCGGACCTTGCTCAGGCGGGCGGCAAAAATCCTGAAAAGATTGAACAGGCTATTAAAGAGGCCGTAACGTTCATCGAATCAAAGATCTAATCTCAATATAGAGCAGAACAAAATTAATCCCGGCTTCGAACAGCATTCGTCTGCCCGGTTCAACCTCAATTTTCACTGGAGTCTAAATCAATGCGCACCGCATTACTTTCCCTCGCCGTTGTTTCACTCTGTCTGGTCACCGCGCCAGCCGTCGCTCAGCAAACGCCGCTCGCAGCGAAAGAAAAATCGGTTGTCCGTTTCGAAATTAATATGGACAAAATTGTCAATTCGGAACTCGGCAAACAGCTCGACCTTCAAGACAAAATGCAGACGCTGCCTGGCGTCAATCCGGAAGAGATGGATCCATCCGCAATCTCGCGCGTCTTCGGAGCAATGAGCCTACCGGACAACATCGAAGCATTCGAAGGCATGGGCCCGGGATCAGAGCTTCCAATGGAACTTTTCACTCGAATGGAATTCAGTGAATCTCAATCGATGAACAACGCTCTTTCTAAAATGAGTGAAGAAAGCGAAGAAGTCTCGATCGGCGGCAAAACATTCATCAAGCCAACGGATCCTGACTCTCCGCAGGGGATGTTGGCTCACAAAATCGATGACAAGACCATGGAGATGGGAACTGAGAAATATCTGACGCGTGCAGACCGCGAAGTCAGTACTGACGGACTGAACAAGGCTTGGGCAATGGCTCCGGAGCACGCAATCCGAATCGTTGTCGATGTCGACGGAATGGCTGCTTTGAAAGAAGAGCTCATCGATTTCGCTGCTCAGACGCAGCCGCAAGCAGCTGCTTACGCTGAATTGCTAAACAACATTTCGAATCTTCGCATCACCATTGATCTCGATAGCGATGAACTGCTTACGCTATGTGCAACGGGAAAAGACGAAGACATGGCAGAAGAGTTCGCTGATGGACTTGATTCAATTCTGATGTTGGGAAAGTTCGGAATGAATCCAGCTAACGCACCAAACGAAGAAGCCAAACCCATCATGAAAGCAATCGGAGATGCGATGCAAGCGAATCTTGATGGCAAAGAGGTCAGCGTCAAAATTCCTCGACCGGATGGCTTCAACGAGTTCATCCAGGGAATGCTGCCTCCTGGATTCTAAGCCACACGACAAACTGGCTTGATGCAAAACAAAACGGCACTGACGAAATCGTCAGTGCCGTTTTTTTGTATTGGTTCCTCGGCAATCGCTGTTCAGCTATTCATTCTCAACTTCCAATTCATTCTCAATCGAAATGATTCCTTCGATGCTACGGAGCGCCTCTTGAGCCATCTGCTTCTCAAAGAATGAACCAGTGGACCCGCAGAGCACGACGCGTCCGCGGTTGGTGCGGACCTTGATGCGGCGAGAATTCAAATGAGGATTGTTCACGATCGCGTTTGCAATCTGCTGATGCAGCACGGAAGTTGTTGATGAGGCAAATGACATCGCTATTCTGGAAAGGAAGATGAAACATTGACCTTAGAATGTAGCCTGTAGATAGCGACACCCTGAGTCCAAGTTTACAAGGTCTCGTTTTGAGGCAGTCGAATCACCGCAGCAAAGACAGAGTTCGTAAAACCGGCACAACCGGAATACAAATGTCCATTAACAATCTCTCAGGATTGCCACCACCGAAAGAAAGGCGACCGATCGCGTTTGGCAAAGTCTGCCGGTCGTGGCGGCGTCGTGTACTTGCCATAGCTCTCGAATTTATCAAGCAAAACCTGAACTCGTCGTTTCAGGAAGTCATTTAACAACTCCTTGTTTTCTCGCACACCGCCGGAATCGGCATCAAGGCAAAGTCGAATCAAGCTTTGCTGCTCGTGGACATCGCCGTCGAATTTGTCGGCAGGTTTCATATTGAGTGCGATTGCTTTCCCGGCCAATCCAGTCGTTCGAAACTCAAGTGACATTTCTTCTTGGTTGGCCAGCTCGTCATACACTTCAAGCGCTGCATCGTAGTTGCCAGACTCAATGTAGATCTCTCCCAAGCGACTCTTCGCCCTCAGGCTGTAAAGTTGAGTCTTGTTCACATCCGTTGTCGCCTCTTCGGGAGGAAAGTACTCACTGACGGCACGCCAAAGTGATTCGCGACCTGAATAGTCGTCGATCGGGATTCCACGTGACCCCCAATACGCAGCGTGATATTGTTCTTCAACACTGCACTCCATCGGAACATTCAATTGTTCGACCGAATTGACGGCGACATTTCGTTGATTCTTCAAACCAGAATATCGATTCGCAACTTCGCTACCGGCCCACCATGCAAAAATGGAAAACAGAGCCGCGGCGAACCAAGGAATTGTGCTGGTTAACGGCGACGACTTGCGAGGCGGCGATAACAACGATTCCGTCGCTCCACCAAACGCCAAAGTACTTGCCACAACAACATCACGTTCATTGGGCTGAACTTCGAACAGAGACCAGTCAAACCCATTCGATTGTTCAACGGAAACTGACTGAAGCATCTTCAACAATTGAACCGGAGTCTGAGGTCGATGCTCCTTCTTCTTTTGCAGCATCTGGTCGACAACGCCTTCCAACTCAAAGGGAAGGTCTACTCGGTGCGTGCGAATCGATTGTGGTGTCTCAGAGGAATGCTTCACAGCAATCGCCAATGGAGAATCGCCATCAAAAGGCGGTTCGCCGACGAGCATATGATAGACGGTGACGCCAAGAGAATAGATGTCACTGCGAATATCAACTTCGTTGCCCTCGATTTGTTCGGGGCTCATGTAGAGTGGTGTGCCGACGGTGATACCGGCCTGCGTCAAAGTCTTGTCCGGTTGCTTTCCAACGCGAGCCAAACCAAAGTCCGCGATTTTGATTTCACCGTTGGCCGTGAGCATAATATTTTCAGGCTTGATGTCACGATGCACCACCTCATGCTCGTCACCTTTCTGCAACGCCATCGCAGATTGCCGCAGAACGCTCAACGCCATATCCGGAGGAACGGCTCCGTAACGCCCAAGGTACTGTTTCAGGTTTCGACCGCGAACGTACTCCTGAGCAATAAAGTGATATCCGTCGGATTGGCCAACCTCGAATATTTGCACGATGTTCGCGTGCACCAGCCCCGCAGCGGCTTGGGCTTCCCGCTTGAAGCGTTCGACATAGTCAGCATTGTCCGCAAGATGAGGCTTCAGAATCTTCAACGCCACATTCCGCTTCAGCGATTCCTGAACCGCAAGATAGACAACAGCCATACCGCCGGACCCTAGCCGTCGCAGCAACCGATAGTCACCGATTGTCTCCCCGGCTAGACTCGGTTGCGCATTCGAATTGTCTTTGAATTGTTCCATTGCGAAGCAGTGAGGCAAAAATTGGAATTCGGTCCATCGAAAACATTATGTTTCACCGACAAGGCGATGGCAATGTCGAACAGTCCCTACGATGGCTTCAAAAAAGAGTTCAATTTTTCTCACACGCAAAAAACCACGCAAACAGAACCGATCGACTATTTGCGGATGCTGGACATTCCGCCGTCAACGCCCCAAACTTGGCCAGTAATCCAACTGCTTTCACCGTCGAGCAGAAAAATCCCAGCCGAAGTCAGATCTTTCACCGTCCCGGTTCGACCAAGTGGATACATTTCTCCCATTGCTTTTGCTTTTGCCGGATCACCGAAAAACTTTTCTGTCAAAGGAGTATCGGTAAGCGCTGGAGCCAAACAGTTGACTCGCGTGTGCGGCGAAAACTCCGCGGCCAGAGTGCGTGTCAATCCTTCGATCGCTCCCTTGGACGCCGCGATAGAAGCATGAGCATGCATGCCTTGAGCAACCGCAACGGTGCTGAAAAGTAGCACGCTGGAGTTTCCATTCTTCTTCAGACCCGCAAGTGAAGCTTGCAACGTTTTGATTGCACCAACCACATTCAATTCGAAGTCTTCGCGAAACACTTCTGGCTTGAGAGACCGAAAGGATCGCAAGTTGATGCTTCCCGGACAGTAAGCAACGCCATCGATCGAATCCGGCAGCCACGCTTTGTCAACTTCGTCCGTGGTCACGTCGAACACTCGATGAGTCACATTTGCAAGATTCGCGAGATTCTCTCCTGTCCGACTAAGCACCGTGACCTGATGTCCGCGCGAGGACAACTCTTGCGTGATGCCCAATCCGATACCTTTACTTCCACCAACAACGACAAAGTTCTTCTCACTCATGGCTCGCCTTCAATTTAATTTTAGATCGACTGTATGACCGAAAACCGTCAGCAAACGTAACGAAGACCCACCTACAGCCCCAGAACTCGGTCCATGTTGGCTGAGACTTCTTTGAGTCTGGCCAAATCGCCACCCTTGACTTCCGCTGCTGCGTAGCCGCAAAAGTTGATCTCATCGAGTGCTTTGCGAACGTCGGCCCAATCAAGATCGCCTTCGCCGATCTTGGTAAACCTGCCTGTTGCACGAGAGAACCCTTTTAAATCCAGTTTCACGATTCGCCTTCCCAGCTGACGAATCCAGTCGCCCATGCTGCCATACTTCCAGTGGTTGCCGATGTCGAACTGCATGCCAACGAATGGCGAATTGAATGCATCAACGAACTTGACAAGGCGTTCTGCCGTCTGAGTTTCGAATGGGCCGTCGTGATCGTAGTGCATTTTGTTCCATACGTTCTCGATCACGATCGACACGCCGTACTTTGCTGCCGTTGGTAGAGCTTGCGAAATGTTTTCGATCGCACGAGCCTCAATTTCTTCCGGCGTCCCATCTTTTCCGTGGCCTGCAACCAGCAAGACCGTCGTTCCACCGACCGCACCCGTTTGCTCGATCGCATCCTTCAGATCCTTAAGCGCCGCAGCTCGCATTTCCGCGTCGGGACTCGAGTGAGTCAAATCCCAATGTGATCCGCATACGGTTCCATCAACCGGAAGGCCACTTTCTTTAACGGCTTTCAAAACGTCGTCGATCGAAACGTTGCCTGAAAAACGCAGCGGCGAATCAAGTTCAATTGCGGCAAAGCCTGCTTCTTTGACAGCTTTGAATTTGTCCGTCAGCGAACCTTCAATGCCGACCATTCCATACTTGAGCGTTTTATAAATGCGATCCGAAAGATCGACATCCTGACCAGCTCGCCGAAACGGCGCAGTGGAAGCATCAGCGGGTTTCAGGCCTGTCGCAATCGCGGTCGCAGCGACGGCAGAGGCAACAAAAGTTCGGCGATTCATGTTTGGACTCAAGATTTGAACAGGAAGTTTCCTCGACTATTGTAACGCAAATTGGGCGCTTCAAATGCCAGACCATGCCTTGAATGCTGCCATGATGTTGCAAGTCATGCGGAACCGAATGCAACGCGATCCCGCATGGTTTGGTTTGTCCGCGCAAATCCTGACCCGACGCGTAAGCTTTGAAGTTGCACAAATAATTGGGTAAGGGAGAGGCACCGCCACTCCCTCCCCGTTACCGCGATGAGGTCATTT
>CALLUY010000193.1 GCA_938010615.1 uncultured Pirellulaceae bacterium | reverse complement strand
GCTACTGCCGTAGCGTTGCAGCCGCTGCCGCCAAAGTTCAAGTCGAGCCGCGGAAGAAGTACGGGGCATTGGATCTCCTCAAAAACAGGGAAAACCAAAGAATAAAACACGCGCCTATAATAGTGCCGGGGGACGCTTACGGATTACGAACGGTTTTCACAGAGACATCCTAGTTATCTCGCTGAGCCTGCCGTTCAAACGAATTAAAACTTCATTCACGATTCGCCCTCCTTACGTGATCTGCGAAAGTGAGAAAGGAACAAAGGCTCTTGCAGAAGACGCCGCGATGAGACTGAAAGAGAAAGGGAAGACATCTGCAAACATCGCCCTTATCCAAGGATCAAAAGGGCGAGTTGATTCTCGAGCACGCGCAAGAGGATTTTTGAAAGGCATGAAGGAGGAACTTGAGATCACGCTCGCAGATCAAATCGCGTTTGATAGTTCAAAAGGGCTCTACGGTGATTGGTCACGCAGCCTCTCCAAGAGAATATTCACTGATCTAGTCAAAGCTTCTTCCCAATCCATCGACGTTGTATTTGCAGCCAATGACGAAATGGCTCTTGGCGTGTTTGATTCGATTAAGAAACTCAAGAGCAAGAAAAGCCATCACCACCGAAAAGTTGCGAGCTGTCTCGTATACGGATTTGATGCGATCGATGAAATGGTCAAACGAATTAGTGACAATGACCCAAATTTGAAGGGCACAATCGAACAACCCGCAGGTGCGATGGCAAAAGCTCTTGTCAAATTATTGAGCCAAGCTTTAAAGGAGGGTTTCGCCGCTGTACGTCCGAGTGGCAAGGACGGTAAAACCTGTGGGGAGAAAGTAAATCCGGTGATATTGATCGCTGAGTTGACGCCAGAAAGCAAACAACTACCCGCACTAAGTAATGATGGTAACTGGAAGACAACAAAGGAAATGATCAGTGGCAAAAGGATTCTACCTAAGTATGCGTACTTCTTTAATTCAGCTGGCACGGCAATAAAATACGACCGCAACCTTTCATCGGCGACACACCAGTCAGACGATTGCGGTGAGTTTGGATCACAGGGCTCCCGAAAACCGCGTCACTATCGAATTAAAGACAAAGTTCTTTTCTGGTGGATTGGTGATCCAGTATGGAAAGTCGGGGGAAATATACTCTCCAAAGAATCCACGCAGCGGTAAGCTTCAGCGCCATCTTTCATATCCGGCGAAAGAGAACTGTGGATCATTCGGGGAAAAAGATTTTCTGCTTTTTCCACCGCTAATTGCGTCACCGCTGCGAATCCTACGTCAACTTTCTCTGACTGCGGGAGTTTACGGGTAGATGAATGATCCTTTCTATTTTCTTAACTGGAGCCAACGATGCGAATGATCAGAAAGCGGCGAACGTCAGTTTCGCGAAACGCCGCTCCCCAAAAACCATCGCGAGACAAACTCAGTCTTACGGTAATCCTTAGCGTGGTTGCATGCTGGGCAGCTGTTCTTGCGAACATCGCTATCCATCAAAGGAGCCTAAGCGAAAGTCGCAAAAGTGAAGCGGTCGCCGTCGGCGCTAGATGGATTGACGTCGTATACAAAGGCGGCACTGACACTGACCTGAACCTTGTCCGCGGCTATCGGTCTACTCTTAGTAGCATCGAATTCGCCGATTGGCTGAGAAAGGTCGCACTTTCTCCTAACGAAGTAAAGGTTGTGCTTAGACAGAATATTCTTGTCTCGCATTATGAAAGCGATTCGTTTGAGAAGTTGCGAATCAGATCTTCCTTGAACAAGTTCCTGAACTTTCTTGAATCGATTTGCCTAGCGTACCTTCACCACACCGCAGACCGGACAATCCTGGATGAGTCCACAATTCCATGTGTGCAACAGTTCGCTACGCTACTTCGGCCTTACATGGATTGCATTAGAGAGTCTGAGCCTACTACGTGGCAGGCAATCTACGACATTTCGTTCCCGAACGGTTTTCCGACGGTTCCTATTGTTCCTATCGACAGCAACCAGAACATAGTTCCAAATACTGGCCCGATGAATCCAAACAGGAGCGTTCATACCGACGCCATGACAACAACGTAGCTGCTCGAGCAACTCATCACTCAGGGTGCCTCCATCAAGGGGCACCCTTTTTTGTGGGTTCGTCTGGAACCTGACAACGCAACCTACGCGGCTCCAACCTTCGCAATTCGTTTTAGCTACAATGAAACTCCGTGTATGTGAGTTTTTCAGCGTGCACACTTCATCAAACTGAACGTTACTCGAGGCTATCTGTGACACGGACCAACACCCTGAACTGTTTCGCAATCGCAATCATTGTGGTTCTCGCATCGAGTGCATTGACCATCGCACAAACCGTGTCAGGAGAACTGCAACAATGGCACAACGTCACACTAACGTTCGACGGTCCGGAAGCATCTGAAGACGGTGATCCGAATCCGTTCACCGACTTTCGGCTGGATGTCACGTTTGTTCATTCGGAAACCGGACTTAGCTATAAAGTTCCTGGATACTTTGCGGCCGACGGCGATGCTGCAAACACGTCGGCGACATCAGGCAATAAATGGCGTGCTCACCTAGCACCCGATCATGTCGGACAATGGAACTACACCGTTTCGTTTCGGAAAGGAAAAGACGTTGCCGTTTCGGATGATGGCACGGCCGGAGAGCCAGTCGCGAATGTTGATGGACTAAAGGGAACGCTCGAGATCACGGCGACCGACAAGACTGGTCGTGACTTTCGCGGAAAAGGAAGACTCGACTACGTTGGAAAACATCATTTGAAATTCGCGGGCAGTGGAGAGTTCTTTCTTAAAGCAGGTGTCGATGCTCCAGAGAATCTGTTGGCCTACGACGGCTTTGATGGAGACTTCAAATCCGATGGACACAAAGACAAGCTGGTCAAAAACTGGGAGCCGCATGTTCAGGATTGGAAAGACGGCGACCCTTCGTGGAAAGACGGCCATGGAAAAGGACTCATCGGTGCCGTGAATTATCTTTCCTCACAAGGGCTCAATGTTTTCTCTTTTTTGACACTCAACATCGAAGGCGATGATCGCAACGTGTTTCCTTACACGAGCTACGACGAACGATCTCGAATCGATTGCTCGAAAATGGATCAATGGGAAATCGTGTTCTCTCATGGTGACAAAATGGGGATGTACCTTCACTTCAAAACTCTCGAATGTGAAAACGTCAATCTCCTGGACAATGGTGAAATGGGTCCGCAACGAGCACTCTACTATCGCGAATTGATTGCACGATTTGGCCATCATTTGGCGATGAATTGGAACCTTGGCGAAGAAGTTGGCTACGTGAACAAAGTCAGTACCGAGAAAAAAGTCGCTTGGGCGAACTACTTTGCGAAACACGATCCGTACCATCACCACATCGTGATCCACAACGGCAACAAGCACTTCGATCTGCTCGGCGATGCCTCAGCGTTGACTGGGTTTTCATTGCAAACCAGCCAAGTCGATTTTAAACATGTCCATGGAAGTACGCTGAACTACCTTCGTCGCTCGGTCGCCGCTGGAAAACCTTGGGTAGTCGCGTGCGATGAGCCCGGCGATGCTCAGCACTCGTTGATCCCCGACGCGGAAGATCCGACTCATGACAATCCGCGAAAGAATGCTCTCTGGGGCAACATCATGGCGGGAGGAGCCGGCGTCGAATGGTACTTCGGCTACAAGCACGCCCACAGTGATCTGACTTGCCAAGACTTTCGCGTCCGCGAAAAAATGTGGCAGCAGAGTCGCATTGCGTTGGACTTCTTTCGCGAACAGAAGATTCCGTTTTGGAACATGAGCAACGCCAACAAACTGCTCCTCAGTGACAACGGCTATTGTCTTGCGGACAAAGGAAAGCTCTATCTCATTTTCGCCAAAGACGCATCAGAAACGTCGCTTGATTTGACGCAAGCCGACGGCGTCTTTGAAGTCCATTGGTTCAATCCGCGGACGGGTGGCGATGTGCAGACCGGTTCGGTCGAAGCCGTCAACGGTGGCGGAAAATTTATGATTGGGCAGCCTCCCTCTGATGCAGACAAAGATTGGGTCGCCATTGTGAAACCCGGCACGGCTGGGAAAACTTACAGCTCCTTCGGCGCACCCGCGAAGGAAAAACGAGCTGACCCGATGACGCTGTCCGCGATGAAGGACTTCAAGTTTGTGGTTGGCGACGGGTTCGTGCTTGGCTACATCGATAAAGGCCGCAAGGCGTTGGCGATCAACGCGGCCCAACACCAGAACAAGTTCGCTGCCGCGGAGGGCAAGTACAAAGGCAAGCCCGGAAAGTACGATCTGGTCCTCAACGCGTTGACCGAAACCGACGGAGAGAGCACCTATCGTGTGCTGATCGCGGGCAAGAAAATTGGCGAAGCAACGAATCCGGAGACAACCAAGGACTACGAAGTCGCCGCTCATCGGTTTGACGGTGTTGAACTCAAAACCGGAGACACGATTCGTATTGAATTCAGCACAACATCCAACGGGAAGATTCCCGAAGGGGAAGCATTTGCTTTCTCTCGCGGACGCTGGCGATCGGTTCAGTTGCTCAAGCCACGCAAGTAGCCAATCGTTCCTCCCCTGCAAACGAACTACATTGGTTGGATGATTGTCGGTTTGTGGATCGAAATCGGCATTTGAAGAGGAACGCTTTCAGGAACGGATTGTTTCAATTACCAAGTTCCAGCTTGAATTCGGGACTTGGCCATGCAACCATGGGTTCTTGGCCGTGCACCTGCGTTCCGCTTCCTGAAATATAAAGTCCTGCAATGCAATTTCCGCTTCGATTTCGAATTGCGACGATCGTCTTTGGATTATTTCTAACACTTCTCGCGACTGCCGCGGCTTTTGAAGACGAAAAAGAGAACGAGAAAAAACAGGACTCAAACAGCCCTTCAATCGTCCTCAAAAATGCAACCATTCACTCAATGGGCACCGAAGGCACATTCATCGGTTCGATCGTCGTCACCGATGGAAAGATCGCAGCGATTGGCGAAAAAGTCGAATCGCCGAAGGACGCTCAAGAATACGATCTCAAGGGGTTCCACGTCACGCCAGGCTTGATCGAAAGCCGAGGCAAGCTTTGGTTGACAAGCCAGGCTCTCTCAGAAAGCAATTCGAAAGCTGAACTTAAAGTCGTCGACGCGATCGACCCTTGGAACGAGGACTGGAGAGAACTGGCAGCCCAAGGGATTACTTCTGTTTACGTTCAACCCAACTCAGTTAGTGCGGTCGGCGGCACGGGAGCAGTACTTCGAGTCGGTCCTCACGGATCGGTTGAAGACATCGTGATGAAAGACGACATCGCCGTTCAGGTCTCCATCGGAACTCGCGGCCGATCGTCAAAAGATCGCTACGGGCAAATTCAGGCGTTGGAAAAACTCCTCAAGAGCGCTCAAGACAAGAAGGAAGACAAAGACAAAAAAGAAGGCGACGAGAAAGAATCCGACGACAAGAAAGAGAAGTCGGAAGACAAAGATAAGGACGACGAAAAAGAAGATGACGACAAGGACGAAGACAAGAAGAAGGATGATGACGAAGAGGAAGATGAAGATGACGAATTCAAAAAGAAGGATGTCACCAAAGAGATTTTCAAACGCGTCTTGAAACGCGAGCTCCCTCTGTTCATCGAAGTCCATCACTCCGACTCGCTCAAGCGTGTGATCGCATTGGCGAAAGAGTTCAAGATCCGCGTTGTGTTGGATGGCTTATCGAAAGTCGCGAGCTGTTGCGACGAACTGGCGGACAGCAATCACGCGATGGTAATCGGACCGTTCTTCGAATCGGGAACTCCTCCGGAATACCGAAAAGACGCAGACTTCACGTGGTTCGCAGAAATCGACACCACTGAAAAGCTCTGGACGTTGTCGACGTTTTCGAACTCAGCTCGTGGGTCACAGGCACTTCGAATCGATGCAGCTCATGCGGTAAATCACGGCATCAAACCTGACGAAGTGCTCAAAGCCCTGACCGCCAATGCGGCTCGGATGCTCGGCGTCTCCGATTTCGTTGGAACACTCAAAGAAGGCATGCAAGCCGACATCGCTGTCTTCACCGGCCATCCAACCAATTCGAGCTCGGCAACCCGATTGGTGCTCAGTCACGGCAAAGTGATTTTCGAAAGTGAAGTCGCGGCGATTGAAACACTGCAGGCTTCTGATGCTGTCGCTCTGCCAGAACGGTTGCCAGAAAGCTACATCGTATCCACAAGTCGCATGCTTCACGACGGTAAAGTCGGACCCGGATCAATCGTTGTCAAAGATGGCAAGATTGAGCAATTTCTAAATGTCGCCAACCTAGAAAAGGAAGACAACGGGGCTCAAGTTTTCAACCTCGGCGACACGATCGTCACTCCCGGCTTGGTGATTGCTCATTCATCATTGGATCAAGCCGCTGCGATCAACGATCCAACCGAGTCCGACGCAAGTCATCTGCGGGCTGTCGACGCGTTTGACCCGACGACCAAAAGAGCCAAAGAAACTCTCGCCGCTGGTTTCGTTCATATCGGATTGGCGCCGGGAACCTCGAACACGTCTTCGGGAGCGATGGGTCACGTGCGATTGGGCACCGGTGACTACGTCGTTTCTCCGACGATCGCCAATCAGTTCGTGCTCGCTGGAACGGCTCGCAACACCGAACGATTCCCGGCGTCGCTCAACGGCCAGGTTCGCATGATTAGCGACCTGTTCGCTGGCAGGCTCGTTGATTCCCGAGTTTACCTTTCGGATGCGGTTGCCAAATCAATCGCCAACGAAAAACTGGCTTGCGTCAAAGAAGTGGCTGACGGAAAACGCAAGTCGATTTTCATCGCCAACGACAAAGTCGAAATTCGATCCGTCATCGCGCTGGCGAAAAAGAATGGGCTTTCGGCTCCAACGCTTGCTTCCAGTGGTTCCATCGGCGACTTCGCGGATGCGTTGGTAGAAAACAAAATTGGATTACTGGTCACTCCAATCAAGACGACCGACTACAACCGACGCCTACTTCAAACCAAAGCCGCGGTCGACGCTGGCGTTTCGATCGGCTTCGTCGGAGATTCAGCGCAGCAAGTTCGCACCACGGCTTCGATGCTGGTCTCTGCTGGCGTGTCGGAAGAAAAAGTACTCAGCGGATTAACCACAGGTGGAGCTTCACTCGTTGGCATGACCAACGTTGGCCTTGAATCCGGATCGAAAGCGGATTTCGTCGTCTGGAGCGCATCGCCTGTCAACGCTGCCGCGAAGCCATTGAATGTCATTGTCGATGGCAAGCCTGTTTCTGGAAAAACGGTTTCTAAAAAGTAAGCGAATGAAACGATTGAGATCCATTTTGAAAACAGCACTCGCTTGCGGAGTCGGCATGGCGATCGTCGCATGCGTCGCATTGCCGAACACGTTTGCTGACGATAACGAATCCTCGGCAACGCTCTATAAGGCCAGCAAGGTCTACACGATGGACGGCGATCCACTTTCGCCGGGTCAAGTGCTGGTCGTCGATGGCAAGATCAAAGCGGTTGGCAAAAACGTTGACTTGGGCGGCGTTGACTTGGGCGGCGTCGAAGCCGAATCGGTGGACTTGGGCGACAATAGCGTATTGATGCCGGGCCTCGTTGACGCCTATTCGCAAACTCCGCTCAGCAGCACGGGAATGGACGAAATCACCAGCGAAGTCACGTTGGACTTTCAGGCTATCCATTCCATCGACTGGGACAAAAACGCACTTCGTCGACAGCTTCACGCAGGAACGACAACCGTCAATGCTTCGCCGGGAACACAAAACGTGATGGGCGGAACCGCAGCGATCGTCAAAACGATGGACCACGGCGAAACGGTTCTGGTCGAAAATGGAGCAATGCTTGCGGCGATGTGCAACGACCCTGCTTCACGAAATTTTTCGCGATCACGGCCGGACACGATCTATGTCCGCCAGCCAACGAATCGCATGGGCGTCGTTTGGATCTTGCGAAACACGTTCGACAAAGCCAAGCGATCAACAGATAAAGACACCTACACAAAACTGAAAGAGTCCGTTGCCGGTGAACGACCGCTGATGATGGTTAGCCGCATGTCTTACGACATCGTGACCGTTGGAACATTGGCCGATGAGTTCGGATTCAAACCAATCCTTGTCGGTGGCGAAGAAGCCTACAAAGTCAAAGCAGAATTGATCGAGCGCGGCTATCCGCTGATTTTGAAGTACGACAATCCGGGAACGACGCGAGGTGCTGAAGGTTCTGAGCTCTGTTGGAACAATCCTGGCATCCTCGCAGAAGCCGGACTGACGTTTGCAATCGCTGGCGACAACTTGCTGGAGAAAGCGCGCTTTGCCCGCCGGTTCGGATTGGACGCGGACGTTGCGATGGCTTCGATCACTTCGACGCCTGCAGAAATTATCGGCGTTTCGGACCGAGTCGGCAAAATCGCCGCCGGCTACGACGCGGACTTGATCGCTTTCACTGGCGAGCCACTTGAATTAACCACTTCGATTCGTTGGGTCATGGTCAACGGTAAGACCACAGATCACCAAAAGGAAAACTAAACGTGTTTAAAAAGACAACCTTTCTGGCCGCTGTTGCCGTCATCGCACTGGCAACGACTTCGAATTTGCACGCGCAGAAACCTCTGGCGTTCAAAGGTGCGAAGATCATTACGATGGCCGGCGAAACCATCGAAAACGGCACGATCGTTTTCCGCGATGGAAAGATCTCTGACGTTGGAACCGATGTCAAAGTTCCCGTGGAAGCTCGCGTCATCGACGCCAGCGATAAAGTCATCATGCCAGGATTCGTGGAGGCTCATACTTCTTCCGGGATGAGCCAGGCGAACGAAACGAACCCCGTTGTTCCTTATGTTTCGGTCATCGATTCCATCGATCCAATGAACGCCTATTTCCGCTCCGCCAGGCGAAACGGCGTCACAACGGTCCGTGTTGTTCCCGGAAATTCTACTTTGATTGGTGGCCAGGCAGCTGTGATCAAAACCGGTGGCGAGTTCATCGATGACATGGTTCTCAAGTCGGACGCCGGCGTAAAGATCTCCTTGCGTCCCGTTAGCGGCAGTCGAATGGGTCACCTCGCCAAACTTCGCAAAGCACTCGATGAGGCCAAGCGAAAGTTGGACAAGAAGAACAAGGCGAAGGAAGAGAAAGAAGACAAAGACGAAGACAAGGAAAAGGACGCCAAAAAGAAAGGCGTAAAGAAGAAGGACGGCGACAAGGACGACAAAGGCAAAAAGAAAGAAGCCAAGAAAAAAGACGACGACAAAAAAGAAGGCGAAAAAGACGAAGAGAAGAAGGACAAGGACGAGAAGAAAGACAAAAAGGACAACGACAAAGGCAAGAAGAAAAAGAAAGAAGACAAGGACGAGAAAAAATCTGACGACAAGAAGTCCAAGAAGAAAGACGAAAAAGACAAGCCTGAAGAAGTCGAATCCGAACTGGACAAGGCGATGTTTGCCATCCTCTCAGGCGAACTGCCGGTCATGATCTACTGTGACAAGGCAATGGACGTCGGCCAAGCCATGCGGTTGATCAAGCAATACAACTTC
The DNA here is from genome assembly GCA_938010615.1 of uncultured Pirellulaceae bacterium. Lineage (GTDB taxonomy): Bacteria > Planctomycetota > Planctomycetia > Pirellulales > Pirellulaceae > Mariniblastus. The sequence continues at coordinate 19,010 of CALLUY010000193.1, read as the reverse complement.
GAAGCCTCGCTGATTCTTGGTCGTGAATGTTACAAAGCTGCGAAGCAAGTCGCCGACGCAAAACTGCCAGTTGTGATTGATTCGCAGATGGTGTTCTTCGAAGAAGACCCACGCACCAAAGAAGAAACAAAAGTTGTCCTTCCGAAAGTGTTCCGTGACCACGAAGTAAAGTTCGCATTTCAAGTCGGACGCGGCGGCGGGACGACTCTGGGAAGTTCTTACTTTTGGTATCAGGCTGCCACGGCCGTCAAATACGGCATGCCAGCCGAAGAAGCACTCGAAGCGCTAACAATGCTGCCTGCAAAATTCCTCGGCGTCGATGAGTTCGTTGGCTCGATCGAAAAAGGAAAAGACGCAGACATCATCGTGCTCTCCGGTGAACCACTCAGCGTCGACACTTGGGTCGACATGACGGTCGTCAACGGAGAGATCGTTTACGAAAAAGAAAAAGATGAACAGTTGAAACTGTTGCTCAACGGCGAAGCGGAATAGCAATTCGTGGTTGTATCAACCACGGCACACACCCGAGATTGGGAAACTTTGACATCATGAAACTTGTTCCAAACAGTTTGGTCTTCGGCCTGTTGTTTGCCATTGCGATCGGTTCGACTTTTTCGACATCCTTTGCACAGCAAACAAAGTCGGATGTCTACTTTGCCGACCAAATTTGGCCCGGCAACGGTGAGCCAATTGAAAATGGAGCCATGGTTGTCGTTGATGGAATCATCACCGCCATCGGCCCTCGCGAAGAAATCTCGATCCCCGGCGTTGCTACACGACACGACTTTGGATCCCAAGTTCTGATTCCTGGACTTGTTCTGCCGCAAACCAGTCTTGGCGGAAATCAGACAGAAGAACGAACCATCACGCCGCAAATTCGAGCCCTCGATGGATTCGATTTCTTTGCCGACCGTGACACGTTGATCGAAAGCGGCATCACGACCGTTCAAGTCTCCCCAGCCCGTGTGCGGCTGATGCCAGGCGTCGGAGGAGTCGTCAAACTCTCAGGCGATGATCTAACCGATCGCATTCTTCAGGAAGAAGAAAGTCTACAAATCGTTTTAACGGCTGCTTCACGTCAACCACCTCGGATCTACGAACCGGCCGTTGGACCCGTTTCTGAAGACCGCCCAATTAGCACAACTCGCCCTCAGGTCGCGACCCTTTCAGCCTCGATGGCAACGCTTCGTCAAATCTTCAGAGCTGCCTCTGCTGGAGAAACCGAGGGAGACGAAATACTCGAAGCCGTTGCGAGCATCATTGAATCCAAAAAGCCAGTTCGTATCGCGGCTTCCACAGCACCTGAGATTCGCGGTGCGATTTCATTGGCAAAAGAGTTTGGCGTCAAAATCATTTTGACTGATTGCGAAGGCCTCGAAACATTCGAAGGCGTTTTTGCCGACTGGAAAGAAACCGTTGCAGGCGTTGTCTTGACCGCAAATGTTCCGGGATCGATTTCAAACCCTTCGCTCGAACAGATCGAAACGCAAAAAGAACCTTGGACTTTCGCTCGTGAACTTTTGAACGCAGGTGTCCCGGTTGCGATCGCTCCTCGACAGGCGACTTCGCTTACGTCGTCAATGTTTGTCGCTGGACAGTTCATGCGTGACGGGCTGAACCACACAGAACTGCTGTCCGCGTTGACTCATGCTTCGGCGTCCATGATGGGAATCGACGACCACGTTGGCTCACTTTCAACCGGAAAGCACGCTGACTTTGTGGTCCTTTCCGGTAAACCGTTCGGAATGCATTCACGGGTTCGAGCAACCTTCGTCGCTGGCGAGCCGCTTTTCGAGCGAACCGTATCGAAGTCAACAACCGTTGTGTCGGCAGGACGAGTTTACATCGGCGATGGCAAATATCTCGACAACGGACAAGTCGTTGTCAAAGGCCACACGGTACGCGGTGTTGGGTCGAATGTCTCGGCTCCGGCAGAAGCAAACATTCGTCAGTTCAAAGATGCCGTGATCGTGCCAGGCTTTGTTGATATGGGCACCGGCCTGGGTCTCGGTGGTCCACTTTCCGGAAGCACGACCTTGGCCAGCAAGCTTGGGGAGCAACTTTACGCTGACGATCCTGCAATCGAGTACGCTCGGAAAAACGGAATCACGACGGCGCTCCTTTCAGGTAGCGGATCAAATGCGACTCCTGTGGTTGCATTCAAGCTTGGAGAAGACGCTCGCGTGATCGGCGATCCGGTTGCGATCAAGTTTCGCATGTCGGGTTCAACTTCAGCGGCGATAGCTTCCGCGGAAAAGCAACTTGCCGCCGGCAAAAAATACGTTGAATCCTGGAAGAAGTACGAAAAGGACTTGGCCGAGTACAAAGAGAAAGTAAAAGCCGAAGCCGCAAAGCCGAAGCCAAAAACAGCTGCGAAGAAAGACGAGAAAAAGGACGACGCAAAGAAGGCGGATTCGAAGAAAGAAGAAGAAAAAAAGAAAGAGCCTGAAAAGGATAAAGAGAAGCCGAAACCGGAAGAGAAAAAAGATCCGGACAAAAAGGAAGTCGACAAAGACAAGGATGACGAGAAAGACAAGAAGAAAAAGAAGAAGCCACTCCCGGATCCGATCACGGGAACGTGGGACGGTGAAATTGATGCTGAGCGCATTCCGCCTCGTTTCCGTGCCTTTCAATGGGAGCTGGAACTTGCTGAAGATGGAACTGTGACCGGCACGATGACACTGATGGGGCGAGACGCAGAAATATCAACAGCCAGTTACGATCGAGAGTCGCGCGAGCTTGTTGTAACGCTTGAGCGTAGCGGCCGCGAACTTTCGTTTAGTGGCGAACTGGACGCCGACGGTGACTACGAGGGCTCTGTCGAGTTCGGTCCGATGGGCGAAGTGACGGTCACCGCAACCCGATCGGTCGACAAAAGCAAAGAGCCTGAACCGGAAGACGACGACAAGGACGAAGAGGAAGAGAAAAAGGACAAAGACGAAAAGAAAGAAAAACCTGCTGAAGGCGATAAGGACAAAGACAAAAAGGACGCTGAAAAAAAGAAGCCTGAAGCCAAAGACGCTGACAAGAAGGACGAAAAGCCAGCTGAGAAAAAGGAAGTAAAGAAACCGACTCTGAAGGAACCAAAAAAGCCAAAGAAGAACGATGCTCTGGAACCTTACAAGGCTCTCTTCGCGAAAGAGATTCCGGCGCTCGTTGAAACTCGTGAACTCTTCACGATCAAGGAAGCCGCGAAGCTGTTCACAGAAAAATACGTCGTCCGAACCATCATTGTTGGTGCAGATGCACTCGCCCGAGAGCCTGATGCGTTGGCTCAATACGATGTTTCGGTGATTGCCGGTCCGAAACTTTCGGTCGCAGTTCCAAAACAACTCGAAGCAACCAACCTTCCGCAACTGTTGGCCAACCAGCGACTGCCTTTCGCGTTCCAGTCATCTGGCACGACTGGCGCAGGCCAACTTCCGGGAGCGATTCAATATTCCGTCAGCCGTGGACTATCGACCAACGACGCGTTGAGCGGTTTGACTTCAGCGCCCGCAAATATGCTTTCCGACAAAATGACCTTTGGCTCCATCGCGGCTGGCAACGACGCAGATCTGGTTGTTCTCAGTGGACCACCATTCGAATTTTCGACCAAAATCCTCGCCGTGATGATCGATGGCGTCTGGGTGTATGAACGTGAGGAAGAAAAGTGATTCCAAACCATCTCAAAACAATCCTGACTGCCGTGTTGCTGTACCTGTTTGCAGCAACGCCTGTATCAGCTGAAGATACAGACATCAAGAAAGTCGATGCCGAATCGACAGGAGTCGCAGTTCACGTTGGAAAGATCTTCACGTGCGCTGGCGATCCGATCGCCGATGGAACCATCCTGATCAAGGACGGCAAAATCGAAGCGGTCGGAACGCGAAAAGAAATTGAAGTACCTCAAGGCTACGAAGTCGTCGACCATTCAGACCAGTTCGCAATGCCAGGCCTAGTGGAAGCTCACAGTCATGTCGGCGGATCAGGCGACCTGAATGAAATGGTTTACCAAACCAACCCCGAGCTTCGGAACTGGGACCAGATCATCCCGCACAACGACCAACTGAAAGTCGCCATCGCTGGTGGAGTGACAACGATTTGCTACATCCCGGGTAGCGGAACCAACATGGGTGGTTTCGGCGTGCTAATGAAGAGCGGCCCCGGAAAGCCGGAAGACGTCATCATTCGTGCTCCTGGCGTTTTGAAAATTGCTCAAGCGGGAAACCCTGAGCGACGTGGTGGCGAAACAGGTTCAGGCCGAATGGGAATGAACTACGTGATCCGTCAGCAACTAATGGAAGGCAAGTACTACGTTCGTCAGTACGACGCATTCTTGAAAGGTAAAGCCAAAGAACCCGAATTCAACTTGCGATTGGAGAACTTCAAGCCGCTTTTCCATCGCGAGATTCCAGTCGTTGTTCATACGCAACAGTATCAAGTCATTCAATCGACCGTGCGAATGTTGCACGACGAAATGAACTTGAAAGTCGTTATCGACCACGGAACTTTTGACGCTTACAAGATCGGACGTGAACTTGCGAAGCGAGACATTCCCGTCATGGCGGGACCACGTGCGTTTCAGCTTGATCGCGAACGCGGCCAAATCGTCGGGATTGTAAACGAGTACGAAAAACGTGGAGTGAAAGTGCTTGGCGTGAACACGGATGCTCCTGTGATTCCGCAAGAGGAACTTTTCTTCCAGGCGACCATGGCCGTCCGTTTTGGTTGGAGCGAAGAACGGGCCATTCGCGGTGTGACCATCGAAGCAGCCAAAGCACTGATGATCGATGATCGCGTTGGATCTTTGGAACCTGGCAAAGACGCCGACATCGTCATCAGCACTGGTTCAATCCTTGATCCTCGCAACTATGTCAAAGAAGTATTCATTGACGGGAAAAGCGTTTACGACACGGCGAAAGATCGCAGGCGTTTTTAGAACATTGCGGCTGGAAGCCTCACCCACGACCAACAACATTTTGGTTCGAACATGAAATCAACAACTAACAAACTTGCAGCTCTGATTGTCATTGCAATCACATCGGTCGCTATCAGCGACTTGGCACAAGCTCAAACCGTGGCGTACACCGGCGCGACCATCGAAACGATGGGCGAGGATGGCCGAATCGAAAACGCAACCATGGTTGTCAGCGACGGCAAAATCAGAGAAGTCGGAACGGACATCGAAATCCCAGACGATGCGCGGCTCGTCAGCATGGCGGGGAAAACAATCATGCCCGGCATCGTGGATCCTTATCACGTTTACAAAAGCACGGCTCCAAACAACGTCCGAACCGTCGTCTTTCGTGGTCGAACGTTTACGATTCCCGGTGGTGGACCTTTTTCGGCTGGCCCATTCATTCGAGTCGGAGAGTACTTCGATCCTTTCAATTTGAATTTCAATCCCGCCAAACGAACCGGGATCACAACCGCAAATCTGGTCACCGATGGCCGAGGCCTTTCAGCGTTTGCGAATCTGACTGAAGAGGCGACAGCTGAAATGCTGTTTGCGAAGAACGGTTTGATGTTCGCGAAAGTCACGAATCAAACTTCTGCTCTGGACGTTGTTCGAAAACCTTTGGAGCCGCCGAAGAAGAAAACTTCGAAAAAGAAAGCGACCACCACCGACGACAAAGAGAAGAAGCTGTCTCCGGCAGAGGAAATCAAGAAGCTTTGGGAAGACGTTCAAAAAGGTGAGTCTCGACTTTTCGTCAACGTCAACAACGAAGCCGCGGTCGCCTATCTTCTTCAGTTCGTCGAAAAGAAAGAGAAGATCAAACTCGTTCTCGTGGCGACGGGGCCGAACCTGTACCAGTCTCTCGACCAAATCAAAAAGAACGAAAACGTCACAGTTGTTTTGCAACCAGGAATCGATCGCGTTCCATTTTCAGCTGACTTGATGAACGTTTCGCAACTGCTGGCGGAGCAGGAGATTCCGTTTTGCATCTCAATGTCGTTGAGTAAATCTCAACTGTCCGCCAGCCAGGATGATCCGATGTTTCCCGTGGCGATGTTGGTTAAAACAGGTCTCGATCGTGACCTTGCACTCAAGAGCATTACAATAAAACCTGCCGAACTGCTGGGACTCGAGAAGACTCACGGTTCACTGGAAAAAGAGAAACACGCCAATTTCCTTGTCTTCGATGGTGATCCTTTGAAAACAGGTAGCCTTCTACAGCAAGTCTTTCTGAATGGAAACAAGATCCATGAAAACTAGTGCCAGTCCTGTTCAGTTGACCAATACAAGCCCGAAGCGCAAGCGAATGAATTCGTTTGCAGGCAATGGATTGTATAGCGGTTTCAACTCCCGCTTAGTTATTCACTCGCTTGCGCGTCGTGTTTGTATTGCTGTGACGTTAGTGTTGCTGACTCTGATGTGCCAGCCTCTTCTCGCGGAAGAGGAATCAGAAGGCAAAGAAGAAAAGAAAGACAAGCCAGAGATCGTCGCGATCGTCGGCGGTGACATTCACACCGTCACAGGACCCGTCGTTCGCAAAGGCACCATTCTGGTTGAAGACGGCAAGATCAAGGAAATCGGCCAGTCGGTCAAAGTCCCTGAAGAAGCAACCGTGATCAAAGCGGATGGCATGACCGTCACTCCCGGATTCGTTGCGATCAACATGAGCCGTGTTGGAATCGGAACCAATCCTTCCGGCAAGGAGAAACTTGGAGACGGACTCAATCCGTTTGATCGAAACCTGAAGTATGCGTTGGGTGTCGGGATCACCTCTGGTTGCGTTGAACTTTCCGCGGGCGGGCGACGTTTTGGACGCCGCGCTGAAGGTGCTCCTGTCGAGATGTATCCGGGACTGGAAGAACCAGTCGAAGAATTCGTCACCGAAGCCATGATGGACTTTGGCGACTTGAATACTTCACTTTGCCCATGCTGTGGACTTCCTGTTCTGCCAACCGAACCCATCACGTCACAGCCACCAGCGGCACCGAAACCGCGAAAGATGGCGGCGTTGAAAATGAGCTTCGGAAATTTGGACTCCATGTTGATGGGGGAAGACGTCTTTTACAGTGTCTCACCGGGAGCACTTAACGGTGCTTTGGCGAAGCATAACTTTCGCAAGAACCTGCAACTCGCTCGCGAAGCTATCGAAGCCGAGAAGAAAGCTGGCTCTGAAAAGAAGACCACTTCTTCTGCGAAATCCAAAGCTGCCGCTGCTGCGAAAGGGGCCGCCGAGAAGAAGCTCAGCAAAGAAGAGAAAGCAAAGCAGGCAAAAGAACGCGCCAAGAAGCTCAAGGACGCAAAGAAGAAACCAAAACCTGACCCGAACCTGATCAAGCTTCTCAAAGGCGAAATCGCGATGCTGGTTCGAGCCAACACCGTCAACGAGATCAACGACATGGTCGACCTTTCCATGGAGCAAGGATACGACCTCGTCATCCAGGGCGGAATCGAAGCCTGGGTTTTGGCGGACAAGCTTGGTGCCGCCGGTGTCGGAGTCATCTACACTCCACGGTCGCGTCGTCGTGCCCGCAAAGGCCGCGAAGACGAGACTGGAAGCTTTGTCGAATCGCCTCGCATCTTCCAAGAGAAAGGAATTCCTTTCTCGCTCGCTACTCTCAGCAGTTCAATCAGCATGAATGGTTTGGCCGGTCGTGATTTGACCAGCCTTCCATTGGAAGCCGCATTCGCCGTCCGCGGAGGCGCTGATGAAAGAACGGCACTCAAAGCAATCACGATCACTCCGGCTCGAATGTTGGGGCTCGATGATCGCATCGGATCATTGGAAGAAGGCAAAGACGCCGACATCCTGATCCTTAACGGTTCGCCATTGGATTACCGCACCTACGTTGAACAGGCCATCGTCGCCGGCAAAGTCGCTTACGATCGTCAGAAAGACAAAGTCTATCCGCTGCACGAGCATCAGTGACCGTGAATTTCAAGCCAGAGGCGGCAACCTAAACGATCTCTAATTTGGCACAGAGCTGACTCGGACGATCCATAAAAAAGCCTCACCAAATGGTGAGGCTTCAGTTTTGAACTTGATCACTTTATTCGACTTCGTCGATCTCGCGAGTCAGTGGTTCCATGACTTTCGTGTTACGCTCGATCGCCAACACCGTCGTTCGCTGCTCTGTGCCATCGCGACTCGAAGCAATCACGGGCAACACTTGGCGACGGTCCGGAAGGTCCATCTTGAGCACAAACGTACCGTCGTTTTCGACGTGGACGGGCTCACCGCCAACAGAAACGCTGGCTTGCGGATCAGTCGAACCATGAACGATCATGTGAGCGTCCACCTCGAACTGAAATCGCCTCGCCGCCGGATAGATCGCCGACCCCAAACGCTGGAAGGCCGGAATGTGCATTGGCTGCCGCGACTTCTCTTCGAACACTGAACGCAAATCGGCAGAAGCCAAGCTCGGGTCGTTGCCCCCACTGAGCGAATAATATCGCTGAGCATCGTTGGTGATGTCGTTCCAAGTGCAGTCTGCAGCTTCGCTGGCTTTCGGCATCGAGACCTCGTTACTTTTCGAGATCAAATGAAATCGACCCGACTCCTTGCAGACATAGCCAATGACGACCCGATAGTTCTTCGATTGAGCTTTGACGTTAAGGAACCAGTTGTTGACTCCGCCATGGATCGGAATCTCTTCGACAATTTCCTCAACCGCGTTTGTATTGCCGTCATTAGAAATCTTGAGTAGTCGGATTACTGGTTGAGCCGCGTGCCAACCACCGGCGAATGCTGCTCGAGCTCGACTGACTGACGAACGAGTGATTTCCCAATAGGCCTGAACCCAATACGGATCACGTACCACTAAAATGATCCGGTCTTTTTCTGGAGTCGAATGACTACGTCTTGATTCCATGATCCGAGCGAGATCTTTTAGCTGTTCTTCTTGCTCACGCTGTGCTCGAATTTTCTTGGCAATGGCTGTGTTTGAACGCTCCCCTGCCTTCTTTGCTTTGGTTGATGCTCGCACCGGCTTCAAAGGTTTTTCAGTCGCGGACGCTTTGAGTTTGGCGGTTTTTTTCTTTGGCTTGCCTGCCGTTTTCGGTTGCTCTAACAAGGCTCCAATTAGCTGAGCTTTTCGCATGGAATGCCAACCTGGAATTCCCTGTTTGCGGGCTAGTTGGGCGAGTTCTTTCAGTTTCTGAGACTGCAATGAGGCTGCTGTGATCAAGATAATCTCCGATGAGAGGCGATCGACGGAAGTGGATCCACCTAGAGACACCAACAGCCACTCCTGTGACAAGCTGGTCGTGATATTAAAAAACCGGTTCCTCCGATTCACATACCAACCAATGCAGCGAACATTAAGGGTTGGATTTTTGCGGAAAGATCAAACTGAAAGCATGCGTGACTGGCACTTACATTTGCACGAGTCAAAACTCATAATTTCTGCTTATCCCCATCCACCGTTAAATCTAATTTTACTGGCTATTAGTTAACACGCAAATTAATTCCCCCCAAATTGGTGGAATATATCCAAGTGTCCGAGTGTTGTTTTCGAACCAATTAATTACTTTAGAGAAGCAACACGCAGCTTTTCGTCGGATCTGAGCTGGCTTGCGAACTCGGAAATCTGCGGCCGGTTTGGAAAGCGTTGCTGAGCCGAAGTCAGGGTTTGGAGAGCCTTCACCCGGCTCCCAGCCAATATCTGAGTTTGAGCCAATGCCACAAAAACGTCGCTCGAAACATCGCTTCGATGAGAAGCAACTTCAAGAACTTCGATGGCAGGGCTATGCTGATTCAGCTGGAACAGGGCAGAACTCTTTGCCAAGATCGCAGCTTCTGGTTGCCGTTCCGTCGGATACTTTTCGAGCAACTGTTCAACTGCCGAAAGTGCCCGAAGTGGCTCACCGAGCTGCTGATAGGTCTTCACGATTTGTAGTTGAATGTCTTCGCGCGATCCATCGATCCCCAGCGCCCTTTGGTAGTCGCCCAATGCTGCCTTGTATTCACCGTTGGCCGCACGCGTTTTCCCTTTGAGCAACCATGCCGACGCAATTCGATGGTTCTTTTCGAGGCATCGATCCACCTCATGGAGAGCAGCTTGAAGCTGACCGTCGGCAAGATAGTACTCGCCCAATTCAGCATGAAGTTCCGCATCATCATCACGGAGATCAATCGCCCGACGCATCACTTCAATCGCCTGCTTGGTCTGCCCTTGCTGAAAGTGAGTCCGAGCAACGTTGGCGACGATGCGATGATCGTCTGGCAATTGCGAAGATGCTTTAGCGAAACAGGTGCGAGCCTCATTGACGGCGCCGCGTTTGATGGCTTCGATCCCATTGCCGGACCACTGCCGCGCTGCGGCGACTCGCGTTTGCATTGTTTGGCTGAATGGCTTGAGCGTTTGACAGCCGCAAAAACAGCTACAAAGCACCATCGTCAGTGCTGAAAACAGTACCAAGTTTGGTCGATGCGATTTCGACCAGAGGCAATTATTTGTGGGAGGAAGGAGGTAGCTCAAGCGATCAAAGCACAATCAGGAAGTCGGACGCAGGACGATATCAAGTGCTCGTCCTTAGTGCTATATCGGAAAAACGAAGGCAGTTCCTTCGATCCTTCCAACCGCCAAACTCGAAAATTCTTGCTAGCAATCACAACCCGACGCGTAAGCGAGGTGCAGCTGGTACCTCGCTCACGCTTCGGGTTAGGATTTTCGTTGACGAACCGAAACCATGCAAATTTTCTTGTATCACATGCAATCTATTCCAACGATTGCATCAGCGTCGTCGAAATGGCTTGAAACACCATTTGCTGCTGATCAAAATCACGATCTTCACATTGATACCACAGCATCAACTTGTATTGCGGCGTGCTGTAGACTTGAAGCTTGATACGAACCAAGAAGTCCAAACAGAAGAACAGTGCTCCAAAAGCTTTGCCTTCAAACGCTTCAAAATCAACGTCTTCGGTTGAAAGCTCGAGATCTTCGTAGCTTTCTCGCAGCGTATCGATCGCCTCATCAAGCGCTTCGTCAACGTCAGCATCCGGCGGATACAAGTGCACCGACCACATGATGCCACCGGGCGACTCCAGCGTAATCACTCGTGGCAGCGGCTCTGTAGGATCGTCAGTTAGCGTCCAGTTCTCTGGATAGAGAAATTTCAGTTCGTTTTGCTGGTAGGTTGCAGTCATCTTCTTTCACGCATGCAGTTGATTTGAGTGTAAATCGTACATGGTAAGAATTACAAACCAAGCTCAATTGACCAGTATCGAAACGAGCTGACCACGAATTTTGCCTGAATTGAAAAAGGTCAATCATTGGCACGCCAAATGCTCTAACTGGCAATCAACAAATTGACCTTCGTCGCAGGTTCCATCGTGACCTTTCAAAGCAGTTCATTCAAACAATGGACTACGCCAATTCGAAACTTGGCTTTTGCTTCACTCACGAGGAATTGAGGGCGATCCAGGTCGCTGGCAGTCGAACGTCAATGTTTCCTGTTTACCATCCTGATCGACAATGACTTCGATCTTCATCTTCCCTTTCACCAAGTTGGAGTCACGAGAAAACGTCAGACCATCAAATTTCACTTGCTTGTTGGACGCAGAAAGAAACGGAAACTCGACAGATTTTTCTTTCTCTTCCCAGCCAACGAGTTTTTCACCAAAGTGCTTCAGCCGCAAAACGTAGCTCTCGCCATCTGGCACAATGGTGAGCAACTCGTAGAAGACCACCTTGCCATCTTTCGTCAGCTTGAACATACCCATCATCTCTCCGCCCATTGGCGGATTCCAAGTTTCTTCGAACTGACCACCCAACGCTTCGCCGGTCCAATGCCCGGCAATCCAAGCCATGTCATCAATCGATGCAGCGGCGATATCCGTACCCGATAAATCTTCGATGTGAATGTTTCGATAAGCGATCGTCCCAACCATGTTCCCGTGAATCTGCAACGCGATACTGCCTTCGCGCCAAATCGAATCGTCGGTTTCCTTATAGTCAACCGTTTGCACACCGTTGAGCCACAGTTGAACTCGATCGCCGACAGCTCGAATCCGATACGTTTGCCAGCCGTCTTCTGGTAATGCAGCAACCACTCTTTTGTCTGTCGCTTCATCCGGACGAGCCAACACTTTTCTGCGGCGACTTTCGTCGTAAAGACAACCGTGATAGCCTTCGCCGATATCCGCTTGGTAGCCGATAATTTCGTGGTATTCCTGCTTCGGTTTTGGCTGATTCGGGAGCCGCTCGTGCCGCAACAGTTCAGAACGGAACTGGACGCCAGCGTTGATCTTCTCCGTTCCCGTTATTTTGAATTCGAGCGTCAACTCAAAGTCGGAGTACTTCGTCGTCGTGCAAAGAAACTCGTTTCTCGGCGCAGCCTTGTCCATCGATCCGGCGATGATCGCTCCGTCAACGATTCGCCAAGTGTTTTCGGTGTCGCCTTCCCAGCCTGAGAACGTTCCATCAAACAGGCTGACTTTCGTTTGCTCGACTTCTTGCAGAGGCATGCCAGAAGATATCGATACCGAAACGATACCGACGAAAAAGAAAACGACGATGGATACGAATCGTCCCGACATGACTGCCTCCTAAGAACTTCGGTTTAGTTGCACATGGGTAACGCTTTAAAAATTCGCCCCAGTGCCCTTGGTCAACGCCATAAACGCGGACTCGAGATCGATATCCTCTTCACAGAACAGGTTTAGCTTGAACCCTTCACCGACAAGCGCCGTTGGCAACTCCGAGTAATCTTCGGCGGTTTCAACAAGCGTCACAACAAGATGCCCGTCTCCTTCACGGACGCTTTCGACGATCGCATGTCCCTCAAGAAGTTTTGCCGCACGCTGGTGATCGTCCACGCCGACGTGCAGTACGATCTTGTCGCGCACTTGCTTCATTAGCTCGGAAACTTCCGACGAAATACTCATCACGCCGCGGTCGATGATGCCGACCTTGTTACAGATGTCGTAGAGCTCGGGCAAAATGTGGCTGGAGACGATAATCGTCTTTCCCGTTTGCCCCAACCGCCGCAGCAAGTTTCGCATCTCGATTCGAGCTCGCGGATCGAGACCACTAAGCGGTTCGTCAAGCAACAACACTTGTGGATCATGCAGCAGAACCCTGGCCAGACCAAGCCGCTGCGTTTGACCACGGCTGAGCGTATTGGCGAATGCATCGCGTTTGAAATCGAGGTCAACAATCTCGAGCATTTCGTTGCACTTCTTGCGTCTTGCTGGACCTTTAATTCGATAAGCCGCTGCGAAAAACTCAAGGTACTCGATGACTTTCATGTCGTCGTACACACCGAAAAAGTCAGGCATGTATCCAACCAATCGACGGATCTCTCGCGGCTCTTTGTAGATCGAGTGATTGCAAACGTAAGCTTCTCCCCAGGATGGCTCAAGCAACGTTGCGATGATTCGCATCGTCGTCGTCTTGCCCGCACCGTTGGGGCCAATGAAGCCGAACAAGTCTCCCTGCTCAAGATTCATTTCGATGCCGTTGATGGCGTAGAGCTCGCCGTACTTCTTGGTCAGATTTTCGGTTTTGATCATGTTCCGCCTATCGTTTTCGCTTGCTATTTTCTACTTCGACTGGCAACAGGACACGGACGAGTGTCAATGACGAATCGTAGAGCCCATCTGCTCCGTTGCCATCAATTTCAATCGTGGAAACACGATCATTTAGCTGGCCAACCAGAATCGCCCGTTCCATCGAAACGTTGGGCGTCATCTCGACGAAGTCATGATAGGCGTTCGTCAAACCTGTGTAGTTTTGCCCGCCAGAACCGTGATAGAACATCATCATGTGCATGATTCGATTGAGATTAACATCGCGTGAATCCCACGCTACGCTCTGACTTTTGTTTTTGTCATCTGCTCGTCGAGTCCGTCGAGTTAGAAAACTGCGAACGGTCTTTTCTGTGGTGTCGGAACGAATGTCAACAACGTCACCAGGAGGCAATGTTCCACGAATGATGTAGACGAGATCGTTGTGAAAGAGCTTGCAATCGCGAAGCGGAAAATCAAACGGATTCGTAAACGTTCCTTTGAGTCTGCTTGATAGCTGCAGTCGACTTTCGATACGACTTTCCTCCAACCGACTTTCGGCACGGCCTTCGAACTTTCCATTCCATTGAGCGAACAGTGGACGAGTCGAAGAAACCTGCAGCTCAACACCCCTCATGTCGAGGCTCATCCCAGTCGAATCATCACTCGCAGGAGAAAACTGCTGCCGATAGCCCGTTCGATAGAGCCCCGGATTGGCACGGTTGAGCATTCCTCCCAAGCCATCGCCTGGCAACCCAAGCCAAGTGATACGAGACGTTTCTTGCTTGAGGTCGTGATCGCTGGCGATATCCTCGACGCCAAATCTTAAGTCGACCGTTTGCCCAGCAGGACTGTAAAGGTTGGCCCAAGCGGTTGTCCGCACATGACCGCTTTCCGAATCGATGTCGATCAGTTCAACCTGATTGATTTGAATCGTGGACGGACGACTTGCTGCCGCCGCATACCAAGCGATCGCGCAGAACGCAGCGGCAATCAATGGAAAAGTCAGCCACGTGAGTTCATGTTTCTTGAAAACTCGACCAACCAGAAACCAGTCTCCAACGCCAATGCAGAGAATGTAGAGAGCGATCAAAGCCGCGATGAGGGCAAACGGAATGAAACGCAGGCTCGTGAATCGTTCCAGCGGAACTTTCATCTGCCCAACAAGGTCTTCATACCCTGAGTGTCGAACGGCGGAACGCTTACGAGTGTCGCTGGATGCCTGCGTGCCTTCTTCTCCAATCCGCAGCTTCATTAGGCTTTGAGCAAAACGTTTGCTTGCGCTCCAGTTCAGAAACTGCTTTTCCGTCGGATCGAAAGTAACAAAGGTGACTTCACCCAATCCGCGTGGACTGCGGATAATCAGTGGCGTACCACCTTCTTGCAAAACGGTTCGGCCTTCAACGTCGTTGATCTTTAGTAGCCGCATCGAATCGTCGGGACCAAGATACGGTTCTTTGCTACTACAGAATTCTTCGATCCGACGGCTGGATCCAGCTGCGACTTCACCAGCGACTTTTCCAGGCGCAAACCATTGCAGTATGCCATCGTCTTGGAAAAGTGATCCTTGATCGGGTGCAGCTGCGATGACGAGGTGGCCTCCATTGCGAACCCAAGCCTCGATCGCACGAATGGAATTGGTTGGAATTTTCCTTATCCACGAATCATCGTTTGCTAACAGAATCAGAGTCTCGCAACTTTCGTAAGCCATCGCTTTTTGCGGCAACTCAGTCGGCGATCCCATCGATACAATGCGATCGTCATCCGTCATGCCGCCAAGAAGCGCGATGCCGAATTGGGATGCAAATGACGGGGCGTCTTTCTCGGTCGAGGGTTCAATACAAGCCAGCAGTCGACCCGTCGATGGAATCAACTCCATGAATTCATTGTTCTTCTTGCGAATCGTCGTGCGGACATCGACGACCGACTTCCCGTCTGCATCGAGAAGCTCAAACGTGGCGTCCCCATAGGTACGTCCGAACTGCATCAAACCTTGGAAGCTGCCATCTCCAGTTTCAACAAGCGGCCCGACCATCGAGTTCGGCGTATCATCGCCATCGAGCACCGTCACACGGAACTTGTTCGCAACGTTTGCCAATTCTGGGGGAACATCGAATTGAACGGGAACCCAATGTCCTAATTTCGCAACGCCAGCAACTCCGGCGGAAACTTGTAACGGCGACGAACTGTTTTCAGATTGCGCGGTTAATTGACCGCCCAAGGTCACCAACAAAATCAGGCTCACGATCGCAACACGATGAACCGCTAAGGAGAGTTGCGAATATTGGTGCATGAATTGAAATGCTGGGAAGTGGGCGTTGGCAGGGCGAATTCGTGAAGGTCGATATGATAGTTTAATCGGCAGTTTTCGACCATCGCCGCAATTCTGAGCGGATCATATTGCTACGAACTATATTTCGATTTGGTTCGACAGACAAAAGCCACAAAGCCAAACTACGGCTTTTCCGCATCAGGGCAATCACAGACCAGATTGCCGCAGCCCGGACATCCATCGCCATACTTCTGGGCCAAAGCCTCGGTCAGATCAACATCGACGATATTGGCGATCGTAGCCAGCCACGCGATCACGTCTGCGAACTCAGCTTTCAAGTTCGACTCCGTCGCAGCCAGTTTCTTTTGAGACTCCGCATCGCTCGGGTCAGCTTGTCGCAGTTGTTCGACTTTCCGCAAATCCGACGCAAGCTCGCCAAGCTCTTCGGCCAACCACATGTACGTTCCGGACACACCTCGCGCTACGTCCTTCTCAAAGTACATCGTGCGGATCAAGTTTTGAAAGTCGCGTAAGTTCATGTCGACGTCCTATTTCGACTTGCTGGGGTTCGCTTCAAACCGACCATGGTTGGCGGCCCCGTAAACCGCCAAATAATACAGCTTGGCAGCCGAAGTGATTTTCCGGAAGTTGATATCGGCTGGCTGGTCCGATGGCTGATGGTAGTCAGGATGCATTCCACCAAACAGAAACGCAACCGGAACACCTTGGTTGTAGAAGTTAATTTGATCGCTTCGATTCCAAACACTCTCCATATCCAGTTCGAACTCGAAGCCAACGTGCTCGTTGGCAGCAAGCACCAAATCATGCAACGCGATGTCGCCTCGTTTACTACCCACCAAGTGAATATGACCTTCATTGTCACTGTCGGTGTCGCCTTCTCCGGTGTCTTCGTTTCGGCCAACCATGTCAATGTTTAACATGCACGTCATATTTTCCAACGGCAGAATCGGATTGTCGGTGTAGTACTTGGAGCCCAACAAGCCGACTTCTTCCGCCGTGAACCACATAAACAGGACGCTGCGTTTCGGCCGAATCGGATTCAGTGCCATCGCTCTGGCGATGCTTAGCACGGCAGTCGATCCCGATCCATTGTCGTCGGCACCCGGATAGACTTTTCCATTGCGGATACCCAAATGATCGAGGTGGGCTCCAATCACAACGTATTCGTCTTTCAGTTCAGGATCCGAACCTTCCAGCCAAGCGATCACGTTGGGTGCTTCGGCCGCTTCTTCACGCAACGGAATGGTGATCGTGATTTCTTTATCGGTTTCGGCAACGTCGCCTTCATCACTCCAGTTTTCCGCGACGCCCAGAGCCGCCGATATTTTCGCGACCGCCGCATCCGAGATCGTGCCCGACACGCTGGTCGAACGCCGGCGTCGGCCTGAAAAAATGTTTTGAGCGATCGACTTGGGCGTGCCTTCAATGACTCGCATCGATGCCGCCGGACGTTTGCGAGCAATCGAAAAAGGAGCTCGAGCAGCTGCTGCTTCGTCAGCAACATAGATCACGATCTTGTCGCGAAGCTCAACATCAGCAGGAATCTCAGCCGACTTGCCATTGATCTTCAATAGCACAACTTCACCAGAAACTTCACCCGCATCGGTGTAGCGATCAAAACCAACGTTGCTCTCTCCCGGAAGTTCAAATCCATCCGGCCCCAAAATCTTGCACTTGTCCATCACCGGGATGCGACGCGTCAGAGGCATCATCTGAAAATAAGTTTCTCCGTTGCCAGCCGGCTCAAGTCCAAACTCAGCCAACTTACCGGCAACCCAATGAGCTGCTTTGGTATAACCAACTTGGCCAGTGCCACGCCCTTCGAATTGCGGACCGGCCAACACGGAAAGAAACTCCGTAGCCTGTTCTTCGGTAATCGAATCGAAACCGGTTTTGAAATCCTCGGGCGGCGCTTGCGTTGCTGCGTACTGAGCGTTTGCTTCAGACGAAGAAAATGAACTTGCGGCAACAAGTGCGAACAGAAAAAGCAGAACACGAGCAGAGCGGAATAACTTGAGCAGCATGGCTTCTTTCAAAGAGCGTATATTTTGATTCGCTCATTGTGACAGAAAGAATTCGTTTTCCTACTGCTGTCCGGGACAATGGATGAAAACTCACTCAATGCGTGAGATCATCTTCCGCTTTGGGAGTCGGCTCCGAGGTGACCTCGATACGGTCGTCCACAACGCGAACTTCGAACTTGTCCGTCTTCAGCCGACGATTGTCACACCACGAACCATCGCGAACATCAAAACGCCACGCGTGCCAGGGACAGGCAACTTCCGAATCTTCCAGATGGCCGTCGGCCAACGAAGCACCCATGTGCGGACACATGTCGTCGATTGCAAACAAGGTTCCATTGTCGTTAAAGATCGCAATGACACGATCACCGACTTCAAAAGCTTTCCCCTTGCCGACAGGAATGTCGTCGACATGAGCCACCGAAACGAAATCTGGCATCAAACTTACTTTCTGGTGACTGTCATCTTGTTGGTCACATTCGTCGTCGTTTTAACTTGATCATCGCGATAAACAACACGCGTCTTCATCTGCGTACTGAAGGTGCTGGATGTAATCGCACCAACGGAACGGTCGAAGACAGTTTTGCCACCACCGGTAAAGCTCAGCAACTCCAGTGGACTGGTGAGCTCGGTCCCGGAATTGGCGCCGGCGAAAGGCACTTGCGTCAATGTGACTTCAACATCGATGTTGGCTTTGCTTTCATCAACGGTCTGCAAAGTCGATTTCACGCCGCGGTCGAAAGTGAACGTTCGTCCGTCGTTGGCAACCATTGCGATCTTTGAATCCTCGTTCCACGATTCTCCTTTGGCGACACTGTTTGACGGAAGAACCATCGTCGAATCAGAAACCAGTTTGGCCATCGCAGTTGCTGTAAAGATTCGCCCAAGTGCAGACGTTACTGGAAGAGCACCAACGACCGCCGCAACTTTTGGGCCCGAGGTTACCGTTACGATTTTGCCCGCGGGAGTCATCTCGACGACGAACTTCAAACCGATCAACGTTTTGACCTGCTTCATGACATCTCGTGAAACACCTCGCAACTTGGTATCGCTGGCCGTATCGATGTCGACGACTTTTTTGATCTCGTCACCCGGGGCACCCGTTTTGATTCGAATCCGATCGATCGTTTGTTCGATCGTTGCGTTGCCATCGTCAGCAACATCAACGACCTTCCAACTAACCACCAGAACCAGTTCGCTATCCAAGACTCGATCACGGACGTCGATTCGCGTTAGCACGTTTTGAGT
>CALLUY010000192.1 GCA_938010615.1 uncultured Pirellulaceae bacterium | reverse complement strand
ATTTGCACGACGATTAAAGTCCTAGAGTCCTAAGTCGCGAATCAAAAATATTGCTCCAACCGGAACCCAAATGCTGATCGTAAGATGTGTTCGCGAAGATGACCTTGATTCGCTTTTTGATTTGATTCAAAAGTCTGAATTCGGTTTGACGACGTTAAAAATCTCAAAAGATGAACTCGAGTCCCGAATCGAGCGATCGCTGTTCGCGTTTCGCCAAAAGGATGCTCGCCCCCAAGGCCAGCCATACGTTTTCGTGATGGAAGACATGAGTAACGGCCGTCTTGTCGGCACGTGTGCGATCTATTCGAAGGTTGGTGGCTTCGAGCCGATGTATTCTTATGAGATCAAGAAGTCGATTCACACCAGTGAAGGGCTCGGTATCAAGAAGGAAGTCGACACGCTTCACCTTCGCGCTCAGCACGATGGCCCAACCGAAATCGGCAGCCTGTTCCTGTCGCCGGATTATTGGGGCGGCGGGCACGGTCGATTGTTGAGCATGTCTCGGTTTTTGTTTCTGGCGGAGTTTCGTGAACGCTTCGAAGATAAAGTCATCGCCGAGATGCGTGGCGTTGTGGATTCCAATGGCGTTTCTCCGCTTTGGTCAGCTCTCGGTTCGCACTTCTTTCAAATGGACTTTCCCAAAGCCGAAACGTTAACGACTCAATCAAAGAAAGTGATCGGTGACTTGATGCCCAAGCATCCGATCTACCTTCCGTTGCTGCCCCAAGAAGCGCAGGACGTGATCGGAAAGGTTCACGCCAACACAGAGCCCGCCTTGGCGATGTTGCTCAAGGAAGGTTTTGAGAACCGTGGCCTAGTCGATTTGTTTGACGGTGGACCAACGATCGAATGTGAACTCGAAAACATTCGAGCCGTCCGCGAAAGCAAGTTTGGAACCGTTGGAGCGATCGCTGAAACGGTTGACGGCGGCTCGCAACAGATCATTTCCAATACCCGACTCGATTTCCGTACCTGTCTGGGGCAAGTTTCTTGGGACGGTGACGTGGCAACGATCGATCAAATTTCAGCATTGCGGTTGGACTTGAAGAATGGTGACTCGATTCGTAGCGTGAATTTGAAGCCGACCTAAACGTGATTTTGTGTACAGGTTGCCAACAGTTGTTTAACGGCAAGCCAAAGGCGACTGCGCGATCATGCGGCGCAGTCGCCTGCGGCTTGCCGTTAAACGATCAAACGAAAGTCAAACATGCTCTCTCCCAAATCAGAACTCCGCATCGGCAATCAGTGGATCGCTGGCGATGGCCCAGCCCTTGAATCGATCGGCCCCGTCGATGACCAGTGCGTCTGGAAAACCAACGAAGCCTCCAACGACCAAGTCGAACAGGCCTTCGCGGCCGCGCGCGGTGCGTTTGGCCCGTGGTGGGATCAGGATCTCGAAAACCGAATTGCGATCGTGAAAAAGTATGCCGAATTGGTTCGCGAATCCGCCGATGAATTGGCAGAAATAATCTCAACCGAAACGGGAAAAATTCTTTGGGAAGCCAAAACAGAAGCCGGTGCCGTCGCAGGGAAAGTCGACGTTTCGATTGACGCACTCAAAACGCGTCGCAACACGACATCGTTCGAGATGGGCGAAATGAAAGCTGTCACGCGTTTCAAACCGCACGGCGTCGTTGGCGTCCTGGGTCCGTTCAATTTTCCAGCTCACTTGCCCAATGGCCACATCGTTCCTGCTTTGTTGGCCGGCAACACGGTCGTCTTTAAGCCCAGCGAACAAACGCCTGCCGTCGGTGCCTGGATGATGCAGAAGTGGATCGAAGCCGGTTTACCAGACGGTGTATTGAATCTGGTCCAGGGATCCCGCGATGTCGGCAAAGCGATTTGCGGAAGCAAAGAACTCGACGGACTGTTCTTCACCGGATCAAGCGGCGCTGGTGCGGCGCTCAATCAATCTCTCGCCTCGCAGCCCGGAAAAATTTTGGCTCTCGAGATGGGCGGCAACAATCCACTGATCGTGACCGAAGCCGGGGACGTTCATGCCGCTGCCTATCAAACGATTCTTTCAGCTTACATCACCGCAGGCCAGCGTTGTACGTGCGCTCGCCGTTTGATTGTGATCGACAATGACGAATCCAGAAAGTTCATCGCCACCCTCGCTGAGATGACAAAGAAAGTCACGTTCGGGTTCAACGACGACAGAGAGCAGCCCTTTATCGGAACCGTGATTTCGGGCGCCATGGGCCGACACATTCTTGAAACGCAAACGAAGTTGATTGCTCGCGGCGCCGTTCCGATCGTCGAAATGGCGTCGCATCGAGATTGCGACGCTCTGATTTCACCCGGTTTGCTTGACGTCACCGACGTGGCGGATCGCGAGGACGAGGAACTTTTCGGTCCAATGCTCAGCATCATTCGCGTTGCTGATTTCGACGCTGCGATTCAGGAGGCCAATAATACAGCCTACGGTTTGTCCGCAGGAATCTTGACCGACAATCGCGATCTCTATCAGAAGTTCATTCACCAGATCCGTGCCGGGATCGTGAACTGGAATCGTCAAACGACAGGTGCATCTGGCAAGCTCCCTTTTGGCGGCTGCGGCCGCAGCGGTAACAATCGTCCAAGCGCCTATTTCGCGGCGGACTACTGTTCGTTCCCAGTTGCTTCGCTCGAAAGCGAGACGTTAGAAATGCCAGAGAAGTTGCAGCCGGGCCTCGATGGTTTAGCCCACAAAGACTAATATTGCAGTAGCTTTATAGGGAGCATCAAAGCTGATGTTCGTGCAGCGATGAGAAAAATATACATTCTTTTCGATAGACTTGACTCGTTGTCCGTCCAGCACCAGCGCGCTTTTGCTTTGAAGTAGCCACGTTCGGTCGCCAGCGTTTCGAGCTGTTGTTCTTGAGATTCAGTGTCGTAAATGCAGGCCATTGAGTTGAACTTGCATGTGCCGCACAGAAGTAGTTTGACGCGGCACTCTATCGATTGCAATAATGAGCATCTGTTTATCTTTTCGTTTGGGCAGGTTTAATTATGGCGTGCTCAAACACGACCACGGGTTCATCACTAGCTAACAATCGCAAGCGATGACAGGAACTTGCATCGATTCTTAATCCGGACTCAGCAAATGTGGACATGCTCAAAGTGCGCCTCCGATGTTGACGGCAATTTCAAAGCGTGCTGGAATTGTGGGACATCGCGTGCGGGTGTCCCAGACCCAAACTTTCAGCATGCCGACGAATACACTGTGGCGACATCAAATTCGCCTCGGCAAGTGTATCTGCGGTGGATTCGGACAGCGAAGACGGCCCGCATCAGCCTCCGGACAGTGATGGTCTTGTTTACATGTGCTTCGCTTTTTTCAGGCTCAATCTTGTATGCAGTTCATTTTCGGTGGCTCACTAGCTTCTTGGTAATTCCTTCCTACATTGCGATGTGGGTGATTCCATCAGCAAGCTTCGGTTTCGATCAATCTCAATCTATTCGTGGGGCAGTTGACGGGTTCTGGTTTGGCGCATTCATTTGCCTTGCGGTTTCGGTATTCGCTCACCTGCTTCTCCCCAGTGTTCAGTAATCACAACAACGAACGGCACTCGAAGCATGCTCGAGCTCACGGCACGATGGTTTGCGAAACTGGTTTTTGATTCGGGTTTTGTATTGGCCAGCTTAAGGCTCGCGTTATTCGATGCGAGCAATTTCGACTTCGCCTAAGCCTTGTGACTCGATCAACTGCCGAAACCAATCGCAAGTTTTTTGGCTGTGGCTCGGAAGTTCATTCGTTCCCCAAATCACGACAAGAGATTCAGTCGTCGAGTCGCTAGTTTTGGTGCGCTGTGAATCTTTGACGGCGTTTGCGCACGGACCGTCGTCGTCGAAAAGGCATAACAACCCATCTAGCTTGATCGTTTGCTCCGATGCGTTGAAAACGTACTCGGACGATTCGGGTGCGATTCCAACTCGCAAAGAACCGCTTTCGAAATTGCAGTTGGCCAGATCGACAACGCTGATCGGTAATCCGCTGTGCAATGAGACAATGTTTAGCGTGTCGACGATCGGATTGATCTGGCCAAGCTTTCCGTTGGTGACGGCTTTGACCAGATATTCAGAAGCCGGCTTGCCGCGTCCAGTCGGTTTGTAACCACCGTGGCGAAGCAAATCACGAACGGCAGATTTCACGGTTTCATAACGCTGTGGGTCAGAGTGAATTTCGAAGGGAGATCGTGAAAGAGCATTTGCTTCGATTGAAAGCAAATCAGTGATATTGCCCTGCCCTTGTGGATCTACGCGATGCCGTAAAACGAAGGCAGCCAAATCAAGTTTTGGATGTGGCTCGATGGAAATGGAAATCGGGGTCATGGTGCGGCCAAACGTTAGACGATCCTTTGAGCTTGTTTTTTGCAACGAGAGTAGATCAACCAAAACGGCAGCAGATAAATCCAGTCGGCGAAAAAGAACACGACTAGGATCCACGCCGGCAAGTCGCCACGCATGATGTAGCGAACTGCCAATAGGGGTCCAATCAGTTTGCTGAGCATTCCCAATAACAGCACGTTGCGGTTTTCGACAGGATTGCGGCTGACGATCCAGTAGCCGATTCCGAATAACGCGACGCACATCCCAACCAGCTGTATCGGCAAGTTGAAAGAAGTTTTCTCCAACCCAAGACCGGCAAAGCCTTCGTGGTAGAAGATCAGCATCGCGAAACCGGCCAGCATGTTGTAGACGGCTGCGAACATTAGGACGGGGCGCCACCAGACAGGGTGACTCTCGGTTCCCGAGTCGGTCGGATTCTTCATTTGCTTCCTAGCAACTACTGATCGATCAATCGTAGATCGGGCTCAGAATCTGATTCCGATTCAGATTCGATTTCTGCTTCGTCATTATCGTTACTTGGCGTTTTGCGAAACAGTTCTTCCAGCGATTTCCGTTTGTCTTCCGCGTCTTTGTCTGCTCCAAATTCGCTTTTGGATTCTTTGTCACTTCCGAAGTCGATCGCTTCAACCGAATCGTCTTCGCTTTCCTTTTCTTCATTTTTGCGAACCGCCTGAAAGCAGAAAGTGACGGCAACGCTGTCTCCAATTGAATCAGCCATCGCATCCAATCCGAAGTCGCTTCTCCGGACGACGAACTTTGACATGAATCCGCAACGGAGCTTGCCATCGGCACCATTTCCCATCGCGAGCAACTCGAGAGGGATTTTGGTTTTTCGGGTTTCACCGGCAATGGAGAGATTGCCGTCAATCATAAAGGTCCGCTTCGTTTTACCGTCAGGTCGCTGTGTGTCTTTCGCGGTGACGTTGATGCTCTCGAAGGTGATCGTGCTAAACTGCCGTGCGTCAAGGCAATTTGGGCCGCGAAGATCGACGTCGCGCGAGGCATTGTTGGAGTCGATTGAATTAGCATCAATTTCGAATCGGAACTTTGCAGAATCCGGATTCTGCAAATCCATTTCGATTGATCCAGAGCAAGTATTAAAGCGACCGTAAATGTAGCTGAGACCAAAATGACTGACGGCACAAACGACTGAGGAGTGTTCGTTGTCGAGCTCCCAGTTGTAGACACCTGTCACAACGGTATCTTTTTCCTCTGACTCGCCGTCGGTCGAAAGTTGAACGGGAGCGATCGCCGCGGCGAGATTTGTTTCGGCGAACATGACACATGACGCCATCATGGCGAGCATCAAAATCTCAAAAAGTGGAACTCTCATCGAACAGGCTCAAATGGAACGCAGTTAAGTAGCTTTCATGATAACCGATTTCACGCAGACTTTGTTTGCTTTATATTGGCAACCTGAGCCCGAGTTCAAAATGGCTCTGCCGTTGCGAATCATTCCGGCTGTTAAACCCAATATTGTGGAGCGAAGATCCTATGTACAACGTGATGAAACTTGCATTGCTCGTGTTGTTGGCTGCTGTAAGTCAGCAACCAACCGCCGCACAGGAAGCAACAGCGACCAGTGCCAAACAGATGACGCCGGAGTTGCTCTGGGAGATGGGTCGATTGGGCGAAGCAACCGTTTCCCCGGATGGAACTCACGTTGCCTACACCGTCAGGAGATACGTGTTGGCCGACAACAAAGGGAAGTCGACGCTGTTTCTGATGAAGCTTTCCGACGGGTCCAAAAAAGCGTTGTTGGAAGGGTGGAGCTCGATCGGATCGCCGCAATGGGTCGGTGAAGGAGAAGCCGCGAAATTGTTCATCGAAGGGATGGAAGGCAAGGACGACGAAGAGGGCGAGGAAGAGGGCGAGGATAAAGAAGCCGAAAGCGAGACAGACGAAGACGATAGTGACGATGAGGAGGCTGAAGAATCTCCCCAAGCCTGGTCGATCGATGTCGCAACCGGTGACTTGACTCAAGTCACTGACCTAGAAGATGGAATTGCGAACCTGAAAGTCTCGCCGACCGGTCAGCACATTGCTTACACGCAAGACATCAAACTGGACAAAACGGTCAACGAACTCTACGACGATCTTCCAAAAGCTGACGCTCGCATCATTGATGGACTGATGTACCGTCACTGGAACGCGTGGCACGACTACAAATACAGCCACCTCCATACCGCCAAATTAACCGACGGCAAGGCTGACGAAGGCAAGGACTTGATGGAGGGTATCAAAGCCGATTGTCCCGTTCCGCCGTTCGGTGGCAGCGAACAATTCAACTGGTCGCCTGATGGAAAAGAGATCGCTTACACGCTCAAGGATGTTCCAAAATGGGCTGAGTCCACTGACTCGAACGTTTGGACCGTGAACGTTGAGACGGGCGAAACGAAAAACTTGACTAGCAAAATGCCGGGGTACGACCGGGATCCGGTTTACTCACCCGATGGCAAGTGGCTTGCGTTTCAGTCGATGGAGCGTGCCAGCTTCGAATCAGATCGAAACCGAATCATGTTGATCGAACGAGCCGGTGGCGCGATGAAGGAGCTCACGATTGGGCTCGATCAAAACGCAAACGGAATTCATTGGACTCCCGACTCGCAAAAGATCGCGTTCGCATCCGAGTATCGCGGAACGACTCAAATGTTCGAAATCGGACTTGAGTCTCCCGGTACAAAACGCCAAGTCACCAAGGGGCAGTTCAATTGGCATATCGTTGACGTGCTGCCAGACGGAAAGTCGGCCGTTGCAACACGGATGAATATGATTCGTCCGAATGAGTTGACGATGCTCAGCATGGAATCGGGCGAAGATAAAGTCCTGTCGCATATCAATGATGACATTTACGAAGGCCTCGCAACGCCGACGATCGAAGAACGTTTTGTCACGGCAACCGACGGTCAGCAGATTCAATGTTGGGTCGCCTATCCGCCCGGGTTCAAAAAAGACGACGGAAAAAAGTGGCCCTTGTTGACTTATTGCCAAGGCGGACCTCAGGGCCAAATCGGACAGTGGTTCTCGTATCGTTGGAACTTCCACTTGATGGCGGCTCAGGGCTTCGTTGTGGTTGCTCCGAACCGACGCGGTTTGCCAGGCTTTGGTCGCAAGTGGAATGATGACATCAGCGGCGATTGGGGCGGGCAGGCGATGAAAGACATCCTGTCGGCAACGGACGCGATGATGGTTGAGCCCTATATCAATAAGGACAAAGTCGGTGCTATCGGAGCGAGCTTCGGTGGCTACACGGTCTACTGGTTGATGGGGAATCACGTCGATCGTTTCAAGACGATGATTGCTCACTGCGGTGTGTTCAACCTCGAATCCATGTACGGTTCGACGGAAGAGCTATTCTTCGTGAACTGGGATTTGGGTGGACCGTATTGGAAGAATGATGAGGTAAAGAATAAGTACAAACAGTTCTCGCCGCATAACTTCGTGAAGAACTGGAAGACGCCGCTATTGGTGATCCACGGCCAGAAAGATTTCCGCGTTCCTGTGACGCAGGGAATGGAGGCTTTCACTGCAGCTCAAGTGAACGACGTTCCGTCACGATTTTTGTACTATCCCGAAGAAGGCCACTGGGTTCAGAGTCCGCAGAATGGTGTGCTCTGGCATCGCGTGTTCTTCGATTGGTTAGCGCGAGAATTGAAGTAGTGTGGTTTCTGTTATCACTCTCCCGATGAGCCCGGTGGGAGGGTCAGGCGCGAGGAACGAGTGGCTGGGGAGGGCGCAGCTGTTTGCGTTCTCCATTGCCAAGTTTTTTTCCGCGCCCTCCCCGTCGCTTAGTAGGAAATTGCATGGACTGCCGCAAGGCTCCGTCATTCGGGAAGTCACGCAAGTCGATGCTGCCAATCGCAACCCGAAGCGCAGGTTTTGAAGTTGCGCTTTTTGCATCGATTCGGGCCAACGGCCAAGCAATTTACCTAGCCCAGCCCACGGGGCTGGGTTTTGAAGCCACAAAAACAACAAGGGCTGAAAGTCCGTCCAATTGCATCGCCTTGAGGGGCTGACTCGTCAACTGGCCGGACCTTCGGCCCTACGATTGTTCGGGAAAACGAGTTCCCAGCCCGATGGGCTGGGCTAGGCAAATGACCGGGGCTTTGCCCCTAAAGAAAAATAGCGCAACTTCAAATAGCGCAACTTCAAAACGCGCAAGCGAGTGGATATTTCCGAGGATTTCCGGATCCCTCGCTTGCGCGTTTTGAAGTTGCCCACATTTTTATTCCGAAGGAATTTCAGCCATTAGCCGGAGGTCGAGCGTAGCGACCACCTCCGGAACGCTAAGGATGCACGATTCGATCCTGAAGGGATCGCAGCAAACGTCCGCTGTGATCCCTTCGGGATCATGTTTACTGTGGACCGAATCCGGTGATGGCGCTGCGCTTATCACCGGCTAATAGCTTGAATCCCTTCGGGATGGGCCAAAATAGTACAGCTTCAAAGCTTGCGCGTCGGGCTTGTATTTGAACGCTTCGCTTTTTTTAATTTTCAAGTGTTTTATCAAGTAGAACGCGAAATCTTGTCTCAAATACAACTTCGAAGCGCGTGAGCGAGGCACCTGTGCGCACCTCGCTTACGCGTCGGGTCGGGATTTGCATGGACAAATTAAGACCATGCAACTTCCTGTTTGGCTTCGGCCCTCCCAGAGAGAGGGTGATGTTGGAGCCAAAACGCCACGAGTGATCTGAGGGCGGCGTCTGAATCCCGCTGTTGGCAATGCAATCGCTAAATTCTCCGAATCCAGCATCCATTCCAATTTTGAGCTTCGTGGAAACCAATGGCGCGTGTATGCTTTCGAAAGAAGCCCGCAATCCGCCGATCGGATTGCATATCAATTCGTCAGAATTAACAAGAATGTGACCTCAAACGGTGCACGTAATTTTGGCAAGGCGAGGACAGTCATCAAAGCTGAATGACTTCTCGATTGGCGACTAAATTCGCCATCTGATATGACATGGTTTTGGCCTCCGTTGCTACTCGCAGCGATTCACTTTGAGCCTTCTTGTTGCTCGATTCGAAAACGCAATTGTTTTCTCGGCCAAAGGTTCAACACCAGTCCATGTTTCAACGGCTCGAACCGTGGCGTTTTTACGTCATCGATTTGTTCGGCAACGACAGCTGCCAGGTGATCTACCTGGAATAAATCTACGAAAGAATCAATTGAGTAACTTTGAATCAATGGACATGTTCGCGCCGCTAAAAAAGGCACTCCGCGATCAAAACTACGAAACTCCAACCCCAATTCAAGAACAGACCATCCCGCCAGCAATCAAGGGGCTCGACATCCTTGGATGTGCTCAAACGGGCACTGGCAAAACAGCCGCCTTCGCCCTTCCGATTTTGGACTTCCTAGGCGTCGAAGAACCACAAGTCGTTTCCAAACGGCCAACGGCACTGATCCTTGCACCGACTCGCGAGTTGGCAATTCAAATCGGTGAGAGCTTTGCGGTTTACGGAAAGCACATGCGATTTAGTCAGGCACTTGTTTACGGTGGCGTCGGTCAAGGCAAACAGGTTTCGGCACTCAAACGTGGCGTCGATGTTTTGGTTGCAACACCGGGACGATTGGTTGACCTGATGCAACAAAAACATGTCAGCCTCGACAATGTGCAGATCTTTGTGCTTGACGAAGCGGATCGAATGCTCGACATGGGATTCCTGCCGGACTTGAAAAAGATCATGGCTCAGCTTCCAGAGAAGCGACAGTCATTGTTCTTTTCGGCAACGTTGCCAAAGCGATCACGTGAGTTGGCGAATGAACTTTTATTCGATCCTGTTTCGGTCAACGTGACGCCAGAATCTCCAAGCGTCGAGCGAATCGATCAGAAAGTTTTGCTGCTGGAAAAAGCAAAGAAGATGACGCAGCTTGAGGAAATTCTGACCCATAAATCTTGCACGCGAACGATTGTTTTCACGCGTACCAAACGTGGCGCCAACGTCGTCGTCAAGAAGCTGGGTCAGATCGGCATCCGGGCCGAAGCCATCCACGGCAACAAAAGTCAGAACGCTCGCCAGCGTGCTCTGGAGGCGTTCCGTCAAGATAAAGTCAAGGTGTTGGTCGCGACGGATGTGGCGGCTCGAGGAATTGATATCGATGGCATTTCTCACGTGGTCAATTACGACATGCCAGTCGAAGCTGAAAGCTACGTGCATCGCATCGGCCGCACGGCTCGCGCGGGTGCTGAAGGGGTCGCGATTTCGTTCTGCACGCCGACTGAAGAAGAAGAGCTTTTGGCGATCGAGAAGATTATCGAGCAACGTTTGGACACCGAAGAGCCCTTCGGGCCGATCCGATTTGTTGCGGCTCCAAAGAAGAACACTCGCTCGAATTCACGGGGGCGACGTCGTCCGAGTGGCAATGCAACCGGCAGAAGCGGCAATGCCAAGCGGAAATCTCGTCGTCGAAAGCCGCAGGCTTCCAGATAGTGTCAGAGATGCCGAAATATGCACCGCAACCGCGAACCTTATTTCGGATTTTTACGTCTTGAAAAAGAGAAAGCGATCTGTCAGATTATCGCCTGACCGGAGATGTGGCTGAGTGGTCGAAAGCGCCTGATTGCTAATTAGGTGTACGGGTCAAACTGTACCGCAGGTTCGAATCCTGTCGTCTCCGCT
>CALLUY010000191.1 GCA_938010615.1 uncultured Pirellulaceae bacterium | reverse complement strand
AATGACGATCCACGGCAACCCGCCTTCTCGCCCCTTCATCAACTCTTCGAGTACTCCGTTGCCACCTTGCATTTTGTCCGTTTCGATTTTGACGAAATGAAATTCTTCTTCAAAGAGACTCATGTTCTGATCGAGAAACTTCTCGAGCTTTCCGCACCAACCTCACCACTGGGCTCCGAAGTGAACAAACAGCTGTTTG
Organism: uncultured Pirellulaceae bacterium; assembly: GCA_938010615.1. GTDB lineage: Bacteria > Planctomycetota > Planctomycetia > Pirellulales > Pirellulaceae > Mariniblastus. The sequence goes on along the minus strand of CALLUY010000191.1, from coordinate 5,686 downwards.
TCAGAAGCCTTCGCTTCGGCAATGGCATCACGAAGCACTGTTTTAGCGGTTGCCTCTTCTTCTTCATCACCTTCATCACCTGACTCAGTTATCGGAGCCGGCGCTTCGGCGTAGGTCAAACTCGAAAACCCCGGAGCAGAATGAACTTCCCTAGGTTGAGGCTTGCGACCCGCAGCTCGCTTGCGAGACACTTCTTTATCCGGCGCACAACCGGCAAGGAAAACGGTGGCGGCCAACAAACAAAGGAAAGATACTCTCATCACACTATCCATTTGGAATCAATTTCGCGCAGAAATGACATCTACCTCGACGACGGTACTTTGGTTTCATCATTTAGTTGCCGGCTAGAGTACAATTTGATTTTGCCTAATCACCAACCAAAAATCAACCATGACGTACTTCGGACGATTGCTTGTAACCTTGGCCACACTACTGAGCATTTTCACCGTATCGGCGATCTCGCAGGAAGCGGCATGGGAAACCGTCGAAACCACTGGTCAACCGACCGCTCGTCACGAAGCAGCATTAGTCGCTTACAAGGGCAAACTATACCTAATTGGTGGTCGACGTGTTAATCCGGTAGATGTTTATGACCCCACAACGAAGACTTGGACAGCGAAGTCAGAAACTCCAATCGAGCTGCACCATTTCCAAGCAGTCGTCTACGGCGACGCGATTTACATGATCGGAGCCATGACTGGCGGATGGCCAAAGGAGACACCACTGGAAAAAGTTGTCGTCTACTATCCGGAAAAAGATGAATTCAAATTTGTGCACACCATTCCAAAATCGCGCCGTCGCGGCGGAGCCGGTGCTGTCGTCTACGAAGACAAAATCTACATCGTTGGCGGAATCACTAACGGGCACATGGACGGTTCCCAGTCGTGGTTGGATTCATACAACCCCAAAACGGGAGACTGGACTCCACTGCACGATGCGCCTCATCCCCGTGATCATTTTGCTGCTGCCGTCGTTGACAACAAGCTCTACGCCGCTGCTGGACGAACGACAATGCAACGCACCAATCAAGGGTTCGACCTGACCGTCGGCAAGTGCGATGTCTACGATCTTGAGAAAGGTATTTGGCAATCGAACGACCTCAGCAGCACGATTCCGACACAAAGAGCGGGCAACTTGGTCGCCTCAATTGGAGGTCGACTTGTGGTTGGCGGCGGAGAGAGCGGCACACAGAAGAAGGCTCACAGCGAAGTCGAAGCGTTTGATCCCACCACACAAACGTGGACCAGCTTGCCTTCATTAAATCGAGGAAGGCATGGTTCAGCGTTTGCTGTGATTGGCGATTACCTCTACACCGCGTCAGGGTGTGGAAATCGTGGTGGATCGCCGGAGTTAACTTCGCTCGAAAGGATAAAACTTCCGCTGCCTGAGGCAATTCCGTTCGATGTCGCGAAAGGTCACACAAAGACACTTTCATTCTTCGGCCCCAACACTTCCGAATTGGCGACTCCGAATCCTTTCACCGACTATCGCCTAACCGTAAAGCTCACGCATCCAACTTCTGGTCAATCATTTTCCATTCGCGGCTTCTACGCTGCTGACGGAGACCCCGGAAACACTTCAGCCGATTCGGGCAACGTCTGGCAAGCGCGCTTCGCACCATCGAAAACCGGACAGTGGAATTACTCAGCGACGTTGCTCCAAGGCAAAGACATTGCTATCGGTGAAAACAAAGACTCCGCGTCTGCGATTGAACTACAGAATGCCAAAGGTAGTTTCTCAGTTGGGGTAAACCAGCGCAGTGATACAGACTTTCGCAGCCGTGGCCGAATCGTCGCGGACCGAAGCCATTTTCGATTCGAAAACACTGGACAATATTGGCTCAAAGGCGGCACCGACAGTCCTGAAAACTTGTTGGCTTTCGAAGACTTCGATGGCACGTTCCGCATCAAGGCCAGCAACAAAGATGGCGAAGCCAGCACCGACGAACAAATTCACAGCTACCCGACACACGTCGCTGACTGGAACGAAGGCGATCCGACGTGGGGCGAAGCCAACAAAGGCAAAGCGATCATCGGAGCATTCAATTATCTCGCCTCGAAGGGGATCAACTCGTCTTACTTTTTGACACTCAACATCAAAGGAGACGGCAAAGACGTCTGGCCATACGTTGCTCCGGATGACTTTACGCGATTCGATTGCAGCAAGCTGGACCAATGGGAGATCGTTTTCGAACACATGCAGAGCAAAGGCATCATGCTGCACGTACAGACTCAGGAAACGGAAAACGAAACGATGCTCGACGGCGGCGACACCGGTCGATTGCGGAAACTTTACTATCAGGAGTTGATCTCTCGCTTTGCCCATCACCCGGCGCTCGTTTGGAACCTCGGCGAAGAGAACGGCCCTGCCGAGTGGACACCCATCGGCCAGACTCCGAAGCAGCGGATCGCAATGGCCGACTACATCAAAGCTTCCGATCCCTACAATCATCCGGTGGTGATGCATACGCACGCGGATGAACATAGCAAGAAAGAATTGCTGATGCCGTTGCTGAACGCGAAATCGATCGATGGTCTTTCGTTTCAAGTCGACAAACCTGAAGCGGTTCACGGCGAAATACTGAAGTGGTTTGAACTCTCAGCCAAATCCGATCATCGATGGCTGATTGCAATGGACGAAATCGGTCCGTGGATGCATGGCGTCGTTCCCGATGACGAAGCAGAAAATCACAATCAACTTCGTCACAAAGTCTTATGGGGAAGTTTGATGGCCGGAGCCGCCGGTGTGGAATGGTATTTCGGCGCGAAACATCCGCACAACGATTTGACCAGCGAAGACTGGCGGCAGCGCGAACGCATGTGGGAACTAACCACGATCGCCCGAAAGTTTTTTGAACAACACTTGCCTTGGTGGCAGATGACTGCCGCCGACGAATTGCTTTCTGCGAAAGACGGCTACTGCTTCGCAAAGCCTGGCGAAGTCTACGCGGTCTATCTGCCAAACAACCAGACAGCAATGCTTGACTTGGCTAACGAATCAGGTGAATGGACGATTAAGTGGTTCAGCCCGACCAAGGGCGGCGATTTGATGACAGGAAGCCAACAAATATCCAAAGCTTCGGAAGCGTTTTCATTGGGAAGTCCGCCAGATTCAAAATCTGATCAGGATTGGGCAGTGCTGATTCGCCCCAATGATCACGGTGCTGCGGACGCTGCGAAATAAATGAGAGGCAATCCGCGTGGAGACCACAGAAAACCGCTATTCCTTGCTTGGTGAGACCTCCGATACAATTTCACCAACGCCTTTCGAATCTTGAAAAAACGGATTAGCGTGAACACGGATGAACATTGAGCCGATTTCGGAGAAGTCAAAACAAGGCTGCGGCATCGTAGGGATGACGATCTTCGGAAGCATCTTTCTCTTTACGGGACTGGCCTTCCTATGGATGACCGCCCTCAAGCCGCTAGTGCGGACCAACAGTTCCAGCGATTGGGTCGAGGCGCCTTGTACGATCACGTTTAGCGAAGTTGACGTAAACAACGATGGGGACGGAACAACCTATCGCCCGAAAGTCGAGTTTAAATATGTTGTTGAAGGCAAGAACCACGAATCCGATGCATTCGACTTCACATCTCTAAATCGATCCAAAAAAAGATGCAGAGAAATTGTCGAAGCTAACCCAATTGGCCTGCAAACAAGTTGCTTTTACGATCCCGAAAAACACGATGACGCTGTCATCGAACGCAACTACGACTTTTCTTGGTTTGCCTGCCTGTTCCCTATGGTATTTGTACTGGTTGGACTTGGGATCATACTCGGTCCGATCTTTTTCAAAGGCAGCAAATCCAATGCGATTTCTGGTTCTGCGAAGGCTCACTTGGCAGGTCCGAAATCTGGACTGGCGATGTCAAGTCTCACTGCCGACAACTCGACATTGTCACCACCGTCGCATCCCGGCGACATCGAAGACAAAATGAGGGACGAGCCCCAAAAGCTTAAGCCGTCTCAAAAACGCTTGACGAATTTTCTGGTTACTCTAGGTGTCGCCATTTTTTGGAACGGAATCGTCAGCGCGATCATCTACGGCATCGCCACCGAAGGAATCGGTGGCGGCCTCGAAGTTCTGCCGTTCTTGTTCATGATACCCTTCGCCCTGGTCGGCCTCGTGTTGGCAGGAAGTGTGTTTTATACGCTCGCAGCAGTCTTCAATCCGACAGTTGAATTAGCACTTTCGTCCGGAGCCATTGGAAGGGGAGAATCCGTTGACGTTGCCTGGCAATTGTCTGGGAGAACATCCAGCGTCAAGTCACTCAAAGTCACCATCGAAGGCGAAGAATCAGCAACTTATCGACGCGGAACTGACTCGATCACCGACAAAAACATTTTCTGCACGATTCCGATTGCCGACGTCTCTGACTCGCAAGACATCGAGTTCGGCAGCGAGACCGTGACGATACCGGTCGACACGATGCACACGTTCGCTGCGAATCGAAACAAGATCTCCTGGAAAATTGTCGTCCATGGTGTCATCCCGTTCTGGCCGGACATTAAGGAAAACTATGAATTCAGAGTCAAACCATGATCACGATCGAACTCGACAAATCAGAAGCCATATTTTCGCCTGCGGAAACGATTTCGGGCACGGTCTCGTGGTCCGAAGCCGAGGGAACTTCTATGGAGGCGCGTCTCATCTGGTATACCGTCGGAAAAGGAGACCAAGACTTCGAGCTGATTGCTGTCCACAAAGTCGCCGCATTTGACTCATCGGGAAGTGAGCGATTTGAATTCATCGCGCCTTCTCGGCCACAGAGTTTTTCCGGCAAACTGATTTCCCTCCAATGGGCCATCGAAGCCATCATTTTCCCGGACAAGTCTGCTCAGCGAGCCGAGTTTGCGATTTCGAAAACGGACAGGGAAGTAGTGCTCGGTTCGTCGCCTGAACCTGAATCGGCCAACTAACATGTCTCGATTCATTTCAGCGAAAAATAATCCGTTTATCGTGCAGCGAACCGATGCGATTCCTTTCAACTTTCAAGAAACGCCATTCGCGAACATCGCATCGTTCGCCCAACACGCCGAATCGTACAATTTTCGTGGCGCAATTCTGGGCCAACATGGACGCGGTAAAACAACGCTTCTTTGCGATCTAAGTTTGTGGTTTTGCCAACAGGGAAGAGATTCTGAACTTGTATTCATTCCTCGTGAAAACAGCCATCAAAAACGCATCATCAACCATGCGATCCAACGTGGCGAAAGCGGGGCGATTGTTTTGATCGACGGCCTCGAACGACTGTCACTCTTGACTCGGCAACGCCTCATCGGTCGCACCAAATCTTTCGCTGGATTCATCGCGACCACGCACCATCTCGGTCGTTTGCCGACACTGATTCGTTGCCACACATCGCAGCAAACTTTAGCCACAGTCCTTGACTCACTTGGCATCAGTCAGCCTGACATTGTCGCGTCATCCATTCGGCTGTTCCCCAAACACCGCGGCAACATCCGTTTCGTCTTGAGAGACCTCTACGACCAATTCGCCGACGGCAAGATCGGCTAAACCATTGTTCGAGATTCCAACTTCCCCTAGCTAGTGTCTGTCTGGAAACTACTTCGAGTCTAAATTTTGCGAGTCATCAAGCCGGATTTTTAGCTGAATTTTACCAGGGATTTTGCTGAGTGGTCGAGCTTGGCTGATTTTCATTGCGTCAGCGCGTACCGGTAGCCG
>CALLUY010000190.1 GCA_938010615.1 uncultured Pirellulaceae bacterium | reverse complement strand
CTCTCCATCCGCTGCGCGTGACTGTCACCACGAACTGGCTTGACCAGCATGTGGTAGAGGATCTTCATGTCGGAAAAAAATGGCATAGTGCGGCTAAAGATTGAAAATGATCAACAGCGAGGCCGTTGTTGCAAAAAAACTGCGGCTAGAAGCCACAACCACGAAAAAAACTGCGGCTAGAAGCCGCAACCACGACTCACGCGCCAAGTTCGGCGATGTAGAAACTTCCGTACGTGTGAACTCGATCTTTTTTATGCAGCTCTGAAGAAAGATCTGGCTGATAGGTAAGCATTGGTGAAACATTCTGAATCTGACCATCACGCTTCACCTTCACCTGTTCGATGAAGTCCGTTCGCAATCCGCCGCTGCGCCAAATCAAGCGAGCATTCGGCGCCGCCTTGTCGATGATGGCTTGCCATTCCGATTCCAGCAGCGGGAAGAACTGATCGCTGAGCCAATCCATATGATCTAGCAAAATGAATCGCGAAATCTGACCATCATGCTTCTCGAGGAAGCCTTGCACAGAATCAGTGTAAGTCGAAACTCGCGCGACCGATTCGTTTTTCAGCTTTGCAAAGTTCTCTTCTTTCAAATACTCAGGACAACATTCGCGAGTGTACTGGCCGTTAAGATAGACTCGCCAGAAGTAGTTGTCTCGCATCGGCAATTCCGCAAACACGCTCTCAACGCAGTCCTGAATGAACTTCACGAGACCACCCGGATACTGAGTCTCGATTTGGCGTCGTTGCGCCTTCGGTACGCCCAGCATCGACATCGTTGTATCGCGATTCATGGCGAACTTCATTAAGCTCGACCAGAACTTGTCTTTAAGATGCTCCTCATAGATACCTCGCTGCTCTTCGACAGACTTGGCATCCAAGATCGCATTGATATGAGGCCGAACACGAATAACTTTATCCGTGTAGGCTTTGATCATCTTGGCAAACGCACCTGACGTTCCTCGAAAATAGAATGTCTTTTTCGGGTTGTCGAACCACTTGATCTTCTTATCCCAGAAATCCTGAGACCACTCAGGCAATTCGGCTCGAAGCTTGTCCGTATAAACGGCTTTGACACCCGGCAAACGTCCGTCGCCGAACATTTTGAAGAAGTCGTCATACTCCAAGTTCTTGATGGCTGATTTCTTCAAATCCAGCAATGCATTCTGCCGCGGGTTCATATCCACCGCGTGCACATGAGCTGGCCCAGCAAGCGAATAGTCCAGCGCATTGCAGCCTGCGGAGGTGATCACCATCACCTCGTCTTCAGGGCCAAATTCTAGCGCCACCCGATCTAGCCGAGGATCTTCCCAGCATGTGTTGTAAACCAGATTATTCCCGTGAACCGTTTGAAAAACTCGTCGGCTCACCCAGTCAAAAATCGCCATCATTGCTCGCAGTTCGGACTCTTCGAATAAGCTCGCAATTGTAGCAATCATTGCCAATCTTACTATGACGCAAATCGCCAGTCCGTTTGTGCGGTCCTTGCGGCCTATGGCGCATTGGCATTGGAAAATACCTTCCGATTTTCAATTTCGAACGACAAATGAACTCATCGCAATCTATGGGGTGTACCTTTCTTGGCAGCAAAAAGCTGCGTCCGAATCAACACTCAGAGGTAGTTACATGTTTAAGTTCGTTTTCTCAGCAGTAGTTTGTGCGGCAATGTGTCTTCCAGCAGCTACTTTGGCTCAGGATTGCGGTTGCGAGCCTGCTCCAGCACCATGCGTTAAAACTCGCAAGCGTCTGAAGCTTGTCGATGTCCAGCAACAAGTTTGCAAAGTCAAACGCGTCTGCACAACTGACGAATGCGGTCGCCAAAAAAGCACGCTCGTTCGCTACAAAGATTGCGTCACTCGTAAGAAGTTGACCTTGGTCGACACGCCAGTCGACCCATGTCGTAAGGGTATCCTGAGCCGACTGAAAAGTCGCATGGGAAGTCTTGGATGCTGTAATTCAGCTCCTGAGCCTTGCGGTTGTGAAGCGCCAGCACCAGCACCTTGTGGATGCGATGCAGCTCCAGAACCGGCTCCATGCGGATGCGATGCAGCTCCAGCAATGGCAGCTCCAGCAATGGAATATTCAGCTCCAGCGATGGAATATTCAGCTCCAATGGCAGTTCCGACTCCAGCCGCAGCTCCATGCTGTGGTGGATAGTTGAACTCCATCTGAGACCAAAAAAATGAAAGCACGAGTCAGTTTTGGCTCGTGCTTTTTTTGTAGAATTGCTTAACGGCGATACCGTTCAATGACTGGTTATCACAACCCGAAGCGTGAGCGAGGAACCAGTCGCATTTCGCTTGACAGCAAATTGCATGGACTACCGCAAGGCTCCGCTGTTCGGGTAGTTACGCATGTTGATACGCCAATCACAACCCGAAGCGTAAGCGAGGTGCAGCTGGTACCTCGCTTACGCGTCGGGTTAGGATTTGCACGGACAAACCAAACCGTGCAATTTCCTATTAAGCTTCCGGTTGTGATTTCGGCTCCATTGAACGTAACTTGGGCTAAACATCTCCAAGCCCAACAGTAACACAAGGGACCAATGTTGCATCAGGGCATCGTTCACCCAGCCAAACAACACCAGACTTCCAGCGACCGTCTTTTGATCGCACTAAAGGAATGGCTTCCAAATACTGACGTTGTTTCGCAAATTGCGTCGACGTCAAGATTTGAAACTTGGCGGTGACTCCATTGGCAATTCGCTTCTCAAGCGCCAACGCGATGTGTCCCATCGTCATCCGTGGATTCAATTCCACGAACGGACGAAGCTTCAAGCTTGCATCCTGTTCACGATAAACAAACGCATCAATTCCGAAATGGCCCTCAAACCCAACCGACTCGAGTTCGGGCAACACATTCATCTCAAGCCAACTGGCGGTCTCTCTAAGCCGCTGATATCGGTCGGCCAAAAGAAACTTTCTTACTTCGGCATCCAAATCGGCAAAGGGATTTCCAAGAATCGTCCCTTCGAAACGGCCACCCTTTGAAACCAACGGCCTTGTCCAGCCCTGAAAGTTCACAGCACCATCGGGCGCAACGTGCCACAAAAACGAAAGATCAACCACGCGATCCAACCACGGTTCGACGACCGCATCAACCTCGCTGTTGAAATTTTTCTCAGGCACTTCAGCATCGACATCGATTCGGTGCATGCCTCGGCCGGACGCGCTAAGTTCCGGCTTGTAAATCGCAACGTCGAAGCCACGTTCTCGGATCGTCGAAAGAGCACTCGATAACGAACACTGCTTGCCGACCGAAACACCAACGCATTCCGCGCCGGCCATCCACGACCGCATCTCGGTCCCGGACTCAATCCAGCGAGAAAACGCCGCTGCGCCCCATGACTTACGAAACAACTGAGCCTTCGAATCGTCCCACGAATTCGGAAGATGTCGAACGCTTTCTTGAATTGACTCAATAGCCGCATGATTCTTCGGCGTCCAAGCCCACGGTTCAAATCGATTCAGTTTGCGATGCTGCAATGACTCCAGCTCGTCGAGCAAACAAAAGTCTGGCAGCTCGATCCCGGAATCGATCCAGTGTTTCCTTATCTCTGTTGAAGGCATCTCGCGAACAAGGATGACATCGTCAAGCTTGGACATCGCCACGGTCACGAATTCAAGATCTCTACCAAGCTGCTCCAGCTTCGGATTTTGATCACCAGCCAACTCCGCTTCGGCAGCCGGATCAAACCAACGAACCGCAGCAGAGCGATCCTTCGATTGTCCGAAGACTTCGATGGCATCAATGAATTCGTCATCCAGACCTGCACGGCGACGTCCATCTCGATTAAACGGAGCTCGCGGGCCGGCACGTCCTCTGCCAGGCGTCATCGGAAACTGGAGCGACGACTGCCACGCGTTCCAATCACTTTTCTCCGGATCCTTCCATTTCCGAAACCAGTCCAGTCCATGCTGCACGTGCCCAATTTCGTCTTCGTAAATCTTCTGCAGCAAGCTTGCGGTTTCGGCATCACCGATCCGATCAAACACTTTCGAAAAATGCAGACTGAAATCGAGGTTGGCTTGCTCAAACGTGAGGCTCAACTGCGAAACGAAATCCATCGGCGATTCCATCGGCTCAACGATTCGCCAGAACTGTCCGCTGACGGGATAAGCTCCGAATTCGACGCCACATTCTTTCATTCGCTGCAGATACATTCGCGTGTGCAGTTGCTCTTCCTGCAACGTCACCAGCACGCCTTGGCGGAAAGCTCTTGGGGCGTTGGGAAACTTCAACAACACCAATGCCATCAGTTCTGTCGCCAACAATTCGTGGTTGGCCAGAAAGTGCAAAAGCTGCCCTCTCGATTCTTCGTTCTCCAGTTGATCATCTCGGGGCGGCTGAACGGTCCTGCCACGCTCGTGCTGCATCAACAAGTGCGACGGTCTTCCCGGAGTTCGTAACGACTTTGACGAAGGCAGCTTCGCAGTTGAAAGTCGATCGAAGCTGAGCTTTCCGGGCGCGGCGAGTTTTTCCTCAAGCGAATTTGAGAATACGATTTGCTCTGCAAATTCGATAATATTCATGAGTACTCAATCACGTAACTTCGGCGGCGAGTTCGTCCCAGACTCGCGCTCGTGGAATTTCAAGCCTGAGACAAACTTGGCAACTAGGGTCTGTGGATTAAATCCAATACAAGCCCGACGCGCAAGCGAGGGATCGGGAAATCCTCGGAAACATTCCCTCGCTCGCGCGTCGGGCTTGTATTGGCGCAACATCAACACTTGTGCTTCGTGCTTGGTGTGATCATCAGAACCTAATAGCCGTCGTTGTT
>CALLUY010000189.1 GCA_938010615.1 uncultured Pirellulaceae bacterium | reverse complement strand
GCCTTCGTCGACGGCGAACCGATCAATGTACTGTAGGTGGCATAAGCCTCTGGCTTGTGATTGCATGAATTTCGTCGCCAGAACATTCGCGCCTTCGTCGACGGCGAACCGATCAATGTACTGTAGGTGGCATAAGCCTCTGGCTTGTGATTGCATGCCACGCCTACTTCCATGGTCCACTCTTTCCAACAGCCACAATCGATTTTCCATCGAATCGAAACAGCCCTTTGTAACCGCCAAGCCAAATCGTTCCGTCTTTATCCTCAAACGTGCATTGAATCGCGTTGGTGGTGAGCCCTTGTTGTTCCTCGAAATTGGTAAATAATTTCCCGTCGTAGCAATAGACTCCGGAATTCTCGACCGGAAACCAGATCTTGCCATCGCTGTCTTTGAACAGATCCCAGACTTCTGTGCCGGTCACGCCATCTTTCTCTGCAAAGTGCGTGAAAGCCTTGCCGTCATATCGACAAACGCCCTTGTAGTGCGTCGCGAACCAAAAGTTTCCATCATCGTCCTCAGCGATACAGTTCACATTGTTGTCGCAGAGCCCGTCTTTCTCTGCAATGTTCGTGAGCGACTTGCCGTCGTAAATGTACGCACCAGCGTTGTTTCCGAACCACATCCGACCTTTGCTGTCCTGCATGATGCAATGCACGATCTTCGAGCTGGAAACTCCGCGGTTTGGATCAGCTGCCGATTCGGGCAACTCAAACGGAGTAAACGACTCGCCGTCGAACTTACTGACGCCACCGTAAGTGCCAACCCAAATCGTGCCCTTATTGTCAATCGTCAACGCCCATACGTCAGGGTGAAGCATGCCGTCGACATGAGAGAATGTCGAAAACGTCTTCCCGTCGTACTTCGTTAATCCGCGTTCAGTTCCGAACCAGATGTTTCCGTCCTTATCCTCAATGATCCCGCGCACCGCGGCGCCGCCGAAGCCTTCTTCGAGTGTGAATTGGGTTAGTTCTTTTCCGTCGTATCGGAATACTCCATTATTGTTGGTTCCAAACCAGAGGTTGCCTTTGCTGTCCTGAAAAATTCGCCGAACAAATTCCGACAATTGCTCGAAGTCCTCTTCGGCTTTTGGTTTTACAGGAGTCTCAACCTGTTGAGCAACCATTTCCGTGGTGCCACAAAAGGACAACGAAAGCATAAACAGCAAAAAGAAGGCGGTGCGAAACACGATAAGCTCCAGTCATTGGATTTGTGTGATGGTCGGCATCACAGGACGTACGGGATCGGCCAAACACGGTTCTTAAGAATCTTTAAACAGTTTGAAATTGAGCAACTAGAATCCCGGAACCGTTACCGACGTCCCATTGTTTGCCGTTCCCAACCCAGCGTAAGCTTTGAAGTTGCACAAATACCAGCACGACGCGCCAGTTTTGCTGCTGCGAGTTTTCCAAGATTGGTGGTCATTTCCATGGAAAATGATTTGCGAAAGTCGCAATTTCAAACTTAACGGGATAGTCGCCTTTCGCTCCGCGAAAGTGTGTCAAACGCTGCTTTCGCGGAGCGAAAGGCGACAATGGCGCAACATCAAAACTGGCGCGTCTTGATGGTATTCTTCGCCTTGTTGCAGCTGCGGATGTTTGCAGGCCAATTGAGCGAATAGTCGCAAATAAAGTGGGGCTATGCGTATCGGAGATTAGTTCATTGCATTTGATTGGCGTCAATTCGCCTCACTCGCGAGCAAAACTACTTTGACATCAGATACACAAACAAATCGACTTTCTCTTTGTCCGAAAGCTTGTCCAGCAAGCCTTCCGGCATCAACGACAGTTCCGTTTGTTTGATCTCTTCCACCGAATCGACTTCCAGGGTCACCAACTCTTCCTGCGTCTGCAACTTCAGCGTTTGACCACCATTGTCCATCACAACACCCGTCAACAATCGTCCATCCTCCATCGCTAACACAGAAGCACGATACGTCGTCGCCACCGTGGCACTCGGATCGACAATGTTCTCCAACAAGTAATTCAGATTTTTGCGGTCGGCACCGGTCAAATCCGGACCAATGTTTCCGCCTTCGCCGAACATCGCATGACAACTGGCACAGTGAGTCGCAAACAGTTTCTTTCCTGATGCGGCATCCGCCGAAGAAAGCTCTTTCGCCATCATCTCACGCAGGCTATTTATCTGACTCAATCGTTCCTGATCGGTATCACGAACTTTACCCCAAACGGTTGTCAACTGAGTCGTCAGACCTTCATCGTCAAACAGCTGTATTTGCCTCGCATGCCACGCCGTCACCGATCTAGGTAAAACGACGCCACGCTCGACGGCGTCAAGCAACTTCATGGCCCAAGGTTTACGAGTACACAGTGTGTCGATCGCGTTGCGTTTACCCTGAGTCGTCAGTCGCCGATACTGGTTGAGGATTAGCTGGGCGACCTCTTCCTGATCGCATACCGAAATCGATTTTACAACAGCCTCATTAACCATCCGGTCGTTGATCTGCGATTTGAGCACCGGAAACAGTTTCTCAGGTTCAGCGAACTGGCTGAGCGACAGGATCGCCTGCTTTCGAGCCGTTGCATCTGCTTCCTTTTCAATTGCAAGTTTCATTAAGCGATCCAGCGACTGGCGATCACCAAAAACGGGATTGATCTCCGCGACCAATTCTCCAGTCCCTGTGTCCTCATCGGCCCAGCTGAATGGCCATGACGCTGGGGCCTTTACTTTTGTCCGCCCCTCAAGAGCTGCCTTGATTCCGTGGAGGATATCAGGGGCATCAAACGAGTTCGACGAAAGTGCGAATTTGAGCGTCAGCTTCTCGAGCATCTCCTCTTGCGTCTCAGGATCGCAAACAAGCCGCCGAATGATATTGCGTCGGATCATCTGGCTTTTACAAACGCTGAAGAGCCCCATCGAATTGTCATAGTCGCCAGCGATAAACGGTTCGATTTGATGCCAGATCAGCTTCGGTTGGACGCGGTCCTTCATATCTTCTTCATGTGTCACCAGCTTTGCTGCTACGGCAAACGCGTCGTTTGCCGCAAGCCGATTGATAGAGGAAGCAACATAGAGACGAACAAGCGGCGACGGGTCGCTAGCCATTGAAATGATGTGCGCGGCGACTTTGCGAGACTCAACTTGCCGGTCCGCCAACAGACGCAGATTCCACGCCTTGACATTCTCGTCATCGGACAATTTCATTTCCAAAAGCAACTTTGGAAACCACGCCGAATCCTTATCCGACGCCATGCTGACTCTGGCGGATTCGCCTGCGTACACGGTCTGTAGAGCTTGAAGCTGTCTGTCTGGAGATGCGTGGCCTTCCACTACCTGATGAAGCAACTTTATACCTTGTTCAGCTGTCTCGCCCTCGTCGCCTTTTCTTTTGCCACTCGCCTCTCGATCCGCAAGAATTCGATTCGCCATCCGTGGATACCACGCGTTCTTGTGACCCAACAGCTCAATCAAATCGCCCGCCGATAGCTCGTTCAAATCTTCGAAGTCAGGCTTCTTCGGTTTCCCATAAGCGATCTTAAAAATCCGGCCACTCGTTCGATGAATCCCATCGTTCTCGTGACACTCGCCAATATCCGACCAGTCAAGCACATAGACCGCGCCGTCAGGACCGTAGGTTAACTCAACGCCGCGGAACCACGGGTCGGAACTTTGGAACATGTCGGGAGCATGTTTGCCGACAAACGAATTGCCCTCGCGAACCAGAATCTCCTGATTGATCCGCCGGCCATGAAAGTTCAACGTGAACGCGCGGCCACGAAATTCGTCTGGCCAGTTGTCACCCTGGTAGATCATGAATCCGGAGTGAGCATGTCCGCCGCCGGCTTTACTCGTTGCATCGGATCCAGTTCCCGCATCGCCAACGACGCCTTTCTTTGCGTCAAACCATTCCTCTCCCGATCCCCAGTGAACGTGGTCCGCCGTTTGATCAATCGTCTGCCAAGTGTACGGATTGAAGTGCGAGCCATACATTCGGTTGTAGCGTGCTCCTGGGACGACATGGAACAGATGCCCGATCACGGTGTTGATAAAGAACATTTCGCCATGCTCATCCCAATCAAAGCCCCACGAATTGGTTCCGCCTTCGCAGACGATCTCAAAAACATCTCGCTCAGGGTGATATCGCCAGATGCAGCAGTTCATCGGCGTCCGCTGCGACATCGTGGAACCCGGTTTGCCGACATGTGAAACCGCCTGAATTCCGTGGCGACTGTAGAGCCAGCCGTCTGGCCCCCAGCGTAAACCATTGACTAGATTGTGACGAATCACATCGTCTTCGAATCCGTCAAGGATCACTTTCGGCGGACCGTCCGGCACATCATCACGATCTGCATCTGGAATAAAGATAAGCTCCGGCGCTGCGGTTAGCCAAACGCCACCGCGGCCAAGCTCGATGCCAGTCAGCTTGTTGCCTTTGTCCCAAAAGATTTTTCGCTTATCGAATTTTCCATCGTTGTCTTCGTCTTCAAAAATCACAACTCGATCGAAGAGATCATTGTTGAAGTTCTCTTTGCGATCCGAATACGTGTAGTTCTCAACGACCCATAGTCGACCTTTTGAATCAAACGTCATCGCAATCGGCTGATGCACATCTGGCTCATGCGCGAACAGCGTGACTTCGAAGCCTTCGGGGACGTCGATCGCCTCAAGTGCTTTATGCGGCGGCGTGAAAGGAATCGAAAGCTCTTGCGTGTTGGGAATGTTTTGTGAATCTTCTTGAGCTGCGGACGGGCAGCAGATCAAAAGAAGGCAAATCAAAAATGCATTCAGCGCAGCGAACGGGAAAGACATGGTCAACTTTCTTTGAACAAGCATGTTGGCCATTCTAACGATCAAGTTGACGTCTGTAATCAACCCGTGCGTTTAAACTGGAAAGGACCTGCAATACAAGCCCGACGCGCAAGCGAGTGGTCGAACCGCGCGTTGAACAACCGAAAAACAATCGAATGATGGAATGTCGTGCCACGCAGCGGGCCGACCACTCGCTTGCGCTTCGGGCTTGTATTGCCGTTCAAATCCCTTGGCGATCCTGCGCTTCCAAGGTGTACTCAATGGCACTGGCCAACTCCGCTTCCGTATTGATCCAGCGAGTGCTCGCCCCTTCGGTCCAGAACCGACTACGGCCAGCGCATTTCGCCTTTAGCTTCCTCGTGCACCACGTCTTGAACTGAGAAACAACCGTCTCAGGCTTTGTTGCTGGTGCTGTGGCTACAACATGCACGTGATTCGATCGCACATTCACGGCATGGATTGCCCAATTTCGAATCTCACAGTGTTTTCGAATCGTGTCTTCAACAATTTCGCGTTCTGGTTTCGCCAGCAGATAAGGCGTTTCCTTCATTTGACCAATGGCTGATTCCTGCCGTGCGATGCTGGGTTCGAGCGAATCGTGATCGCGCTTTCGATTCCAGCCTCGGTCATCGCCCGGCAGCCAAGTTCCATACGTTGTCCATGTGAGAAAGTACGCGAGCGGTTCGCCAGTATTGAAGTCGTTGTTCGGCATGTCCTCAATTGTATAAATTGAGATCATGCCAATACAAGCCCGAAGCGCAAGCGAGTGGTCGGTCCGAAAATTTGTGGAGCCTCAAACGATGGCGACAGTCAACTACTGGCCCAACGCGCGGTCCGACCACTCGCTTGCGCTTCGGGCTTGGTGTGAGCCGCAGGTGTTGTTGGCTCAGTCATTTTAACAGTGCGAACTCACCAGAAAGGTAGCTGGATGAAATCAAATCTTACCCGAGCGGGTCCAAGCCCGTTTGGAAATCTTCACTCGAACCTGGCGGCAACGCCGGGGTAAGCAGCCAGCGTCGGAAGGTAACAACCGGCGACGAAGGGGCCAAGTGAAGACAGTTTCAGAGGCGGCACGTTTCGGCTCAGATGGTGGACCAGGCTCCCAAGCTTGCTGAAGTCCCGAGAGTTTAATCGACTCTTTCGCTGATCGGTACTTGGTTACGATCTGCGGCCCATCGGAGTGACTGGTGTCGTCACCGAAACAAAATGGCTGACAACACTGACCGGTGAAAATCCTGCTTTGCCTGCCCAAGAGTCGATCCCGACTTGGCAGTAAAACCAATCTATAAGTCAATGACGAAATGAGCGGTCGATGCAAAGTAACACTGAAGGCGCCTGTGCCTCTGGTGCTTGAGGATGGCAGCTCTTCCGGAGTAGTCGATCGAGCGGAAACCTTTTGGCGAAACCTTTTAGCGAAACCTTTTGGCGAAAGCCCGACCGATCAAAGGAAGGACCGTGTGAAAGAAATGACAACCCACGCAAGACATGGAGAAAGTTAGCTGACGACTACGGTCGCACAGACCTGCCCGTTCCTCTTTCGGGAAACCCGTCCTGGCTAAAACACAACTTCCAACGCTTGTCGCGGAAGTCATTCGACCTGACGAATCAACAGGATCAACAACCCAAACGTTTATGAAAAAGAAAGAAGGAAAACGCAAAGTCCATTCTCTGACGGGAAGGATTACGCCCAAGCTCGTTTATCAAGCCTGGCGAAACGTGCGCCGCAATCGCGGTGCTGCGGGGATCGACAAGGTCAGCATCGGCATGTTCGAAACGAACCTCGATGAAAACCTTGATCGACTGATGCGGGAACTCAAGCAACGGACTTACCTGCCGCTGCCTGCCCGACGGGTCTACATCCCCAAAGACGCCTCCGGCAAGAGACGACGCCCGCTTGGGATCCCGGCAGTTCGTGATCGCGTTGCTCAGGAAGTGCTTCGGTGCTTGCTCAACCCGATCTTTGAGCTGAAGTTTCACGATCACTCATTCGGCTTTCGGCCCGGTCGCAGTTGCCACCAAGCCGTCGAGAAAGTCATCGAGCTTAGAGAAGCAGGTTATCGTTTTGTACTCGATGCCGACATCTCGGGGTTCTTTGACAACCTTTCTCACAAAGCCGTCATGCGTGAATTGTCAGATAAAGTTGCCGACGGTAATATTTTAACACTGGTGGAGAAGTTTCTCAGGGCGGGCGTGATGGACGGCGGTAAGTTTCAACCGACACGTGTTGGAACGCCACAAGGCGGAGTCGTTTCTCCGCTGCTGGCCAATATCGCTCTGAACTTGCTCGACTGGCATCTGCAGGAACACGGATTTGAATTCGTGCGGTATGCGGATGACTTTGTGGTGCTGTGCCACAACGAGCAACAAGCCAAAGAGGCTCTCGATCTGGTGACGAAGTTTCTAACGGAACACTTGGGGCTAACGCTTAGCCCTGAGAAGACGAAGATCGCGAGGTTCCATGAGGGGTTTACCTTTCTGGGCTTCGATCTGAAATCGCGTTTCGTACGGATGCGAACCAAGTCGATGGAGAACTTCAAAACGAAGGTTCGACGTATTACTACCCGCAGCCACAATCTGGACGCCGAGGTGATTCTAAAACTCAATCGCGTTATTCGGGGCACGGCGAATTACTTCGCCACGCCATGGTCGCACTGCGGTGATGCATTCCGCAGTCTTGATCGTTGGATACGCATGCGACTGCGGTGCATGAAACGGAAACGAAAATCCCAAGTGGATAATTATCGTATCCGTCTAAAGCACCTCAGAAACATGGGCTTGCTTTCGCTTTGTGAACTGCGAAGGTGTGTAGCTGATTCAGCAGGTTCCCCTACCTGATGGGGCGATTTCTGCGGGACCGCCCAGTGCGGGAAATCCGCATGCTGGAAAATATGAGGAAATGACCTCATCGCGGTAACGGGGAGGGAGTGGCGGTGCCTCTCCCTTACCCAATTACTTCAGGTACCCAAGCCCTTGCCCGACTGAGCTTAGCTTCTCAGGCGTAAGTCCATTGCTATGTCCACATTTATCCTTTGCAAGCTTTTAGCCCCTTCAGCTTTTGAGGAGCTCCACATTGATTCGTTTCGAGAAGCATTTCCTATATTGAACAAGGTATGAGTCGAGCTCTCTTCCCCTGCTCCCCAGCCCCACGTGTTGCCAAACGCAGTCTGCTCTCCGTCCACTTCGGTATAGATCGAAACCCAATAAGTTTTTCCGGCTTCCATCGTGTACTCGATGTCCGTGAAGTATTCATAAAGCGGAGCTGTTTTAGGCTCATCGGCGTCGGTAAAGGAAAGTTCTCCAACTTCAATGCGGTTCGCCGAACCGACTTCGAATCTCGTGATACTGGAAGCATCGACAGGTGGCAAAGCCCTGTAAGGATCAACGTCATCCGGATCGACGGTGCCCTCAAAAATCTCGATCACGAAGCTGTCGTCCAGCTCAGGCAAACCTTCCCTAGCCCCGATGTCACGACCGTAAGCACCCAACCACTCAATCTGACCGATCGTTTGAGTTGTCTCGAGCACGACAGCGGTCGCATATTGCTCAGAGTAGGTGTCTGTAGAATCGTAGATGCTGCTGTCATAGATTGCCGTGTAGGAAGGTTGCGAATAGTTCACGTTTTCAATTCCGCCAATCGCGCTCTCGAAAACCAACTCACCTTTTTCAACGCCAAAAACCATGGTGCTGTCCGCAACTTCATCGCTCATGGTCATGCCTGAGGATTGATCCACTCCAGCTTGACCGGCAATCCGGATCGAGCCTTCGACGGATGCGTCCGATAAATCAACACCAATCGTGTCGTTATGATTCCCCAGGAATACGCCAAGCTGAGATTCACCAACCACCGGATCGATCAGTCGCACTTCATCGTTGCCGTTGAGACTGAGGATCAGATTGACGTCTCCCATGTACTGATTGTTTTCCGAATGTATCGTGTCTGAGTGCTCGCCCGTGACAACAATTGATTTTCCATTGAAGGAAGAATCAATGGCGGAAACAGAATCCTGTCCGTCTAAAGTGAAGGCATGAAAGTCACCTTCAAAGTGACTCCCCAATGTTGAGATCGAATCATTGCCGTCGTATGTCTGGACAACGGCGCCGCCAAGAAATTGTCCGTCGACTAACGCGATGCTATCGTCGCCCGTACCGCCGTAAATAATCGATTTTGACTCAAAGACTGCATCTCTGACTTCGACAGCGTCGTGCCCCGGTCCGAAGTGGCCTCGCAAGCCGCCCTCGAAGGTGACTCCAGTTTTGGTAACCGAAGTGCCCTGAACGGTAAAGCTTTCTTGCCCATTGATCGTGGTGCCATTAAGTCCGTTGATTCGGAGTTCGTCTCCCTCAACAACGACTTCAACTTGGTTGTCCAAACTGTCCCCTCGGAGGTAGAGGTTACCGTTTTCAACAACCCTTACGTCTCCGGCAAGCAGGCGTCTCTCTTCGAGCGAAGTGTACTTGAATCCCCGGTGGCCTTTGTCACGCGATGTCTTGAACATGGAAAACTCTCATTGGATGTTGTTATGACGAAAGATATCAAGAGTCAACCGCGTGCTGTTTCTTCAATTAACGAACATGCCCTTTCATCCAGGTAAGAGCGCGCCGATAACGGAATGTATTTGTGGGGAAAGTCCGCCTCTGGTATTGAATTTCGACGGCTCTATCGCGACCAACGAATATTAGCCGTGTTTTGTGGTTGAATGCTGGTTTCAGCCCATTTCTTTTGCGCTCGCTTGATCATGTAGTTGCGATGCAAGTTTGAACCGTAGCCAGTAAGCGGTTGGGGCATTCGATTCGTGACTGGCTCGGTCGAATAGCTTCGAGTCACAATCGGCGAGTAGCTTTGAGTCACCATGGGTGAGTAGCCCGGCACAGTTGTCTGGTAACCGTAGGTCACTGATGGCTGATAGTAGGTCACCGATGGTTGGGGCCTGAAGATACGACCGAACAACTGAGCGTCGGCTTCGGTTGACGTGAAAGCCAGTGCAACGATGGCGGCGAAAAGGAAGACAAGCTGTTTCATTGAACTTCTCCTGTATGGTTTGGTTTTCCCATTAGAGCACGGACACTATTCCGATGAAACGCTTACCCGCGCCGATAATCTGCATCAATCCCGAGTCAAAGCTGCTCTATGCCCTCAGTGGGATTGCCAGAGCTAGCGAATCGGCTTCGCGATGACGCCTCAGGCTCATTCTTGTAATGTGCTTCGCCTAGTCCGATATCAACTTGGGATATCGGGCGAAATTGAACACACGTCTACAAAGAGTAATTGATATGGCTATCGACCGCCGTGAAATGTTGAAGCGAATAAGTCTTGCAACGTTAGGCATGACTGGTTTCGGGATTGGATACTGCGGATGCCGCACGGCTCCCATGACCGGTCGCCGACAATTGATGTTAGTGCCTGAAGGAAAAGAAATCACGCTCGGAGCCACCGCATTCGAAGAGACCGTCGGATCACAACCACTTTCCACAAATCAGCACGCCTCCGAAATGTTGAATCGCGTGGGGAATCGAATCGCAGCCGTCTCCGGTCGTTCTGATTACGACTGGGAGTTCAAGTTGCTGGCCAGCGCCGAGCAAAATGCATTCTGTCTGCCCGGTGGTAAAGTCGCCTTCTATGAAGGCATCTTGCCTGTCTGCGAAGATGAAGCTGGATTGGCTGTCGTCATGTCGCACGAAGTCGCTCACGCGTTGGCTCGGCACGGCGGCGAACGGATGAGTCAAAATATGGGTGTCGAGGGCGCTAAGATGATGGTCGATCGGATCGCCAAGTCACGTCTGCCCGATCACAGCGACAAGATCCTACAAGCCTACGGCGTGGCTTCGAAGTATGGCGTGTTGTTGCCGTACAGTCGTCGTCAAGAATCCGAAGCGGATCACATCGGAATCATGTTGATGTCTGAAGCCGGATACGACCCGACTGTGGCGCCAGCTTTTTGGCAACGGTTCGGAAATTTGAAATCTGGTGAAAAGCAGCCCGAGTTTCTTTCGACGCATCCAGCCGATGCACGTCGCGCAGAAGATCTAATGGCGTTGATGGATAAGGCGAGCCAAATTTACTCAGGCGCCAAAACTAAATTTGGACGCGGCGAAAGACTGATTTAGGATGTTGTCTAGCTCCGGCGTCGGTGTCGCACCACTCCGAGCATAAACACGCCGAGTAAAATAGCCGACGACGTTGGCTCAGGTACGGTTACGATCGTGTTGATGGCGACATTGTCAAATCTGGCATTACCGTTGGATGACAAAGCAATAAATGCCTCTTCGGGCAAGTCCATCGTGTTGATCCGATCAGCAATCAAGTTGTTGCCAAAGTCATAAAGAGAATATCGAACCCCACTGGCAGTCAATCTTTCCAATTCCAAAATGTAGTCTTGCCCCAAAATAGAGTCGGCAAAATTATGGAAAATCAAACCCGTGCCGCCGGTTCTACTGGCCGTGGCTCGGGCTCCGGACGCGTCGGAGACACTAAGATTCAAACTGGCGTACTCTCCGCCATTGATGTCGCCACCTGCATCGTCCGTGAATATCAATGAAATGACGCCTGCAAAGCTGGGCGATGCATTGTTGTAGGAATCGAGAGTCGCTTCTACTCGAACAAAATCCCCAACGCGAATCGATTCGGTGCGGGTTACATAGTCAGTAAATGCAAGTGACGGATTGTTGATCATCAACTCATCGTCTTGAGTGATCGAAGCGGTGTCTCTGCTAAACCTTGATTCCCAAGTAGTCGTGTCGAGCGTAGTGCCATCAAAATCCTCCACTCCATCTGTGAAATCTGCAAACAGGGATGAAGTGAGCAGCAAAGGAAAGCTCAAACAAATAGCAAACAGTGGTCGGCAAAACATAGCGATCTCTCTCAGAACAAAACTGTGCGTTAAGTTCGTTATGGCCCAAGATTTCGCCGTTTTCAAGCGAGATTGACGAAGTGAAACCGAAAATATCAATCGCTGATCGGCATAATCGGAAGGCAACGGATAACAGGCCTTTACTCTTCACTTCGTTCATTCCCGATATCGACTCGCCACAACCGATAGCCATTGGGTCCAGAGCCATAGAACCAAAGGGCGTTGTCGGCCCCGATGAACATATTCCGGCAACGATACAGCGGTACGTCTTTGTCATGATGCTGAACGATTGTTAGTTGAGTTGTTCCCTCAAGTTGTTCTTTCTTCAGTTCAAGGAGTCCGCGTGTCGTTCCGACAAAGAAGCGGCCCGGCGACGGTTCTACAACCGCAGTGGTGCTGTGGAGGCTATCGTCGGCGAAGATGATGTCGTCACCTTTGGCTGGACGGACAATAAGTTTTTTACCACGCGACTGCAGATACCAGATGTCGCCGTCGGAATCTTCGAACCGAGGATATCCGGTGTCAGGTACCGGAATGAAGACACCGTCTTTGAAGCGGTATGAAATATTGTCGTGGCGATCTGATGGAATAAGTAGTTCATTGTTGGAGTCAATCCATAAACCGCTGCGAGTCGTGTAGTCGCTGCTTAGAGAGGACGAATCCGGCGCACGAAGTCGTTCAAGTTGAATCTTGCCATCAGTTATCGAAGCGAGATACGTGGTGCCATGGTCCAGTCCTGAGTTGCCAACGATAATGGCTGCGCTACCTTTAATTGGCAGGCAATGCGCGAAGTTGCTGAATCGCTTCTGGTCTTTGAAGACCGCGGCGCCAACGTTGTGCCAATTGTCGCCATCATGCACATTGCAGTTTTTCCACTCCACAACCCAAATCCGTTTTTTTGAATCGACCAGCAACTTGTTGTACTTGTCGCAGCCACGTTTTCGATTGTCGACTTTTTCTTTGAGATCTTTATACGTTCGTTCAACAAGCACGCGGAGATCTTTGTAGGAACGCCATTCCTTACCATCAAAAAGGTAGGCTGTTCCTGTGGCTCTGGGCCTCGCGATCATCCATCCATCACGCAAAGGTTGCATGAATGTGACCTGATCAAATGACTCGCCGTCGGGCAATTGATGATGTTTCCAATTGCCGTCTTCGAAGACGCTAAGCCACGGTTGATTATTCAGCTTTGCCCAAATCCGCCCCAATGAATCTTGTGTAACGTGTTGTTCGCGGCGCGAGACGTCGAATATCGCGGTCGGCAGCGTGTTGCGCAGATCAGGACGGCGAGAGTCCCATGCGGCGATGTTGCGTTGGTTGGAAAGGTAAATGCGACCTTCGCTGTCCTCTCCAAGGATGTACCGGTAAGACGTTTGCGTTTCGTCGGTGATCGGAATGACTTTCTCGCCTTCAATCATCACGCAACCTTTCCTGTAACTCGCGAAATACACCCGTCCATTTTTGTCGACGAATGTTCCGTCAGGGTACCAATCTTTCGTGCCAACAGGCGCAGGTCTTACGTGCCCGTCTGCAGATATTCGCCAAAGCCCGCTATTGGTGCGGCTTCCATCTGGCAAGATTGCTCGTTCCGCATATAGCCAAACCGTGCCATCTTCTTCGGCGAATTTGAAACGGCCACCTTTGAGCGTATGTCCACCAACTCGCGATCCATTCGCTTGCGATTTAAAGCTTCTGATGATCAAACTGATTCGATACCTTTGTTCCGCCTCTGTGGATTCGTCGAGTGCTTTTTTAAGAAATTCGCCGATTGCTGGACCGCGAGACATTAGCCTCCGTTGAGCAGATTCCCGAATTTTGAATTTGTTGGCGGCAAGTAACGCGATGTCTTTGGAAATCGCTTCGTTCATAGCGATCAGAGCTGCGTCGGGTTTAACAAGAATGGCGTATTCGTCTTTTGGGCAAATCAATAGCATGCCGTTTGCCATCGGCGTGACAGAATTCAGTTCGACCAATGTTCGGTCGCCCGCCTTGCGATGCTGCGTCCACGCTTGTCCATCGTGTTTGAAGTAACCGACGGTTCCGGTCCAGCCGGAAGATCCCCATCTGCTCCACGCGTAAACGTTGCCCCTGTCGTCTTGGACGATCGTTGGCGGTTGAAAGCCCGAATTGTTCTTGCTGTAGAAGAGCTTTTCTTCGAAGTTCGTTTTCATGAAATCGTGGTACGTCCAGTGTCCATCTTTCAAAACATTCACGCCACGGCGTCCACCAAAGTACAACACGCCTTTTAGGCTTTCTAAGCCTGGCGAACTGAATTGGTCTTTTCCTTTCCCAGCTTTGTTTCGATGTTCCGTCCACGATTTGGTTTTCGTGTTGTAGCTGATGAGCAATCGGGAGTCACGGTTAGGACGCAGCCAAATTCGATTCTGGGAGTCAAACAGAAGAACTTTCGCTCCGCTAACGTGAGGCGTCTTCTCAGTCACGGCCGCTTCAACCTGCTTTTTGATTTCTTCAAGCGACCTAGATCCTTTCAACATAAACCAGGGCCTTTGGTTTCTGTCGAATACGACGTCGCGCACGTTGGACGGATAGATTTGCCAACGCATGTTTTTCGCCGCCAGATCGTCCGCGCTGGATTGTATCGCGAACGATACGCAAACGATGAAATAGGCGACGAAGGAAATCATGACTACCAAATGGGGGTTGATAATCGATTGTAACTAACACAAGTGGAAGTGATTCCGGAAGTCCAACGCAAATCTCAGATTGTCAGCCAACTTTCTTCACTCAAATCACTACTTCAAACCCATGAACGATTGCTCGATATGAATGCCGTGTCAAACGGTACAAACGGAAAAGATGCCGTCGATCTGAAAACTTTGGACGACCGGAATTTGCAAAAACGTTGCCATTCCCTACTAAGCCTGTAATCTTTCGCGTCCGGCTTTCGACTGGGCGAACTAGTTCCCTCTCTTACA
>CALLUY010000188.1 GCA_938010615.1 uncultured Pirellulaceae bacterium | reverse complement strand
CAAAACGCAAGAAGGCTGGTTGAGCCGTCACACAATTCAATCGACCGAACGACTGCGGCTACCGGTACGCGCTGACGCAATGAAAATCAGCCAAGCTCGACCACTCAGCAAAATCCCTGGTAAAATTCAGCTAAAAATCCGACTTGATGACTCGCAAAATTTAGACTCGAAGTAGTTTCCAGACAGACACTAGTTAGACGTAAGTGCAACTAAACGGTCGGGATCCTCGAAGTTTTGGGTACAATGAAGAGGCTGTTATCCCTTCGGAAGAACTCTTAGTGGCCAGTTTGTTCAAAAGTGATTCGTACTCTTTGCTGAAAAACACGGTTCTTGTTTTCGCTGCTGCGGTGACCGTTCAAGTTTTTTCGTTAACCGAAGTGCTTGTCGGTCAGGTTTCTTTTAATGATGCAGTCAGACCGATTCTTTCGAACCACTGCTACGCATGCCACGGCCCAGACGAAGAAAAACGAGAAGCAGATCTGCGGCTGGACGTTGAAGGCGACGTCGACTGGGATGAACTGCTCGAACGAATCAACTCGGACGACGAAGACACCGTCATGCCGCCGCCGAGCCACAACAAACCGCTGACCGCCAAGAAGCGTACTGTTTTGAAGAGCTGGATTGAGGATGGCGCCGTTTACGAAAGTCATTGGGCTTTCGAGCTACCAACGAAAGTTGATGTGCCTGCCGAAACGCATCCGGTTGACTATTTTATTGACCGAAAACTCAGCGCTAACGAATGGAAGCGGTCGCCGCAAGCGAAACCCGCGATACTGATTCGACGCCTGTACCTCGATTTGATTGGCTTGCCTCCAACGATCGAACAAGCCAAGCGGTTCATCGACGATCCGACGCAGACCAACTATGGATCCATCGTTGACGAACTGCTTCAATCGCCACGTTACGGAGAACGTTGGGCTCGAAAGTGGCTTGATCTTGCGCGGTACGCGGACACCAATGGGTACGAGAAAGATCGTGATCGAAATATTTGGCCGTATCGCGATTGGGTGATTCGGGCGATCAATGACGACATGCCATTCGATCAGTTTTCCGTTGAGCAACTTGCTGGTGATATGTTGCCCGGAGCAACGGAGGCTCAATTGGTTGCCACCGGCTTTCATCGCAACACGATGCTCAACGAAGAAGGCGGCATCGATCCGCTCGAGTTTCGATACCATGCCATGACGGACCGAGTTGCCACAACGGGCGCGACGTGGCTTGGTCTGACGACCGGTTGTGCTCAATGCCACACGCATAAGTTTGATCCGATCACGCACGATGATTACTTCGGCATGATGGCCTATTTGAACAACGCAGACGAACCTGAACTTTTTCTGACGAGCGCATCTGTGGAGAAGAATCGCGAACAAGCCGATGCGTTGCTGGCCGAACTAAAATCGCATTGGCCAAAATCAACCGAAGAGAAAAAGGAACCTGAATTCGAAACAGCCTTCAATGCTTGGTTAGAACAACAGAAAGCCAACTTTGTTGATTGGCAAACGATTGTTCCCGAGTCGATGTCGGCGAACATGCCGCATTTGACTCAGGAAGCTGACGGAATCATTTTCGCGGTTGGCGATACGACAAAATCCGACGTTTACGAATTGAATTTCCCGGCAATGAAGCAACCGGTCAGCGCGATTCGCCTCCAGGTGTTGCCAGACAAACGACTGCCACAAGGCGGTCCGGGACTGACGTACTACGAAGGAAAACACGGCGATTTTTATCTGACGGAAATTGAGGCGACATCGTCCGACGGCAAAGCAATTCCATGGATCTCCGCATCGTCCACCTACGCTGGCAATGCATTTGGCGGCAAGGGAATCGGAGCGGAAATGTCGATTGATGGCGACGTTCAGTCTGGCTGGTCAATCGCCGGACGCAGCGGATTTCGCAACGTCGCTGTTTTCAACTTCAAAGAGAAACTGCCACTTGGCGAAGCGTTCACTTTGACGATGAAGTTCGGACGACACTTCGCAAGCTCGCTGGGGAAATTTCGCGTCAGCGTCGCTCATGCGGGCAAATCTCTTTCGGCAACGTTGCTTTCCAAGGATGTCGAAGACCGCGACGCTGAGCAAACTTTCCTGATGCAGTCGAAGGAAGTTGGAAAACAGGCTGACGCGATTCGCAAATTGCTGCATCCATTGCAAGGACGATCGACATTGGTCATGCGTGAGCGGTCACCTGAGTTTTCCCGAAAGACTTTTGTGCACCATCGCGGCGAATACACGCAACCGAAACACGAGGCGGTACCGCGACTGCCGGACGCAATTTTCGATACTGAAAATCAATCGTTGCCGACCAATCGTCTCGAGTTCGCGCGTTGGTTGGTGTCGCGGGAAAATCCGTTGGCCGCACGCGTGGTTGCCAATCGACAGTGGGCCGCATTTTTTGGAACAGGGATCGTGCCGACATTGGATGACTTTGGCATGCAAGGTGCTTCGCCAAGCCACCCGGAACTGTTGGATTGGTTGGCGGTTGAGCTGATGGATCAAGAATGGTCGATCAAGAAACTACATCGTCTGATCGTGACGAGCAAAAGTTATCAGCAGTCATCCAATTATGATCAACCGAGCACCAAAGCGGAACGGTTGCTGCAACGCTTTCCTCGCAAGCGCCTTGAAGCCGAAATCATCCGCGACTCGGGATTGGCAGCGTCGGGGCTGTTGGTCGATAAAATGTACGGACCGCCTGTCCGACCTCCGCAGCCAGAAGGCGCCGCAGCGAACTACAGCCAATCAAAGTGGAAGACCAGCGAAGGTCCCGATCGATTTCGTCGCAGCGTATACACGTATCAAAAACGGACGGCGCCATTTGCAATGTTTACAACTTTCGACGCTTCATCAGGAGAATCCTGTTTGGCGCGACGCGACGTTTCAAATACTCCGCTTCAAGCACTGACGTTAATGAACGATCCGATGTTCGTCGAAATTGCTGAGGCGTTGGGAAAACGAATGGAAGCGTTCGAAGGAAGCGAAGAAGCGAAAATTGTTGCGGGATTCCGTTGGTTGATGACACGACAACCCACGGACAGTGAACTCGAATCATTAAGTGCGTTTTATCAAAAACATTCCGGTTTCACGGCGCTCGCGCGAGTGCTGCTTTGCCTTGATGAAGCGATTACCAAGAACTAACAAAACGTAGCTCGGTGGTCTCCACCGTAAATATGCTAAATACGGTGGGGACCACCGTGCTACGGTTTACACCAATCGAAACAGAACCATGAGTCAATCAAACAACATTGCTCGCCGTCATTTCTTCAAGGATTGCGGTATTGGAATCGGCAAGATCGCTGCGGCAGGACTGTTGGCCAATGGCATGTCGTCAACTGCAAGCGGAGCGACTCAGGAACATCCGCTCTCTCCCAAAAAGCCACATTTTCCTCCGACAGCCAAAGCCGTGATCCACCTCTTCATGGCCGGAGCACCAAGTCAGCTTGAACTATTCGACGAAAAACCAACGCTGACGAAACTCGAAGGCAAGCCGTTACCCAAATCGATCATCGGCGATCAGCGTTACGCTTTCATTCAGCCCGATGCCGCCGTTCTGGGGCCTCGTTTCAAATTTGCGAAATATGGAAAGTCAGGCCTTTCGTTGGGCTCTCCGTTGGCACCGCTGGGCGCGGTTGCGGATGATATTTGCGTGATCAAATCGGTGACCACCGACCAATTCAATCATGCTCCCGGGCAGCTTTTCCTGAACACCGGATTTTCGCAGCCGGGACGGCCTAGCCTCGGGTCGTGGGCGCTGTATGGGTTGGGTGCTGAAACGGAAAATCTTCCAGCGTTCGTTGTTATGAACACAGGTGCCGGAGTCAGCGGAGGAACGTCGCTCTGGTCCAGCGGATTTTTACCGACGCTCTACACGGGCGTTCGATTTCGAAATGGATCGACTCCGATTCTGAACGTTGGGACTCCGGAAAAATTCAGTGCAGATGTTCAGCAAGACACGTTTGATCTAATTTCAAAGCTCAATCAGCAACGGCTTGGCGTGGTCGGCGATCCGGAAATCGCGACTCGGATGAGCTCTTTTGAAATGGCGGCTAGGCTGCAAACATCGGCGCCGGAGTTGATGGACTTTAGTGACGAGAGCAAGGAAACGATTGATCTCTACGGTTGCGATCCCGGCAAGCCGTCATTTGCAAGAGCCTGTTTGCTGGCTCGTCGAATGGTTCAGCGTGGTGTTCGCTTTATCAACATTTATCATTCCGGCTGGGACGCGCACAGTGACGTCGAAGGTAGCACGAAAGAAAAATGTGGTCAGACTGCCCAAGGAAGTGCTGCGTTGATTCAGGATTTGAAGCGAACTGGGTTGCTGGACAGCACGCTGGTCATTTGGGGCGGCGAGTTCGGACGAACCCCGATGGTGGAAACGAATCCGGCTCTCGGTCGCAAAGCTGGTCGAGATCATCATCCGCAAGCGTTTTCAATGTGGATGGCCGGCGGCGGAATCAAAGGCGGGATGTCTTACGGCGCCACCGACGAATTTGGCTTTCACATTGTCGACAAAAAAGTTCACGTTCATGATCTTCAGGCAACGATTCTGCACACGATGGGTTTTGATCATGAACGGTTGACTTACCATCACGCCGGTCGCGACTTTCGGTTGACCGATGTTCACGGCCATGTGGTGAAAGATTTGTTATCGTAGGTGGCATAGCCCTCTGGCCTGTGAACTGCATGTCCTAAAACACACCGCCTCCTCCCCCACCACCGAATCCGCGTCCCCCTCCAAATGGCCCGGAAGTCTGTTTAGTAGCGAAGTGGCTAAATTTATGAACCTTTGCTGTCCCAATTGCAATGTCGTTGAGGGTTTTCAGATCTTGTACGATTTGCAATTCCTCGAGTTCTTCGCGGTTTTCGAACGCCTTGAGTTCTTTGTTGGATGTCAGTTCTTTGATGAAACTGCGCACCAATTCGCGGTCTTTCTTTAGCAAAGTTTCATCAGAAATGTATTGGCAGAGCTTCGTGAGAAGGTGCCGTACGACTGCAGCTCGACCTTGAATTTGTTGAGCATTCTCGGGTTTGAATGTTTGAAGCCTTCCCGCTTTGTCCTCCCAAAACATTTCTCCATTTTTATTCTTTGTCGTATTAACAACACGATTTTCGTCAAACCAGATTTCCTCGTAAGAATCGAATTCGAGGTTCGGTTTCTCGGAATCGAATATCTCAGAAATCGCTTTCGTAAGAATTCGGATGGCTTGGGTTCGCCTGCTCGGCGTGTTGTAACCGGATTTCGCCGAGCCTCCTCCACCACGGCGATAATCGACGTCGAACGCCGGTGACAGGTAGTGCACAAATGATTCTCGCACTTCTCCCGGAGTTGAAGCATCGAAGAAATCGGATTCGAACGCTTCGTAAAGTGCGTCGTCGCCAATCCATTTCCACATCGTGTAGTAAAGCGAGGGCTTTTCCGCGATTTCAACGGACTCAATTACTTTCTTGCACAACGAAGTGTCGGCACTCACTTTTACACCGGTAGAACCGATTTCCAGGAAACTTCGTAGGTTGAGGTCGACCTTCAATTGGTTGTCGCAGATTCGACGAAGCATTGGATTGGCGTCGAGCTCTACGATTTTTCGAAACGTCACTGCCTTTTGTACAGCTTCGTAGAAGTCGTTGTAAAACAAGCGGCTGCAGAATCCCAAACTACGTTCGTTACCAAATTCCATTTCGTTCTGAATGAAAGCAACAACTTCTTCTGGTTCGAGTTGCTTGATCGCCTTAATGAAACCTGCAAAGTAGGTTGTGGAGATGGTGTTGGGTCCATCGCCATTTAGTACATTGCCACTCGCATTTCCGTGTTGCCGAATGAGATAGCGAAAGTGATCAAGGAATCTTTCTTTCTGTTCGCCTTCTGCCAGAACACCGCAGGCGGCGATCGCATCGGCTACCGTCTTTGGCTCGCGATCCGTTTTCGCGATGCGAAGCCACTGATCAAAGTCCTGACCGCCGTAGATGGGTGTTTCATTTTTACTCACAAATGGTTCAAAGTTTTTTCGTAGCGAGGCAATCTGACTGTCAAACTCCTGAACTTTTGGGTGCCCTGTACCGAGTCGATCGACGAGTACGTCTCTTTGAACATTCAATGTTGCGATTGTTACGTCAAGTGCCTGTTGCCGTTTCTCCGGAGTATCAGCGTTGCGAAAAAGTTCAATAATTTTCTGCTTCTCGAGCTTGTCCGCCGCTTCGGCAGAATTCACTAGAGCTGTCTCTTTTTCGAGAATGGGATCGGCGGTCGCTACGTTGTCGATGATCGTTTTCAAATCTGACTTTCGCACCCAGCGAAACTCGCCGGCTGGCGGCTCGATTTGGTAGTACGCATTGAAGCTAACGTTGTTGCCTACTCTGACTGGAATGTGCACCTCGGCAGTAATCGATACTCGATCGCCTTTGTTCAATTCCACTTGGGAAACCAGATCTCCTGAATGTGTTGTGGCTGAGCTATGACGAATTGGATTCCAGTTATCGATAGGAGTAATCATGGATAATGTTCCAACCCAGACTCGAGTCCTGTCCACAGACACGGTTGCAATTTCTCCACCACCGCCAAGTCGTGAAACGGCAGACTTCTTCAGGAAGCTAAAGGAGCCTTCGGGTGGTTTGATGGCGCACCATCCATCGTCTGTTTGCTTGTATACCTCAACCTTTTCCCCTTTATCCAAAAAACCTGTCGTCTTGGCCGTCTCTGCATTCAGGCCATAAACACTTGTCGAGCCTTTTGCAGCAAAAGCTTCGTACGGAAAAACGGTTGTGTTCGAATCAGAGGTTGAACGAGTTCCGTTTTCGACGGTCTCTTTCGCCTTGGCTTCTGAAATTGTGACTGTCACCAACTGCCTTCCGCCGCGAGTCATCTTCACGGATTTGGGCGTGACTTCGAATTCGCTCTGATTGTCATCGCTGACGACGTTGAAGGTGTATTCACCAGACTGGATGTCGAAGGAATCTTTCGTCGAAGCGTCAAGCACTCGAACGAGGTCTCCGTTTTCGAGGACCTGAACTTTGATGTTTTCGTCCGAAGTTTCAATGACCAGTTCGCCCTGATTCGTTGCGATGCGAAAAATCTGTGGTGCCATTAGCCAAGCCGCGGTACTGACCAATCCGACTAATCCAGCGGCCAACCAACGAAGCCCCGTTGAAGGAGAACGCGCTGAGGAAGTGGATGGTTTTGGAGTGATGTCAACGGCTGGCGCCTTGCCGCTCACGGTGGCGACGGATTGAGGCCATCGCGAACGGTCGTGTTGCAAACAAGTGACCAGAGTTTGTGCCGACTCCAGACGATTTCCCGGCAGCTTCTCAAGGAGGCTCATCGTCAGATCAGATAGATCCGCGTCGCAGTCTGCGTTGGCGGCAATCGGAGGTTGAGGAGATTCCGATTGAATGGTTTGCAGCGTTGCCAAAATTGTCGGCGCACTAAAAGGCAATTTCCCCGTAAGCATCTGATACATCACGCAGCCGAGAGAAAACAGATCGCTGCGAGAGTCGAGTTCCAAACCGCGTGCCTGTTCGGGCGACATAAAGTTCGGTGTGCCGGCGAGCATGCCAGTTTGCGTGAAGCTGGAGTCTTCGTCAGTCACCCGTGCGAGACCGAAGTCCAGAATCTTGATGCGATCGTCCTCTTCGCAGATCCAGATGTTGGCGGGTTTGATGTCGCGATGGATGAGCTGCCTTGCATGAGCCGCCGAAAGTCCAGACGCGATCTGGGCGACGAATTCGCGAATGGTATTTTCGTGCAACGGTCCGGATTCTCGAATCAAACGAGCCTCAAGCGTTTCTCCTGGCAGCCATTGCATTGCGATGAATGCCAGACGATCCTGTTGGCCGATTTGATAGATGGTGACGATGTTGTCGTGCTCAATCGAGGCCGCAAGTTTGGCTTCAGCGATGAAGCGATCGCGAGCGAGTGCTCCCAGTGAAGGTCGTAGGACTTTTAGAGCCACCATTCGATCGAGCGTCCGATCTTTGGCCATGAAGACCACGCCGGTTCCCCCTGCCCCGATCAATCGAAGTAGTTCATAGTCCCCCAATCTGCCCAGCGATTCGTCGCCGATCGCTGGCGGTTCGATGCAGCGAAGTACTTCCGCTGCGCGGTCGGCCATGATTTCTGCGTCCGCCGATGACTTTTTTATGCTCGACGATCTGCTCGGGTTGGGCTGCAAAAGCCGCTGCATTAAGCCATCGATGGCTTGCGTATCGGAAATGTTTTCAACAGGTTTCGCGTTTCGAAGTGCGTCGGAAACATGTTGCGAAAGCGTGTCGCTCGTGTCGAGACCTCGCAATGTTTCATGACATACTTCGCAATCTGAAAGATGCGATTCACAATCAGTGAGCTTGGGCGGATCGAGCCGTCCTTGAATGAACTGAAGTAGGGTTTGCTGATCGGGGCAGTCGGAGTTGTTCGTTCGGTTCATGGATAGCCTTTTGGTCCGGTGCATTCATTGTGGCAAAAGAGACTATGCGCCTGGTCGAAGTTATTGTGGCGGTGGACTGGAATTTTTGAGAAAAGTTGTTTTTTTGCGGATTTGGGACGCGAAATACAAGCCCGAAGCGCAAGCGAGTGGTCGATCCGAGAATCGGGCAACCCTGAAACGCTGCGATCGGTTACGCGTTGTCCACGCGCGGATCGACCACTCGCTTGCGCTTCGGGCTTGTACTACAGCAACCCATTCAATTCCCCTCTTAGCCGTTTCATCAGCCGCGCTCTCGCGGAATAGATCGTCCACGAGCTGACTCCGGTTTGTTCCGCCGCGTCATCGACAGTCCGGCCATCGTTCATGACCAGCTTTAGCGCATCCCATGTCCCTTCCGCGAAATCACTCTTCATCAGCTCCATCGTTTGGGCGACTAACAGCCTTGCGTAGTCAATATCCCAAGTCGATTCGGCAACAGCGACCGGCGCGAGATTCTCGAGCATCGAATCGCTGGCCGTGGTCAAACGGGATGACTTACGGCGATAGATTTCCCGATACTTGTTTAGCGTGACGGTTCGAAGCCAGCCGCGAAAGCTGCGACTGGAGTCATATTGGAAGTCGGGCAACTTTTGAAAGACAAGCGTAAGAACATCCTGCACCAGATCAGAAGCATCCGATTGAGCCAACCCCGTTTTGCGAGCCCAGAAAAAGATCAGCGGTGTGTAAATGTGGACGAATTGTCGCCAAGCATCGTCGTCAGGCGTGACCTGATCCCGCAGTCGAAAAAGAAGGCTCTCGGATGTGGTTGTCATTGCGATCGTCGACGACAGCGAGGATGGATTTGCATTGTCTGACAGTAAATCTTGTTCATTTAATTCCATTCAGCGATGCCGCGTCAGTTTAGCCAACCGAAAGATCGCAAGCAAACACGGCCTTTTCAAATCCCAGCAACGGACGAATGGTCGAAAAACTCTGACTTCCCTCGCAAGTGGCACAAGTCACGTTTGCCAGCGGCGTTAAGCATTTAATATCGAGTCGGTTCCAGTTACCATGAGTGCTTACCAACGCAATCGATACGAGACGCGACCAATGAC
This sequence comes from uncultured Pirellulaceae bacterium, assembly GCA_938010615.1. Taxonomy (GTDB): domain Bacteria; phylum Planctomycetota; class Planctomycetia; order Pirellulales; family Pirellulaceae; genus Mariniblastus. The sequence continues at coordinate 28,914 of CALLUY010000188.1, read as the reverse complement.
AAAGTGGATTTCTTTCTGTGCTCTTTTGATGATCCTAACCGGTACCGCCGCCGATACGATCGCGGCTCAGGCCGATGAAGCGGTCGCAGCTGAAGAAGAATTGAAAGGTGTTGGCATCGAGAATGCCTTTCCCAAGTTACGATTCAACCGGCCCGTTCATTTGGATCACGTCGGCGACGATCGTCTGTTTGTGGTTGAGCAAAACGGCGTTGTTCACGTTTTCCAAAACGATGCAGAGACTTCGACGACGAAGATCTTTCTTGATATCAGCGAAAAAGTGAACCGCGTCGGTAATGAAGAAGGACTGATTGGATTTGCCTTTCATCCGGACTTCAAAAACAACGGCCAGTTTTTTGTGCACTACTCTTCGGACAAAGATCTGATTGCCGATGGCAAACAAGCAAAGGGCATGAAAGGCGTCGTTGCTCGCTATCGAGTCAAAGCAGACGATCCAACGGTTGGCGATCCAGAATCTGAAGAGATCATCCTTGAGCAAGAGCAACCGTTTCGAAATCACAACGGCGGCACGATTGCGTTTGGACCAAAAGATGGATTGCTGTACATCTCTTTCGGTGATGGCGGTAAAGCAAACGATCCGCTTGGCAGTGGTCAGGATCTGACGACGTTGCTGGGCGCGATTTTACGAATTGACGTCGACAACAAAGATCCGGGATTGGAGTACGCGATTCCTAAAGACAACGTGTTCGCCAGCCACGAAGGCGCCCGCGGAGAAATTTTTGCATGCGGACTACGAAACGTTTGGCGGTTTTCGATGGATCGAAAAACAGGTGATCTGTGGGCGGGCGACGTCGGGCAGGATCGCTTCGATGAAATCGATATCGTTCGCAACGGCGGGAACTACGGTTGGAATCGTTGGGAAGCTGGCGAGTCGTTTCGAAAGAAAGTGGAGCTTGCAACCGAAGAACACGACGAACCAGTCGCCAGCTACGGGCGGCAATGGGGATTGTCGGTAACCGGCGGCAACGTGTATCGCGGCAAGAAGTTTCCGGAATTGGATGGTTCGTATTTTTACGGCGACTACCTGTCGGGCAACATGTGGCGAATTCACAAGAAAGAAGATGGCGAGTTTGAAAATACGCTGGTGCGGAGAACGGGCCAGAGCATTGCTGCTTTCGGAGAAGATGCAGACGGCGAAGTTTACTTGCTCAGTTTCGATGGCAAAATTTATCGAGTGATGCCGACTGATGCTCCGCAGAACTTTCTTGAGGACTGGCCGAAACAGCTTTCGGAGACAGAGATTTTCGCCGATCTGAAGAAACGAAAAATGTCTGACGCCTACGTTGAGTACAAAGTGAATGCTCCTTTTTGGTCCGATGGAGCGGAAAAGAGTCGCTACTTCCGTTTGCCGCAAGACACGGCGATCAGCTACCGCAGCGAAGGTTCTTGGGAAGTTCCAGTCGGGACAGAGATCATCAAGAACTTTCGCGCTGGCGAAAACAATCGCATGCTGGAGACTCGCGTGATCAAGCGAATCGAAAGCGGTTGGGAAGCGGCGACGTACATTTGGGACAAGAAGGGACTCGATGCGACGCTCCATCCCGAAGGCAAGCAGCTTGAGCGTTGGATGCCGGTAAAAGGTTCCAAGCAATGGAAGCCATCAACTTGGCACGGGCCTTCCTCGTCGGAGTGTGCCAGTTGTCACGTGGATTCCGCCGGCTACGTTTTGGGGCTCAATACGGCTCAGCTGAACGGCACCTACGAAGACAAAAATCAGATTGCTGACTTCATTGAGCGAGAGCTAGTGAAAGATGTTCCTGAGAACTTCGACGTCGCGACGGCTGCCAAGCATTGCAATCCGGCAGACGAAAGTTGCGATCTGGAAACTCGTGCTCGAGTTCTTTTGGACGTCAACTGTGCGATGTGTCATCGCCCCAATGGCCCCGGCAACGCAAGTATCGATTTGCGGTTCGCCACGAAGCTCGACGACACAAAGATGATCGGGCAGAAACCGGCTCAGGGTGATTTGGGAATTGCGGATGCGCGGATCATCAAGCCCGGCGACGCAGAAGCTTCGTTGCTCTACCGCCGCATGAACACGATCTCCAATGGGCGGATGCCTAACATTGGTAGCAATGTCATCGACGAGAAAGCAGTTGACCTGCTGCGAGAGTGGATCGACTCGATGGAGTAGGCAGACCCATGGAAGCTCGGTTTATACTGTTTTAGCTCTTGAAGTTTCTTTTACTCGAAAACCAACCATGCTGATCGTTGTCTCCCCAGCCAAGACGCTGGATTACGAAACTCCTTTGCCCATCGCAAAAACATCACAGCCTGTGTTCATGAAGCGCAGTGCGGAGTTGGTGAACGTCCTGCGCGACTACACACCGAAGAAGCTTTCGAAGTTGATGTCGATCAGTGACAAGCTGGCCGAGCTGAACGTGAACCGCTACGAAGCGTGGGAGCCGAAGGCCACTAAGAAAAACGCGCGGGCGGCGATGTTCGCTTTCAAAGGCGACGTCTATCAAGGACTTGACGCTTACTCGATGAACGAAGCGGATTGTCTGTTCGCGCAGGAGCACTTTCGAATGCTTTCCGGGCTCTACGGAATTCTGCGGCCGTTCGATTTGATGCAGCCATATCGTCTCGAGATGGGAACGAAATTGCCAACCGAACACGGCAACAATCTCTACGATTTCTGGGGGCCGGACATCACCGATGCTCTCAACAAACAGCTCAAGAAGATCGACAACGATGTGTTGCTGAATCTCGCATCGAACGAATACTTCAATTCTGTGATCCCGTCCCGATTGAAGGCTCGGGTTATTTCGCCGGTCTTCAAAGATATGAAGAACGGCAAGTACAAGCTAATCAGCTTCTTCGCGAAGAAGGCTCGGGGGACGATGTCGGGCTGGATGATCCGCAAAAAGGTGACAGATCCGAAGAAATTGACGAAATTCGCCGAAGACGGCTATCGATACTCGGCTGAAGAGTCGACCGAGAATAAGCCGGTGTTTCTGCGGGGATGACGTGCTTTTTCGTCTTGCCGCGTTTTATGGGGCCTGGTTACAATTCGTAGCCCGCCTAAACACGCGGGACCAGCAATCAATTAAGTATCAATTTTGGAGAGTAACGAGTGGGCACTAAAAAGACCGGAAAGGGTCGACGAAAAGTTGGCAGAAAAAAACGACGCATGAGAGCCAAAATTCGTCATCGCAAAAAGTAATCTGCTTTGGAATTGCGACACGCCTGCTATCGATGCAGTGACGGGGTCGAGAGCCAGTTCAATCGATTGATTGAGTTAGCTTTCGGTCCCGTTTTTTTGTAGCACGGTGGTCCCCACCGTTGTTCTGTTATGTCACGGCGGAGACCGCCGAGCTACGTAGGTCATGCTGCGACACCGGCAAGGTTTCAATCCCGTTAAGCCGGCGATATCTCGAAACGTTGACCTGCGTCGCGGCAGGCACAGCCTGCCCTACCCATCAACTTTCTTCGTTTTCAACAGCACACCCAATACAACGCCCACCAGCATCATGCCTCCGATTGCGACCGTGATCATCTGATACTGTTTGAACATCAAATAGTCGATGGCGTTATACGTCAGCCCCGCACACACGATCGCGAAAAAAATCGGCTCAAGCGGAAACAGCGGAAGACGAAAGTGCGTTCCCTTCGATTTCTCCCTCGCCCGAAAGACCAACAACGAAAGCACCGTCGCCCCGAGGAAGGTCCAGAAGTAAGGTGCCGATGCGACCAACAGCACGTCGAAGATTTCGATGGCGTGGAATTTAAACATCACGCAAAACAGAATCAGCGAAATCGTCACCAACGACTGGAGTATCAATGCTTGCCATGGACAACTCCGTTCGTCATTCCATTGTGCCAAAAAGTTGAGCGCTGGATAATCTCGCCCAACGGCGTAGTAGATTCGTGGGCTGGTGATGATCATTCCGTTGACGGCACCAAGACAGGAAATACAGATCAAAGCCGCGACCAGTTCCTTGGCTCGTTCGGCAAGGAATCCTTCTCCGCCGAGCGCTGTTGCTACCAGTGTAATTGCAGGTGATTCAGAAGCCGCCATGCCGGCTTGTCCGAGCCCAACCGCCAAGGCAATGTTAAACGTCACGTAGACCAGCGTCACAATTCCGACGCCAAAAATCAGGCAGCGCCACAAGTTCTTTTTTGGCGATCGAATCTCGTTCGCGATCATCGCCATGTCATTCCAGCCGCCAAAGCTGAACATGACAAATACCAAAGCCAACCAAAGAGATTTGATTTCCCATTTTGATTCCACCGGCGCGACGGCTTCAGTGATAGGGTGCGTCAACGCCAACAAGATGATCAATCCAATGCCCGCGATTTTCGCGATGGTCAAAATATTCTGTGTCAGCTTTCCATTTTTGATGCCCACCAGATTTCCACCAGTTAGTAGAGCGATCGCACCAATCGCGCCCAAGATTTGCAACGTCGAGCTAGGAATCTGATTCACCATGGGAAACGCGGTGATGATCTGAGCAAAGTGAATCCCAAACAGCGTTGCCATGATGCCAATGTTGGCTGGCCTTACGATCCAGAATGCTGACCAAGCGAACATGAAGGCAATTGGATGGCCATAGGCCTTCTTCAAATAGGCGTAGTCTCCGCCCGCCTCATCCGGGAAACGTGTGGTTAGCTCAATAAAGCACGCGGCTCCAACGAGCACGATCAGGCCTGCGGCAATCCACATCCCGATCATCACGGTGACGTTGGGAGTCATCCCGGCGACCTTTGCCGCGGTGCCAAAAACGCCGGCTCCGATGATCGTGCCGACGATGATGCAGATCGAATCGAGCAACGAAAGTGTGCGGCGGGGAGTTGATGAAGGCATGCCGGACCGAAAATGAAGGTTGCGAAACGTGCTGCTAGAGTGTCTCAGAGTGGGCTTTGGCTCAAAAGGGGCCCAAATGCCATCAGAATCCAGAATTACGATGGAACTGGACTTTTTGGAATGCGTCAATAATATATTCTATGTCCATCACATTACTCCTTTGAAAGGGATACATGCCAAAAGAAGAATCTTACGAAGTTGACGGCACCGTCACGCAGGCTCTAGCCAACACCCGATTTCGGGTCGAGCTGGAAACCGGCGACGAAGTCCTTGCGCATGTCGCAGGCAAAATTAGAAGAAACTTTATCCGAATCGTTCCCGGCGACAAAGTTCGTGTGGAACTATCTCCCTACGATTTGACCAAAGGTCGCATCGTCTACAGAGAGCGTTAATAGCTCATTCTGAGTCGCTCTTTTCTCTTCATTTTGCAACCGATGCACGGCGGTTCGCTGCTGCGCTATGAGGAGCCGCAAAGCTACGTCGCGCCAAGTTGTTGGTTGGTCCGCGTTGCCGGTCGTCAATACCTTTGCGATGTGAGTTGGGCGCCAGAACAGATGGTGGCGGCATCGGTTAGTCCGGTTGTAGTGACTTTACAAGTCGCCCCTTAGGCTCGGTCACTGTAGAGGGCTTCGGTGTGCTTCTAACGGCAACCTACATTTCCGTGTTGCTGATCTGCCTCAACCAAGTGACCACAAAGCCGTCCAAATGGAATCCCCAACGAAACTTGCACCGAAGCGTCTTTTAGAGCTGGACGTTTTACGGTTCGTCGCTGTCTTTCTTGTGCTGGGGAGCCATATGGCTACCTGTCCGCCGGAGACTTCGGCTTTAGCTGCCTTCGTTTCCGAGTTGTGGCATCAAGGAGGCTGGATCGGCGTCGACATCTTTTTCGTACTCAGTGGGTTTCTGGTTTCTGGTTTGCTCTTTCGGGAGTACGAAAAGTATTCATCGATCGACATGAAACGCTTTTTGATTCGCCGGGGATTCAAAATTTACCCTGCGTTCTGGGCGTTTATCGGTGTCACTTTGGTTTTCAGTTGGCTAACCAACTTTGAAATTCAGATCGGGCAACTCTGTAGTGAATTGTTGTTCGTGCAAAACTACTTTAAAGGCATCTGGGCGCACACGTGGTCGCTGGCTGTCGAAGAACACTTCTACTTGCTGCTGGCAGCGATCGTTGTGGTTTTGGTTCGTCGCCGTAAGCCAGGAGCCGATCCATTGGGAGCCATTCCGGTGTTGTTCTTTGCAATCGCAATCAGCTGTATTGCATTTCGTATTCTTACCCACTACTTCAATCCTGATGCCGCGTTCAGGACGCAATTTTATCCGACACATTTGAGAATCGACTCGCTTATGTTCGGAGTGTTGTTGTCGTATTCGTGGCATAGAAATGGCTTGGTTCACTCAAAGTGGGTTCGCGACGGAGCAAGTGCATTAATCGGATTAGGGATATTGATGTTGGTGCCCGCCTTCCTGTTTAAATTGGGAGTCACACCTTGGATTATGATTTACGGTTTTGTGTTGTTTTACGTCGGTAGCGGTGTGATTTTGATCGGCCTGCTGCATCGTGGTGTTCCTGGAAACAGGGCCGTCGTGGCAATTTCGACGTTGGGAGCCTACTCCTATTCGATCTATCTGTGGCACATACCAGTCCGAGACTGGTTGGTTCCCAGCCTCGTGAAGTTTCTGCCATCGCCACTGAACGACAACTGGTTTGTGTTCTCAGGTTTGTATTTGGCCAGCTCATTCCTAGTTGGAGTTTTAATGGGCAGGCTGGTTGAAGGCCCGGCGCTCGCTCTTCGAGATCGTATGTATCCCAGACGATCGCAATCTTTGACTGATCAGGACACCAAAGAACAAATAAATGAGAGTAGATCGAGGGCTGTCGGGTGGAGTCTAGTGCAACGAAATAGTTAAGCATTAGGGTTGGCAATTACGTTCCACGTCTCGGAGAGACGTGCTACTTTGACGAGCAATTCAATATTTGAGAAGTGACGCTGCACTAGGAGCCTTTTCGAAAACAACTCATTGATATTTCGGCTTTCGGATTGACTGGTAAAAAAAACAGCCAAAAGTCCACGACTAGGTGGCTAGTTTTGCACCGTCATCCACACGCCAACGAGCGCGACGATCGTTCCGATGATGGCAAGGCGAGTTGCTTTGTGTCCGAACACGATCCACACAATCGGAATCGCAAACAGCGGACACGTCGACATTAAAGTTTGTGCGACGGCTAGATCCGCGTTCTTGTAGGCCAGTTGGCTGAACCAAATGCCAAGCCAAGTTCCGATCGCAGTTGCAGGAATGACGAACTTCATATACTTGAGTTTGAACGTTTTTGTCAAACCCTGTCGAGTCTCCTGTTGGGCAAGGATAATCACAACCGTGGCAATGCCGGCGACCAACAACCGCATCATGGTTGCCTCCAACGCACCACACTCACCACGCATTCCCAATGTGGAAAACATTCCACCGACGGCTTGGCAAACCGCACCGAAGAGTCCCAACAGGATTCCGGTTCGAAATGATCCGGGCAACAGCCCTGGGGCTTCGGCGTCAGCGCGGCGATCGGAAACCACCGTTCCGACTCCCAGTACGGTTAGCAAAATTCCAAACACAACGATCCAGCCCAATCCTTGTTTCAAAAACAGAAACTGAAGAATCGTTGCAAACAATGGACTCGCACAAGCGATCAAAAGTGCTCGTCTGGGGCCGAGAATTTGAAGGCATCGAAAGTAAAGCGTGTCGCCGACGACGATTCCGATCAGACCGCTCAACGCCAGCCAACCCCAGTCCGCTGGATTCGTGGTGAAGCTAAGTGATCCAACAACCAGGTAGATGCAGATCAAGTGCATCAAAATAAGTACGCATCCGATGACGTTCTTGCATGCGTTGAGCATGAAGGCAGATATTTTGACCTGTCCCCAAAGCATGCTGGAGAAAGTCCACAGCAGCGCCGCAATGAGTGCTGCGATTTCTCCAAATTCCATGAGTGGCTTTCGTCTGTCGCGAAAGTGTGTATTAGTGAGCGTTCTTTCGCGGAGCGAAAGACGACTGTCTGCTACTTAACAGGCTTCAGGCAGTAGACTGTACCGCGTTCAGTGGCCACGACCAGACGGGGTTTGGCCCCACCGATAATTGCAGGCGAACCAAGAAAAGAACCATTGAATTGCTTTTGCCATAGCACTCGGCCATCGGCAAGATCAACGGTATACAGCCGTCCGTCCGTTGAGCCCGCATGGACTCGATTGCCGGCGATGATCGGAGAACCATCAACTTTGGCTTTCACTTTCGTTGTCCACAGTTCCGTTCCGTCCTGCGGATTGAGCGCCACGATTTTTCGGTTGCGAGCACCGAAGACGACATGGGATTCGGTGACCGCGGCAGAACTCCGAATCGAAGTTGGTCCGGCAGAGTCTTCCCATTTCCAGTTTATTTTTGGCTCACGGTAATCGATCGAAAAGAATGTGCCCTGCTCTGTTCCAAAGAGCACTGCATCGCCGAGTGTCGCGGCGGTCGTTCCCGTTGGTGATCCAATTTCAAGCGAATCAATCTCATCGCCTTGATCCAATCCAATGATGTGCAGCTTTGAGTCGCATCCGGCCAGAAAGCATCGGTCGCCTGCAACGGTCGCCCCGCATTGAATTTGATCATCGACCGAGTGAGACCACTTGAGCTCACCGGATTCCAGATCGATCGCATAAAGCGTGGCGTCCTGTGATCCAAACAGCACGACAGATTTAAAGAAGTTGGCGCCCGAGCTAATTTCGCCTTTGGTTTCGTATCGCCAGACTTCCTTTCCGCTATCATTGATGCAGTACAGCATCCCGGCCATGTCGCCAACGTAGATCCGCCCGTTATGATAGGCGGGAGAAGAAACAAAGCCTTCGTCGATTTCAAATTCCCATTTCGATTTGCCAGTCGCCAAATCGATCGCGATAAGTTTTCCTTTGACGTTGACGTCGATTCCAGCGACGTAAACGGTGGCGCTGTTGGCTTGTTGAACGATGATCGGACTCGATTCAAAAGCTCCTTTTGGATACTTGAATTCCCATTCGATGTCGAACTTGTCGCCGATGGAATCTGCATAGGCACCGGTGGAATCGACGCCGCCGCGTTCCATCGGCCAGTCGACAACTTTTTCCAGCTTCGTAATTTCTGCTTCTTGAGGGAACAGAGAACCTGCGAAGATCACCAGAATCGCAACGATAAAATTGAGTCGTCGGAGCATGAGCAACTATTTCTTGACTGAAGGACCGACCAATTCTACCAGATTACCGTCGGGATCCCGAATGATCGTCAGCGTCATTTGCTCGGCACCAACAATCGGCAACGGGCTTTCGGCAACGGTTTCGACATTGGTGGCTTCCAGTCGCTTCAATGCTTTTGCTGTATCGGCGACGTGGACGGTGAGGTAGCTGAAGCCGAGCGTTGAATGAATGTGCTCGTTGGCTGCTTTTGCGCTTTCGCCTTCAACTTGCATCAGTTTCAGTTGTGTCGCACCTGCGCCGCTGCCAAGCGTAAGGACTTTAACGTCGAGCGGTTTGTTGTCCGTCAGTCCGACTTTGTTTGCATATTCAGCGCCGACTTTGAAGCCGGAAGTCTCCTTGAAGCCAATGACCTCCGTGTAAAACTTGACCGACGCGTCGATGTCGCTGACGACGCAACCGATGTCGATGGTCGGTTTGCTGAATTCCGATTCGTCTTGGTTTGGGCCAACGAAAAAGAGATTTGAACTGACCGCGCAGACACAAATTGCGATCGATGACAGAAGATAGTTTTTAAGGTTCATTCAAGTCTCCAGAATAATGGCACTACCACGCGGACTCGTAGATCGACAGCAAGCTTTCTCGATCGACATCGCGCGGATTAAAAGTTCCGGTCCACTGTTTGGCGGCACCGTCGGCAAGTTCAGGCAATTTCGTTTTATCAACGCCGCAGTTCGCAAGACGAGTTTCCAGTTTCGCATCTTTGACTTGGGATGTCAAAAAGTCTGCCAATCCTTGAGCTCCACTTTCCGGGTTCGGCATTCCCTTGTTTCCAGCGGTGCTCAGCAGAAGTTCGCGATACCACGAATCGAACTTTTCACCATTAAACCGGACGACGTGAGGCAGCATCAGCCCAACGGCTTGTCCGTGTGCCGTGTCGTAGGTTGCCGTTAACGGATTGGCCAGGGCGTGGCTTGCGCCGAGCATCGAATTCTCAATCGCCAGACCAGCGTAGGCCGCACCCAGCTGCATGGCGGCTCGGGCTTCGAGATCATCTGGTTGCTGTAGCACCGTGTTGAAGTTCGTCGACAGAAGCTTCCAAGACTCGCGGGAGTAAACTAGCGAGATTGGATTCCGTCGCTTGGTGACCCACGTTTCGATGGCGTGTGAGATCGCATCGATTCCAGTGAGCGCCGTTACGGACTCGGGTTGCGTGAGGGTAAGTTTTGGATCGAGAATCGCGATTCGACAGCTGGCTTTTTTGTCCCCGCAGGCCATCTTTACATGTGACTCAGCGTCGGAGATCAAAGCAAAGCTTTGCAATTCGCTTCCCGTTCCCGCGGTCGTTGGGATGGCGATCATCGGCAACATCGGCTTGGTCGCTTTTCCAACCCCCCAATAGTCTTTCATCGAACCGCCGCAAGAGTACACGAAGTTCACCCCCTTGGCACAGTCCATCGAACTTCCTCCGCCGAGCCCGATCAGCAGATCCGGTTTGAAGTCATTGGCGACGACTAGGCCTGCGTCGACGTCTGCGGTGGTCGGGTTTTCGTGAGCTCCATCAAAGACGGCGGTTTCGATATTTTGTTTGTTGAGTGCCGCGACTGCAATCGCAACATGCCCAGCAGCGATGATGCCCGGATCAGTTACGATCAGGGCTCGCTTCGCGCTGAGCTCAGATGCCAGTTCGCCAACGCGAAGAATCGAATCGGGTCCGGAGACGATGCGCGTTTTTAGTTCAAAGTCGAATGGCTGCATTAAACCAGCTCTGCCACTTTCTCTTCTGGCATTTGATAGGCTCGCGACCGGAAAAGGAAATCGATGATGTTGCCTTCGTGTGGTTGCAACCAGTTCAGTCGATTGGTTGGAATCGGTCCGATGTTCAATCGGTCAATGTTCGTCGCGTCGGTGAGCTGATCGATGAACTTCATGTCATTGGTGATCGCGGATCCCACCAATGTTGGGCCAGCCGCCTTGATCATCTTCTCCTGCGGGCATTCGACCACAGTTGCGAACGGAAACATGAACTCCTTGGATGCGATCTCGCACTCAGGGCTTGCTGCACGAGCGATCACTGGGCGAATGTAGGACGCTTTTTCAAGCTCAACAACTCGGTCGCCGTAATCAGCGGTGCAGTCGGTGACGCCGTCTTTTGCGAGGTCGCCTTTAACCATATCCCAAACGGCCTGCCCCATTCCCGGAACGGTGAACGCAGCGAGTCCGGCTTCCGGGTTCTCCGGTGGCAGAGCTTCGATCGGACCAAGCTTCTCAGCTAAGGCTTTGCCGATTTCTTCGGTGTGACGCGACGCGTAGATCGCACTGCAGTTGATGCAGCTTCGACCGCCGTTGATGTAAACGCTCTCGACCATCATGTCGAGATACTGCTCCCAGTCGTCAACGCAGTCATCGCCCAAGAAGATTTTTGAAAATCCCGGACCGTGAACTTGGACGCCGGGATTGCCTGCGTATTGATCGACCGTTTTTTGGCTGCCGAAGATCATGCTGCGACTGCATGCGGTCAACAGCGCACCGCCAACATCGTGTCCACCCGGATAGAGCGATACGACCTCTTTCGGAATGCCGGCCTTTTCATAAGCAGAAGCAACGCGATACGCTGTCCATGGCTCGGATGAACCGGGCTTCAGCACCAAACCCATCTGTAGCGGAATCGCGGGCATCCATAGCGTGTGAACGCCGGGTGAGTTCGATGGCAGAACCGCACCAAGCACCGGCGTCTGAGCTTGAAAGCTGACGACGACGCCCCGTTTCTCCATGCCGTATCCGCGGCTGAAGATTTCCAAATCCAAGCCGCGCGTGAGGCAGTCAAGGATCTCCGTCATGTTCCGCATCACGAAGGAGTTCTTCTTCATGTTGCTGCGACACATGTGCTGAGGCAAACCGGTGGACGCAGATTGCTGATGCACAAAGTCGTCAGCGGTTTGCGTTCCGTTGCCCATCGGCAATTCTTCATTTTCGAAATAGTCAGCTGCTTTGGCGACCATGTCGATCAGTTGTTTGCAGCTGAATTGGCGCAACGTGTCGCGAGCCTTTTGAGCGGTTCGCATGTCGCGTGTCACCAAGCCGCCGTTGGCGGAGTGAACTTTTGCGATCGGTTCGTTGGTGTTGAAGTGGGTTACTTCGGTTGTTTCAAGCGATTCGTAAGGCTTGCCCCATCGGACGACTGGAATTTCGAGCATGGTTTTGGTTTTCGGTTAGCGGTTTTCGGTTAGCGGTTTTCGGTGTGTGGTGAAGGTGGCATAAGCCTCTGGCTTGTGAATCAATGCAATCACAGGCCAGAGGCCTATGCCACCGTGTTTGACTTAATAAACTCCGACGGTTGTACCTGAGGCAATTTCATGAAACGGCCTGACGCCGCTGACTCCATCCCACGGATAAGTTTCGAACGGCATCTCGCGTTCGCCTTCGTCACGTTCCATGAAGCCAGGAACGAAAAACTCTGGCGTGAGTGTCGTGAGCTTCACTCGACCCGTCTCGCCGTAGCCAACGTATTGGTTGTAGTCGTCGAAACTTACGACTTCTGTAACGGCACGAGGCTGAGGAGCATAATACGAAATCTTGTACTTCTCTGCTGCGGTGACTGGCTTGCTACATGCGAGACCCATCAACGTGTTTCCATAAGTCGGCGTCATGAAGATTCCTGACTCTTCAGCCGGTCCGCCGAAAAGTTCTTCGACGCAAAACCGAGTCCACTGCGGTGTGAATTCTGTTCCACCCGAGAAGATTCCGGTGATGCCTGTGTCAGCCATCGTCATGCCACGCTCTTCGAGACCTTCGCAAAGCGATTCGATCAACTTCGGTGTCGCGAACATGCACTTGATGTTGTGGTTTGCCGTCAGGATCGTGATCGCCTGATCGATGCAATGCTTTTTGTATTCATTGACCTGTTCCATCCAACCTTTTTTCAACATCTTCACAACCCAGCGCGGGTCGAGGTCGATGCAGAAACTGATGCCGCCGCGATGTTGAGCAAGATGCTCCACTGCCAGCCGCAGTCGACGAGGACCAGATGGGCCCAGCATCAACCAGTTCCCACCGCGTGGAAAGTACTCATCGGGCAACGTGTCAGAAAAAATTTCGTAGTCTTCGCGAAAGTCATTTACGACGACGCGGCTCTTAGGGACGCCCGTCGTTCCGCCGGTTTCAAAAACGTAGGTCGGTTTGTCTTTGTAGTCATTCATGACCCAACGCTCGACCGGACCACCGCGAAGCCAGTCGTCTTCGAAAGCAGGAAACTTTTTGAGATCGTCGTAGCATTTGACTTCGGTCAGTGGATCGAAGTTCAGCTCCTTCTTCTTTTCCAACCAAAATGGACATCCGGTTGATTCGTGGAAATGACGATGGACGATTTCGACGGTGTGCTGGTCCAGACGTTCTTTGGCGGCAGCGATAGCAGGTTCAAGATTGGCATCAATCGTTGACATAGATGGCTCGGCAGCTGTTTGAGGAATGTGATCGTTGAAGTCCGAAAACCGAAATCTGTCGGCTCACGCAACAGATTATAAGTGTGAAGAACCCCCGCGGGAGGGTGCGGTTTCGAGGAAAGTTGAAGACTGTGTTCAACGGCACGGGCCAATCCTGTGCTCACAGCTCTGACACGTAGCAGAAACGGCAGAATGGCAGCTTGGTAAATCGACTATCCGATATCAATGCAAACAGATGACCCCAGGACAAATCGGCCTCTCAAACCTTGTAGGGCTCGTCGATAGATGGACGCGACCGAACTACAGTTTTGCAGGCGAAGTTAAATGATCAAACGCTATATTTTTGTCGGAATCGATTGGTTACCGCAGGTTGCTGCAAATTTTCATTGAGTCAAAATTTCTTTGCACAAATCATGACATTTGATTCGTCTTGACTGAAGGACTATTGGAATGATGGAGCAGAATGGGGTGTTTTTCGTTGCGTGTAGAAGAAATCACCAATCAGCGAAGCAGCAGCATCGCCACGATCGGTGCGGTACTTCGAAAAGTCAATTTCTTCTATCGAAACGGCAGATGAACTGTCAGGACTTTCTTTCAAAACCGGCATTATGAATTTCGTTTCGACCAATCTTTCAGTGAATCTACTATTATGAACGACTCGAGGTTAGCAATCGAACCTTTTTTGAAATCCTATGCGATATGTCATTTATTTGATCTTTTCCGTTCTTGTGGGCGTTGGACTTGCGTCCTCTGAGCAGTCTGGCCAAGGAGCTATTCGAGTTGACGAACGCGTTCAATGGACGACTTCAAACATCAAAGGCACGCCTGATCCGCCGCTTCCGTTTTCAATCGAGCAAGTCTTCGAATCCGTCGATCTGAAAAAGCCAACCGATATGACTCGCGTTCCGGGCACGGATCGATGGATCGTGGTTCAGCAAAACGGAAAGTTGTATTCCTTCAATCGTTCAAGCGATCTGGATGTTCAGCTGGCCGTTGATCTGAAGCAAATCGAAGGCTGGAACTTCGCTGTTTTCGGAATCGCTTTCCATCCCGAGTTCCCGAAAAAGCCGTGGTGCTATGTCACTTACAAAGACACGGCGAAATCTGAAACTGGCGCAAAGCTATCGCGCTTTCGAGTAACCGATCCGGCGGTGCCGACGATCAAGTTGAGCAGCGAAATGGAGATGATGCGTTGGAGCAGTTTCGATCACATGGGTGGCAATCCGATCTTCGGACCTGACGGCTATCTCTATATGTCGATCGGAGACGGTCAGCGTCCGACGCCTCCGGATCCAAAAAACACTGGCCAAGATATTTCTGATCTGCAAGCTTCTGTTTTGCGCATTGATGTGGACAACGTGAGCAAAGATCTCAACTACGCGATTCCGAAAGACAATCCGTTCGTCGATGTTCCGAATGCTCGCGGAGAAATTTGGGCGTTCGGAGTTCGCAATCCCTGGAAGCTTTGCTTTCGTGACAATGGTGAACTTTGGGTCGGCGATGTTGGCTATGAAATGCGTGAGATGATCCATCGCATCGACCGCGGAGCGAACTATGGCTGGAGCGTTAAAGAAGGAAGCCAAAATGTGAAGCCGATGAGCGGTCTTCACTCGATCCCGATCACGCCGGCCATCATCGAACACGATCACGTCGAAGCCCGCTCAATCACAGGAGGCTACTTTTGGAGCAGCTCTCGAATTCCGGAACTGGTCGGAGCTTACATCTACGGCGACTGGATGACCGGAAAAATTTGGGCGCTGAAATACGATTCGAAAACAGAACAGATCACCGAGCATCGGGAGATCGTCGACACGCCGTTGCAGATCATTTCGTTCGCGATCGATGATGACGGAGAAGTTTTGATTGTTGGATACGACGGGACAATCCATCGACTTATTCCAAACCCATTGGTTGCTGAAAGCGAAAATCAAAACGTGGCTTTCCCGCGAAAGCTCTCCGAAACGGGATTGTTCGAATCCGTCGCTGATGAGAAACCTTCTCCCGGAGTCATTCCTTTCGAAATCAATGCTCATCATTGGGCGGATCATACGACTTCGAAGCGGTGGATCGGAGTCGTCGGCGATGCTCAGCTTTCGCTGCTCAAAAAATCGGATTGGACCAATGGCGATATCGAAGGCCAATTCGAATTCCCGCACGACACGGTCATTGCGAAAACGGTTTATTTGCAGCTCGATCCTGCGGATGCGACTTCGAACCGTCGCGTTGAAACACAAGTGCTGCATCGGTATCACGATGACTGGATGGCTTACAACTACGTTTGGAACGACGAACAGACGGATGCGATTCTGCAAGAGAACGTTGCAGTTGAACGCGAGTTTCGCATTGCTTCGCCAGAGTCATCTGACGGCTATCGCAAACAAAAGTGGCTCCACGCAAGCAGGGACCAATGCATGCTGTGCCATATTTGGAGCTCGGGAACGGTTCACGGTTTCAAACGCAATCAGTTGAATCGAAAGTTCGGAACGGAAGACGAAAACCAATTGCAGAAATTCGTGTCGCTAGGTCTGTTCGGAAAAGAATTCGAAGCGCTCGATCCATCCGTTTCTCCTGACGACGATTCAGCTGGATTGGAGCAGCGAACGCGTGCGTGGCTCGACCTGAACTGTGCCCATTGCCATCGTCAGAATGGCGGCGGCACCGGATCGTTTGTGCTCGAGGACGATGTTACGCTCGAAGACATGAAGTTGGTCGACATGCCGGCGAACCAGGGTGATTTCGGTTTGACCGATACTCGATTGGTGGTCAGTGGCGATCCGTCACGAAGCGTGTTGCTGTATCGTTTAATGAAATCGGGCCACGGTCGCATGCCGCAGTTCGGTACCAATGTGGTTGACGACCAGGGAACCATGTTGCTTTACGACTGGATCAAGTCATTGGGAAATCCTCCGAAAGATCTGTTGCAGCGTGAGCAGGCTTGCAAAGCCGTCGTGCAATATCCTGACGTGGCGACGATTGGGCAGTTGTTGGAGTCAACGTCTTCGGCAATCGTTCTGGCGGCGTCGCTATCACGAGATGGCGTTGATGTCGCGGCTCGAGAATCGATCGCTCGTGTCGCAGCCCGTCACGAGAAAGCGGAGATTCGCGATTTGTTCGAACGTTTCTTGCCGGCTTCCGAGCAGATTGATCGGCTTGGCAACAACATCGACATCGAAACAGTCTTGGCGGCAAACGGCAATGCTGAGCGAGGTCGTTCACTCTGGTTCGACAGTGGTTTCTCTTGTCGCAATTGCCATCAGATCGGCGGTAAAGGCCAAATGGTTGGTCCGGCGATGGACGACGTTGGAGCAAAGCGAACGAAGCGCGAACTTATGGATTCGATCCTGAATCCATCGGCCAGCATTGAGGCCGCTTATCACGGTCACGTCGTCGCAACGGAAGACGGTGAATTGGTCACGGGTTTGAAGCTATCCGAAAGCGAAAACCAAATCGTGATCGTAGATTCCGAAGGAAAGAATCACATCATTGCGATGGACGAAGTCGAAGAGTCACGTCCAATGCGAAAGAGCCTGATGCCGGAGCAATTGTTGGCAGAGATGACGCTGCAACAAGCGGCGGACTTGCTGGAGTTTTTGAAGAGCTTGAAGGTGAAGTCAGAATATCAGAGCGACTTGATTCGATAGCAGCGCTCAAGGCACCGTGCGACTCATGTGAGAGAAGTGCTACTACAGCTAAACGCCTTCTTCGTCCCACATTTCCTGCTCGAGTCGCTCCAATGCCATATCGGCTTCGATGCCCATTTGGAATTCAAGCTGTTCACGCTCTTTCTTTTTGTCGAGCGAACTGTAGCAAAAGTGTAAGCCGCTAAGCGACGGTGCGAAGTTCGAGCAGTCTTCCAGCGACATCAGAAACATGGTCTCCGCGTGAGGGACGTCGCCCTTGGTTAGCAAGCCCGAACCGATGTTGTATTTGATGCCGGCATTGATCGGCAAATTGTCCATCAACGCGTCGTAGCGATCGAGTGCTCTGTCGATCTTTCCGCGATTGGCAAGGATGTTGGCATCGTCCAAACCTTTCAAGGGCCCCTTTTCGATTTTGCCTCGATAGCTGCGGAACAGTTGAACCAAAGCGACGGGTAAACCGAGCAATCCAAAGACGTTACCGAAGAGCATTTTCCAGGCTTCGATTCGCATACACGCGGGACAACGAACGGTTTTGTCACTGGTCCAGTGAATGAAATAAACCAGAAAAATGAAATAGAACTTCGTGAACTTGCGCGGATAAGAATACATTCCGCATTCTTCGCACATGCGATATTTTGCTTCGAGCGTTCTGTCCAATGAACTGGCTTCGATCGCTTGGCTTGAGTGCTGATCGCGGATCGTAAAAAGTGTCTCACAGAAATCGCAGTAGCACTGGGGCGAGTCTGCGAACTTGGACAACGAGATCGTTGCATCGCAATGAGGACAGACTTCACTACGGAAACTAGCCCCCTGCCCTTGAGCCACGAGTCGCTTGTGCTCTTCACTAACGCCCATCGCACTGCGCCGACTATCGATGGCGCGCTTGATCGTTTCAGGTTTTTCTCCGACGACCACGATCGTGAACGATTCGTATTCATCGTCTTGGTTGATGATCAAAGAAAGCATGTTGTCGGATGAACCAGCAGCCTCGACTTGATCGACAAGGTAGACGTCTTCTCCAAGCTTCAGTGTTTTACCGTCGAAGCTGCCCGCAATCGCACGGAAGCCAGTAACGTTGCCTTCGTCCATCCAACGGAATTTGAAATTGAGAGGATCGAATTCGTTCAACATGATTTTGAAAATCCGCCGAGTGTTTCGTTTAACGTTTTTGATCGATAATCGTCGTTTAACGTCAATACCGTTCAATGAAGGTGATTCAGTAGGGTCGTTGCAGTTGAGGAGGTGGCATAAGCCTCTGGCTTGTGGACATGCAGAACACAGGCCGGAGGCCTATGCCACCGAGGCTTTGGCTTCATTGAACGGTATTGCGTTTAACGTCTAGCCGAAGGCGTCGGCGTTTCGCAGCTCAAAAACGCCGACGCCTCCGGCTAGACGTTAAACGATTTAGCTTCAGTAAACGAAGGATGCCATTGTAAGCCGCTATCCCTCAATTCGCTCCTTCACGATGTTCGAAACTTCATCGATCTTCACGCGGACTTGTTCCAGCGTATCGCGATCGCGAATGGTCACGGTTTGGTCGTCCAGCGTTTGGCCATCAACGGTGATGCAATACGGCGTACCGGCTTCATCCTGACGACGGTAGCGTCGACCAACAGCTCCCTTTTCATCGTAGAAGACTTTGAAGTCCTTCTTTAATTTCAGGTAAACGTCCTTGGCGACTTCCGGCATACCATCCTTTTTCACCAGCGGGAAAACAGCAGCCTTGATCGGAGCCAAACGCGGATGGAGTTTGAGTACTTCACGTTTTTGCATTTTGCCTTTGTCGTCTGGCTGCTCATCGACACGATAGGCATCGCAGAGGAACGCCAAGGTGGCGCGGTCAGCACCAGCAGATGGTTCAATCACGTGCGGTGTGTATTTTTCGTTGGTCAAATTATCGCGGTACGAAAGGTCTTTGCCGCTACCCTTCCACTTCGGTTTGCCATCTTCGCCCAGTTGAACTTCCAGCGGATTGGTTTTCTCATCCAGTTTGCCTTCCATGTGGCTGCGGAGATCAAAGTCGCCGCGATGGGAGACTCCTTCGAGTTCACCGAACTCTCCTTCGGCCATAAACGGAAACTGATACTCGATGTCGGCGGTACCGATTGAATAGTGAGCCAATTCATCAGGAGTGTGCTCGCGAAGGATCATCTTCTTCATGTCGATGCCCAATTCGTTGTACCAGGCCACGCGTCGATCTCGCCAAAATTGATACCACTTTTGCGACTCATCCGGATGACAGAAGAATTCGATCTCCATCTGTTCGAACTCGCGCGATCGGAATGTGAAGTTTCGCGGCGTGATTTCGTTACGGAAACTTTTGCCGATTTGAGCAATGCCTAGCGGCAATCGATGACGTGTGCTGTCGAGCACGTTTTTGAAGTTGACGAAAATGCCCTGAGCCGTTTCGGGCCGCAGGAACGCAGCGCCTTCTTCGCCAGAAAGCGCACCGACATAAGTCTTGAACATCAAGTTGAATTCGCGAGGTTCGGTCAGTGTGCCAAGCTCTTTGGCATCCGGACCGAGGACTTGCGAGAGATCCTCGATCTCGGTCAAGCAAGTCGAATCACCATCCCATTTGAGATCGTCGATGTTTTTGTTGCGTAGGTTGTAAAACTTCAACGCTCGTTTGGTCATGACTTCCAGTTCGTCGTCTCCAGCAGCAGCGGTGACGAAAACCTTTTTGTCCTTTGCTTCCACCCAGCGACCGTTGAGCTGGTCGTGGCGGTAACGTTTTTTGGTTTCCTTACAATCGACCATGAAGTCGTGAAACAGATCGTAGTGACCGGAGCACTTCCAGACTTGCGGATGCATGATGATCGTGCAGTCGAGGCCTTCCATCGAGTAAGGCGATGGAGCACCTTCGAGCGTGTTCATGTCGTCATGGCATGAAACCATGTCGCGCCACCACGCTTCCTTAACGTTTCGCTTGAGCTCAACGCCGAGCGGTCCGTAATCCCAGAAGCCCTGCAGTCCGCCATAAATTTCGCTTGACTGAAACAGAAATCCACGTCGCTTGCAGAGCGACACGATCGAGTCCATATCCATTGTGGTTCCGGTAGAGTAGTTGGTTGGAGCTTGGGAAAACGAAGATTCTAGTGGAAAGAGTGGAATGGCTCTATCGTGGTTCCGGTGGCATAGGCTTCTGGCCTGTGATTGCATGTCGTCCACAAGCCAGAGGCTTATGCCACCTTTTTGCCACCTACTGAATCGACCAGCTTTCCAAATCCAGCTCCGGCACCCGATGCAGCACGTCGATCTGCGACGCGAAAACGACATCTGCGTCGTGGCCGATTCGGACCAGATTGATGCCACCGCGACAATTCCGGAAAAAGTCAGCCAGTTCTTTTCCGGACGCAATTTCGTCCTTTCGGGTTCGCCAATGGTGCATCGCGATCGTGGCTGGATCGGTTAGCTTCGTCGGCTCCGCTCCAGCAGCATCGCGGAGTTCCAGAATTCGCTCCGTCAGCAAGCCGGCGAAAATCACGTCCTCGCTGGTGATCAGCCGATCGGTCCCGGAACAAACGACGGTCACTCGAGGCACATCGACGAGCTCTTTGGCGACTGCCGAAACGTTGATCATGGCTCCGATCAGAACCCGATCGGCTGCCCGACAACTTTCCATCGCGACGGTGCCGTTCGTTGTTGCGAGAATGAGAGACCGCCCATCGATCGCTTCGGAGGTGTACTCCAGTGGCGAATTGCCTTGGTGAAAGCCATCGACAATCTTGCCGTTACGCTCGCCGCCCATGATTGAAGTCTCTGGCATCGTTGCGTGGAACGCTTTCGCCTGATCGATTCCGGGCTGCGGAAATACTTGCGGGCAACCGTGCTCGAGCGCGTTGACGATCGTGGTTGTCGCGCGCAGGACATCGACAACGACAACCGTTTGACCGGCAAGCTTTGTAGAATTAATCGCTGACGGCAGCAACGCAACATCAACGATGAAAGGGAACTCGGGATTGTCCATTTATTTAGAGTCTCGGTTTTGGAGGCATGACGGGTTTCGCCCAGGGATGGGCTGCCGTCAGTTTTGTTTTGCGTTTGAAGACCTTACCACCGTAAGTTGCGTAGATCGTTTGTTGGTCGGGACCAGCGAGTATGACATTCGTCGGGCTGCTGGCTCCAATCGGCGGCGGCAAAATCAGGTTAACGCGTCCGGGTTGGTCGCAAATTTGAATTCCCATTTTCGTCGCAACCAAGACCCAACCGTCTTTATCGACACACATTCCCATACTCCGTGTCCGCATGTCAACGGCGGCTGGTGGTGAGTGAATGTGAAAGTAAGGCTGAGCGTAAGTCAACGTTCCGTCTTCTTTTCGAACGCAGGACCAAACGTAGCGGCCGTTGAAATCGGAAACGTAAACCAATGTCTGGTCTGGCGAAAGCGTGATGCCGTGTGCACCGGACAGTCCTTCGACAGCAAGCTTTGGTTTTTCGGCGCCCTTTTTCATCCAGACGGACTTCGATTCTTTGTTAGTGAAATATAGCGTGCCATCGTGCGCCGCAACCATTGCATTTGCGTTCACTTCATATGCGGTCGAACCTCCAACTGGATGCTCAAAGATTGAACCATTTTGGGCAACGAACAACGATCCATTGGGGTGAGAAGCGATTGAAGTCAATTTTTCGCTGGACGCGCCATTGTCGATCTGCTTCACTTCTCCATCTTTGGTCACAACAAACAGCTCTCCCTTTTTACGATCAGAAAAGTAAACGTTGCCGTCGGCGTCAGACGCCAGCCCCGTCAAATATTTGTGCCCTTTGCTGACCAGTTCCCAGCCTTCACCATCGACCAGCATTTCTGGTGCTCGGCTTTTTGATTCGTCGAAATGCGTTTCAACCGGCTTGGGCCAGCCCTTCCAGATAAAACGCATCGCATCGGGAAACACAGCTCCTCCGTGCTTTCGATTGTGACCCCCCTCGCCCCACACATGATCCACTTCATAGCCGCTGAACTTCAGGGCCGACAACATGCCTTGATTGGCAACCCACCAATCGCCGCAGTAAATGTTCAAGTCTTTGTTTCCATCCTGCAAGAAAACTCGAATCGGTTTCGGTTCCGTCTTGCGAACCAGCACGGACATCTCATTAGCTCCGCGGAGTCCAATGTAGGTTCCCACCATCGTGTAGACGCGGCGGAATTGATCGGGGCGCTGCCAAGCGACATTGAATGCTGCGATGCCACCAGAGCTTGATCCGCAGATGCCGCGGTCGTTTGGATCGTCGCTGATCGCATAATCCTTCTTGATTTCGGGAATCATTTCTTCAATCAAAAACGTCGCGTAACGATCATCAATCGCGTCGTATTCAAAGCTGCGGTTGAAACGCGGTTGAGCGTTTTCGTTTTGAGCTGGAACAACGCCTGGATCAATGAACAGCCCGATCGTCACAGGCATCTCACCCGAGTGAATCAGGTTGTCGAAAACCAACGGTGTCTTGCTGGGTCGACCTTCGACTTTAGAGAATCCTGTGCCGTCCTGAAAAACCATCAGGCAGGCGGGCTTGGATTCGTCGTACTGCTGCGGAACGTAGATCGAATAATTTCGCGTTGTGCCCGGGAAGACTTTGCTGGCAGAAAAGTTGCGCCTGATGACCTTGCCTTCGGGCACATCAGGTTTTCTTACCTGCGAAGTGTCCAATGGATAGGGTCCGTCCTCGGCTTGAGCAGCGAACGATTCAGACGTTGTGAAATGGCAGATGATTGAAAGTGCGAGAACAAAGCGGGCGAAATTCATGTGTTCTTCCGGGGAAAGCTGGTGGCGACGTTCTCGATTGAGCCTCTCTGTAGATCCTAAGTTATCCAAGTTGGTCAGACTTTCCAGATCCCTGATAGCAATAAGTCAAACAGGATTTTGTTGCTTTGGTCACCAATGCCTGGTAAACCTTGCGGGCGATATGGACTCACTCAGATTATTCAGTAAGGAATGAGCGATTGAGGAGTCTCATCGGGGCACAGTTGCTAACTGTGTTGAACCATTGGTTGCAGCGAATCGTACTGAGCAATCCAATGCCACGAAAAAACGGAACACACGGAAGTGCCATGCGTAAAATTTCAAACTCTTGTTTTCTGCTCGTCGTTGTGGCGAGCGCGTCGTTGATGATGTCCGGATGCACCGCTGGTAGCGGCGGCTTGGCGTCGTCTCCGGTGTTCCCTCCGTCGACCCTGGACTATTCGTCGCAGCTGGAAAAATTACAGGCTCGAGGAGGCGAATCGCCCTATGCTCCTCCCGGCGGTTTTGACAACGTGACGAGCCGTTCACCAATGTTTTCGTTGGGTCCGAGGTCGCGAAGCGGATCTTGCTGAGGCAGCTAGTTCGCCGGCACCGTGCGTGCTGATTTGCCCTGCAATCATTAAAACTGTCCTTTCCGTATTCGGATTTGACAGATATCACATTGAGCCACGTTAAGCTGTACCTTCCGGATTCGGTCGGTATAGAGAGCGTGGCTTTTATTCGTAGCACGGTGGTCCCCACCGTAAGCTTCATAAACGGTGGAGACCACCGTGCTACGTTCTGAACACCTAACCCTAAAACCTCACGAGCTTGCTCGTCGCTTCAAATGGCTGTCGATAAATCCAATCAACGCGTGCGAGACATGTTTGGCGAAATTGCGCCGAAGTACGATCGCATGAACCATCTTCTTTCGATGAACGTCGACCGATATTGGCGTTGGCGAGCCGTCAAGAAGTTGGCTCCCAATCGCACTGATCCGATTCTGGATGTTTGCACTGGGACAGGTGACCTTGCGTTTTCGTTTCACAAATACACAGACGGACAAGTTCCAGTTGTTGGATCCGATTTCTGTTACGAGATGCTTGAAGTCGGCCGCGAGAAGAGTGACAAATTCGGCAAGCCCGTAACGTTCATCGAAGCCGATGCTCAAGAGTTACCGTTTGAGTCCGATCGCTTTCAAGTCGTCAGTGCGGCTTTCGGTTTACGCAACGTCGCCGATACAGATCTTGGCCTTCGTGAGATGACTCGAGTCTGCAAGCCGGGCGGAAAAGTTGCCGTACTGGAATTCTCTGTTCCACGAATGCAACCGATCAAAGGCATGTACGGATGGTACTTCAAAAACGTTTTGCCGAAGATCGGCCAGATGCTCGCTCGCAACGATTCCAATGCGTACAACTACTTGCCCGACAGCGTCGGCGAGTTTCCCTGCTACGAAAAGCTGACTGAAAAAATGTTGGCTGCCGGAATGTCGAAAGCAAACTTCTATCCACTGACGTTTGGGATCGCGACACTTTACATAGGTGTCAAATGAGCAACGGTCAAACTGAAGGCGGCGCCGGTATCGACACAAGGTTGACATCTGCCGTTGCGGCGAAGCTGCTGGAGAAACTCAGCGCTCTCGAAAAATCCGAAACGCAGTTTCCAACAACGGTTCGTGTTGCCGCACCGGGTTTAAACGTGTGGCAGTGGCTACATGCCAATCGCGAGCAAACTCGAATCGTTTGGTCGAATCGTGATTCTGCAGAAGTCACCGCAGGCGTTGGCACAGCGGCAATCGTTTCGCTTACCCCGAATAGCAGTGCATCCGAGTGTATCGCGAAATGTCGGTCGATCCTCGGCGGAAACGCTGACTTGAAATTCTTTGGCGGTTTCTCTTTCGACGGAACCGATGGCTGGGAAGCATTCGGTGCGGGACGATTCGCAATTCCGCGGTTGCTGTTTTCGCGTGGCGAACTGACGCTGGCCGTATTGGACGCAGAAGATATTGGAAAGGCGAAACTCGAGCTGCAGCAGATTCGTTGTGACGTGGAGCCGTATGCGAAATCAATGCCGGCTCCGACCGGAAGAAGCTATACGCCAACGGTTGATGGTTGGCAGTCACGAGTCGATGAAGCGCTTTCGTTGATTCGTAGTGAAGTACTTGAGAAGATTGTGCTTTCCCGCCGAGCGACTTTGGATTTTGATCAGCCGCTCAACCCAATCGCACTCACGCAGCGACTCAAGGAAACGACTCACGACTGTTTCGTTTTCTGTTTTGATTTCGGATCGTCGAGTGCATTCCTCGGTGCGACGCCGGAGCGATTGTTCCTTCGCAAGGACAAACAACTGCGAAGCGAAGTCGTCGCCGGAACTCGGGCTCGTGGCGAAACTCCCGACGCAGATGAAAAACTGGCAATCGAATTGCTGACCAGCGACAAAGATCAACGCGAGCACGACATCGTTCGCAAAAGCATCCGGCAGAAGCTGCACAAGTTTGTGGATCACTTGGACGTTGATAATCAGGCTTCGATTTTACGTTTAACGTGGAAGCAGCATTTGCGATCCAACGTGCAAGGGACTCTAAAAGAAGATGTCGACGATGGAGTGTTGCTGCAACGACTTCATCCGACTCCTGCCGTTGGCGGCTATCCAACGGAAAACGCGCTGCCTGAAATCGCACGTATCGAACCGTTCAATCGAGGCTGGTTTGCGGCTCCGATCGGCTGGATAGGAGCAGATAGCGTTGAGTTCGCAGTCGGCATTCGATCAGGCTTGATCGAGGGCAACGCATTGTCTCTCTATTCTGGAGCGGGTATCGTGCGTGGATCGGATCCTGATCAAGAGTGGCAGGAAGTCGAAAACAAGATTCAGGATTTCATCAGTGTGCTTGGCCAATAAGGTTGAATGAACATGGCTGGCGTCGACCAAGTTTGGGCCAATTCAGCTATTGAGCTTTGCCTTCGACACGGGATCGATCACTTTTTCCTTGCGCCGGGATCACGCTGCACGCCGCTGACTCTGGCCGTTGCCCGTATGGTTCGCGACGGTCGCGCCAAAGCAATCCAACACTTCGACGAACGCGGACTTGCTTTTGCGGCACTCGGATATGGTAGAGCCACCGGAAAGCCGGGCGTGTTCATTTGCACTTCAGGAACAGCCGTCGCCAATGCGTTTCCAGCAGTGATCGAAGCGGCAGCCGAGAGCGTGCCGATGCTGCTTTTTACCGCAGACCGTCCACCTGAACTTCGCGGCAGCGGAGCCAACCAGACGATTGATCAGCGAGCCATCTTTGGCGGCTATCCGAAACTGTTTGTGAACATGCCGGTTCCCGATGAGAGTTTTGCGTTGGACGAATCGCTCGAGCAAGGGTTTGCCGCGACCAAAAACGGTCCCGTTCATTTCAACTGGATGTTCTGCGAACCGTTTACCATTTCCGACGAACCGGCTCCGCCCCAATACAAGCCCGAAGCGCAAGCGAGTGGTCTCCCGTCTCCACCGACCCACAACAAAACCGAACTTCAAATCCAAACCCGCGGCAACGTCTTGATCGCGTTGGGCGGCTGCAAACCATTCGAAGCACAACAATCATGGGAGCTTTCCCAAAATTTGAACTGCCCCATTCTCTCGGACGTGACCAGCGGCTTGCGCACCGGTTCGCTCGAGTTGCCTTCTGAATTCGAGCTGCCTGTTCCGGATACGATTTTGCATTTGGGCGGTCGAATCGTTTCCAAGACTTGGCACCAATGGACGGCGACGCTGCCTGATACGGTCGACTTCCACCACATCACACCAACTGGCCAAATCGTCAATCCGAATCGACTTCCGGTGTCTCAACATCACGCCGATCTGATTCAGTTGTCATCGATCGTTTCGGGCCCTAAAACCTCCGACTCGTTTTTACAATCGTGGAGCGATGCCGGCGCGCAGCGAAGCGGTATCGTTGATCGGCAATTGTCTGATCCAAAGAAGTTAAGCGAACCGGCCGTCGCCTTTCACGTCAGTAAACATTGTCCGACGTCTCACGGTTTGTTCATTGGCAACAGCACGCCGATTCGCGACATGGATTGGTTTGGTCAGGGTTTGTCCGACAAAGTCCGCAACGTCGCCGCCAATCGCGGCGCCAGTGGCATCGATGGCTTGCTGGCGACGGCAACCGGCTACGCGATCGGCCTCGAGCAACCGACGACCGTTTTGATTGGCGATTTGTCTGCGCTGCACGACCTCAATTCGTTGTCGCTCGTGGCGAAGTCTCCTTGGCCGATGATCGTGTTGGTTCTCAACAATCAGGGCGGACACATTTTTGATCTGCTGCCGATTCGCGAATCGGAACACTTCGAACAATTTTTCGCGACTCCCCACGAGTATCAGTTTGAACATGCGGCGAAGATGTTCGGCATCGACTATCGTCGCATCACGGAAATGGACGACTTCGCTGCAAGCTATCGAGGCGCCTGTTCGCAAGATCGATCGATCATTTTGGAGCTGATGACGGATCGCCAGTACAACATGGAAGTGCGAAAACAAATTCGTGAAGAGATCAAACATTGCAGCAGCCAAAGCTAACTTTCATCCATGGGTTCATGGGCCATCCGACCGACTGGGACGAAGTGCGTGCTGCGCTGCCGGAGTTTGAAACCTCCGCCGTCGAAGTCCGTGCGGGTGATGATTGGCAATCAACGGTCAATCAGTTAGCTGAATCGATTCCAGCGGACTCGATCATTGTTGGTTACTCCATGGGAGCACGTCTGGGTTTGGGCGTTGCCCTCGTGAAGCCACAGCGTTTCGATGGATTGATCTTCGTCTCGGGTAATCCGGGTCTTGAGTCGGAACAGGATCGTGAGCAACGTTGGCTTGCGGATCAGAGCGTTGCAGAACGTATCGAATCGGAACCGGCGGAATCATTTTTGAATCAGTGGTATCAAGCGAGCGTATTCGCCAACTTGCCTGAAGAAATCCGCCGTGCTGAAATCGCTCGAAAGTCAGCTCGATCCTCAGATGATTGGCCATCGATCTTGCGAGCCTGTTCGGTCGCGAAACAACCAAACTACTGGCCTCGATTGAGTGAACTTTCTATTCCAACTTTGGTTGTCGCTGGTGAGCGTGACGAAAAGTATCGAAAAATTGCAGTTCGAATTCGCGAAGAAGCTTCGTTAGAAGCCTTGTCAGTAACAATCGTGCCAAACGCCGGTCACATCGTTCATCGCGAGCAACAAGCCGCTCTAGTTGGTCTCATTCGTGAGTTCGCGAGCAAGGTGGCATAGGCCTCTGGCCTGTGAACTGCATGTCAGCCGCATGTCCAAGCTACATGTTCACAAGCCAGAGGCTTATGCCACCGTGATTCGGTTATCATTGATAGAGCCAGACAGTCGTCTTTCGCTCCGCGAAAGAACGGACCGAACACACTTTCGCGGAGCCATCACACATTCGCGGGGCGAAAGGCGACTTTAGGGCACCACGTCAACTCAAGCCAGAAACTCAACAACTCCCATGACAGAAAAAGTTTCCGAGATCTTCGATCCCAACCTTTGGCAATCGCTTGATCAATTCAACTTCACCGACATCACCTACCACCGCGCGAAAGAAGTCGGAGCCGTCCGCATCGCCTTCAACCGCCCCGAAGTTCGCAACGCGTTTCGACCTCAAACCGTCGACGAACTCTACACGGCTCTCGACCACGCTCGTCAATCCAGCGACATCGGCGCCGTGATCCTCACCGGCAACGGTCCATCGCCCAAGGACGGCGGCTGGGCGTTTTGTTCTGGCGGCGATCAACGAGTCCGCGGCAAAAGCGGCTATCAATACTCAAAAACTTCCAGCGATGAAATCGACTCAACACGAGCCGGACGGTTACACATTCTCGAATGTCAACGCTTGATCCGAACGATGCCGAAAGTCGTGATCTGCGCCGTGCCTGGTTGGGCGGTCGGCGGCGGTCACAGCTTGCACGTGATCTGCGATCTGACGATTGCTTCCCGCGAACACGGTAAGTTCAAACAGACCGACACCGATGTCGCCAGTTTCGATGGCGGTTTCGGATCTGCTTACCTTGCCAAACAAGTCGGCCAAAAGATCGCTCGTGAGATCTTC
>CALLUY010000187.1 GCA_938010615.1 uncultured Pirellulaceae bacterium | reverse complement strand
TTCAGGTCGCAAAGAGCCCTCGTTGGCTCGTTGATGGTCGCGGTATGTTTCGGATGCTTCTCGCCGACCGCCTGTTGGGCTCAGAAAAAATACAAAGACCCCTACGCCGACAAAGTCGTCAGGATCGCTGACAAAGCGGCGCGATTTTTGGAGTCCGATAGCGCCTCGGGCAAGTCGGGACCGATTTGTGCACTTGCGGTTTTGGAATACTACAAACGCTACGACGGCACTGTGCCAACGGACAATCCGATGGTTAAAAGGGTGGTCCGAAGAATTGCCGGGATGGTCGATTCCGGAGCCGCCGAGGTGCTTGAAAATCGGGAAACTTATTTCCCAGCGTTGGCCTTGATTCTATTGGCGGAGTACGACGCCAAAAAGTACAAGCCTCAGATCATGAAGATTCTGGATACGTTGATTGAACGCCAGTTAAGCAACGGTGCGTTTACCTATAGTCGTGATTCGACCGGTGATACTTCCCAATCCCAATTCGGGGCACTCGCCTTTTTCGTCGCACGCCAGCATCGCATTCCGCTCGATCCAAAGCACGCGCACAGTCTGCTGCAGTTCTACGTCGACTATCAAGCGCAAAGTGGAACTTGGAGCTACAAAGCGCAGCTCGGAGGAGGTAACGTCGCCGGAACGAACTCAATCCACTCAGCGTCGCTGAGTTCGGTTTATCTTTTGGCGGACATGTTGCGGCTTTCAAAACGGGTCAAAAACATGGCCACTGCCAGTGCAGATTCGTCGCTGGGCCTCCCCAAAAATGTCACGGTTTACGTCCCTCCAGCTGACGACAAAGAAGGCGATCTTCAGGCGGCATGGGGTGATGGAACGGGTCCGGTTGTCAAATTTGAACGAGGGAAATTGGCAAGTTGCAAGAGCGCGGGTAACTCTTGGTACTCAAGTCAGTTTCAATTTCCGATCAACACGTGGAATTCGTACTTCATGTATGCTCTGGAGCGTTATGCATACTTCAAAGAGCAGGCTGACGGGAACTTGGGTAGCTCATTGAGTTCGTGGTACGACGATGGCGTCGACTACATCGAAGAGTATCAAAACGAATCAGGTGCCGTTGAGGGTCACCAACGCGCCGTGAATATGCCGCTCAATGTGAACACGGCGTTTTCGTTGCTGTTCCTTGTACGAGCAAGCGAAATTATTTCTCTGCCGCCGACAGGTAGTGAGTTGCTGGGCGGTGAAGGTTTCGGGGCAGGCACGCTTACGCAAAGCAAATCAGGCACGATCGTTTCCTCGGAAGCAGAAAAGAGCCTACAGGGTTTGATTGCATCTCTCTCTGATGCCACGCTTGACGATCGTCAACTGCAGCAGATCACCGAGGCGATGAAGCGTTCCGTTCGCGAATTCAAATCGCAGGGCAAACGGTCGCGCGGAGAAGTCACCTCGTTTTTGAAAACGATGATCAGCGAAAAAAATTACTATCGCCGACTCGTGGCGATCAGGTTTTTGTCCGGCGAGCAGGATATGGATAACGTTCCGGCCTTGCTGTACGCGATGGGAGACCCGGATCCGACGATCGCGATTCACGCTCACAACGGGCTTCGATTGGTCAGTCGAAAGTTCGATACGTTTGTCTTTGAGGACAGAGGCAACCAGCAGGATAACCTTCTTGAGTTGGCGCGGCTGAAGCAACAGTGGACCAAGTGGTACCTTGAAATTCGCCCTGACGCCGAGCTTTTGGAATAGAGAACAACAAACATGAGTACGTTTTTTAAACCGCTGGACAAGATCCAATCAAAGACCAGCGCTTACGATCGCCTGAGTGCCTGGTTGACGGCGTTGATCTTGCTGGTCGGCTTTGTCGTGGCGGCGCTGTTTTTGGTTTGGTTTACATCGGTCTTCAAGTTTGAACGCAATATCGCGCCTCCGTTTGAACAGGCGACGATTGGCGACGACGGAAACGACAAACCGGAAGGTTTCGAGGATGACGAACTCGATCCCGGCGTCGAGGATTTCGCAGAAGTCGAAACGCCTCAGTTAGCCGAGGCACTGGAAGCCGTTTCGAATGCTGTTTCCACGATCCGTGCGAATTCTGAACATGTCAGCGGCGATGCTGCCGTGATGGGTAAGGGTGGCGGCTACGGGAGTCGCGAAGGTGGTCCATCTGGTTCCGGTCAAGGGATTCCAGACTACAAGCGTTGGAAAATTGTCTACGAGGTCGACAACAAGGACACTTATAAGCGTCAGTTGGACTACTTCAATATTCAGATCGGCGTGGTTCAGCCAGTCGGTGAAGTCATTTCGCGAATCAGCAACGTCTCCAAGGGAGTCAACATCCAGAAAACGACTCGCGAACGGGAAGCCAAGTCGCTTCGGTTTTCTCACGCGAAGCTGCGGATGAAAAAGTGGGATCAGGAGATCTCCAGGAAAGCCGGCGTCGATATCAACGGAGCCTTGATGGTGCAGTTCTACCCACAGGATACGCGTTTGGAGATCGCCAAAGCCGAAGATGAATTCTTGAAGAGCGTCGGTCGTGAATTAAAAGAGGTTCGTAGAACGAACATTAAAGTTGAAGCAGACGGTGGTGGTTTCAAGTTCACGATCGTGAACTGTATTTTTAAGTAATTGGAATTGGAGATGCCATGGGCGCAGTGATTCGCGAGTTGGAGGTCGACAACCGGTTTTCGCCGAAAGCGTCCAGCTATGATCGTTTTAACGCAGGGCTGATTGCTTCGATCTCTATCTGCGGATTCGTCGTGTTGAGCCTGCTTGCGGTTTGGCTCTTTGGCAATGATCAATCTCAGCTTGGATTCATTCCTCCACTGGACGAAGACTGGGGTGAAGTCGAGGCGGATCAAGCAGAAGGCGACTCAGAACAGGAACTGGAATTCGTCTCTAGCGGTGCGACTGGCATCGAGCTTGTTTCGCTTGTTGAGTCAGTCGAAGACTCGGTGTCAAAGATCCTTGCTCAAGACGGTCGTCTTGGAAGCGGTGAGTTTGGTGTCGGGACTCCCGGTGTGCTCGATCCGAATCCAGTTCCGGAGCTGATTCCTCCGTCACGACGTTGGAAAATCAGTTACGAAGTCGAAAGTATCGAGGATTACAAAAGGCAGTTGGATTTCTTCGGTATCGAAATCGGCGTCATTGCCAGTCGTGAGAGCGATATTTGGAGAGTTGGAACGCTGTCCTCCGACGCGACCGTGACGCATTCGAGCCGATCGAGTGAAAAAGATGCCATTTGGTTTGCCCATTCGCATCCAGCCTTGAAGCGATGGGATCGAAAAATCGTAGGTGACTCGGGGCTTGCCGTGCAAGAAATGCTGTTCGTTCAGTTCTATCCCGCTTCTGTTGAGTCCCAAATCCTCAAGTTGGAGGCTGTCAAGTTGAAGGAATTGGGTCGAAACCTCGATGAGGTCACCGAAACAAAACTGAAAATTTCGAGCTTGGACGACGGCTTCATAATATCCGTTTCCGGATTCGTGTTTCATTAGCTAAGATGAAGTCTCCCGTCTCTTCGCTCTTCCAAATCAAGATGGGTTGCAACGTGTGCTGTATTATCAGCCGCGAGTTCCAGAGGCATGCAATTTCACTGAAAATGCGATACATGCCTTCTCAATTTTTTGATCTGGTTCATAATGCGGCTCGCCGGAATGGACATTTCCGCAGGGTGAATACTGGCTAAATGCCACCCTAAAATGTCATCTGAAAATTGAATTGGCTTTGGAATCAGGCAGGTTGGGGCTAGATGGAATCCGTTTTTACGATACTTGGCAACTGCATCTATGTAGTCATTTTCTTCATTGCTCTTTGGGGCGCGTTTTGCATCGTGATGGTTATCAGTCGCGTGAGGCAAAAGCAATTCACCAGCGAAGAGCAGCAGACGGCGTTTCTGGAAGCGATCGAAGAGCCGCTTTCGCGAGGCGACTACGATGCCGCGAACGAACTCTGTGATGGAGACCGGCGGGCCACCTGTCAGCTTTCGCAAATGGCAATCGCCAATCGAAAGCTCGGTTACTCTAGAGTCAAACAGTTGTTGGTCGATCGCTTTCAACGCGATGTGCTACAAGATTTGGAGTACCGACT
The DNA here is from genome assembly GCA_938010615.1 of uncultured Pirellulaceae bacterium. Taxonomy (GTDB): domain Bacteria; phylum Planctomycetota; class Planctomycetia; order Pirellulales; family Pirellulaceae; genus Mariniblastus. The sequence continues at coordinate 53,516 of CALLUY010000187.1, read as the reverse complement.
CAGTTGGGTCTATACGGTCATTAAGGCTGCTCCCATGATTGGGCTGCTGGGAACGGTACTCGGTATGATGGCGGCTTTCGCAAAGCTGTCCGTTGGTGGAGCTTCCGTTGATGTCAGTGCGTTGGCGAAAGACATTCAGTTTGCTTTGATCACGACGGCGTTGGGTCTGTCGATCGCGATTCCTCTGGTTATTGGTACGGCTTACATCAACGTCCAAATCAAAAAGATGGAAGACTTGGTCGGCTACGGACTCAATCAGTTCCTTGAGATCTTCAAGGAAGCAAATATCCGATTCCCCAACAAATAGTCGGGGTCTATCGTGAAAGAAGAATCCGGACTTGAGCTTCCCAAGCGAAAGCGAAATCCTGACGACGGTGAACTCGATGTCACGCCGATGATTGATATCGTGTTCCTGTTGCTGGCGTTTTTTGTTGTTTCCTCCAAAATGGATCCGCAGGCAGCGATCGAATTGCCCAAAGCCAGCTACGGCGTTGCCATTCCCGAGAAGGCTGCCGTGACGTTGTTGGTGACTTTGGAAGAAGGAACGGATAACTACACGATCTTCAAAGGGAAGAACGAGAACGATCCGGTTCTCGCTACCGACCCAGACGGTATCGAGGAAGAGATCGCTCAGTTCGTGCAGGATGAATTGGGCGCCAATCCTGAAAAGACATCGATCCTGATCAAGGCAGCCGGCGAGGTAAAAACGGGCACCGTCGAGATGGTGCGCCGTGGTGTGGCTGGATCTGAGATGGCGGCGGAGCGAAAAGTCTACGTAGGCGTGGAGGAGGAGCAATAATGAGTGCCGATTCTGAAGAGCCGGATGTGAACGAGGACGAAATTGTTCTCGAGTTCAAAGCCAAAGGGGCCAAGACTCACGAGGACGGTGACTACAAGGACATGGGTTGGAAGGGCTTCGAAGATCACGAAGACGAGATCGATGAAGAGTACGAAGAGCCTGCCACTGTTGGGAATAAGGACAAGATTCCGGAAGATGAACTCGACATGACGCCGATGGTGGATGTCACGTTCCTGCTGTTAATCTTCTTTATGGTGACCGCCAGTTTCTCGCTGCAAAAATCGATCGAGCAACCGCCGCCAGAAACCGACGAGCCATCGGATAAAGTCGTCGAAGAAGAGCAGGATCCGGACTACGTCACGGTCCTGATCGACCAAAACAATACCTTCTACGTCACGTCACGATCGGACGAAGAAGTCGAATGCCCGAGCGAACGCGAAATGTGGACGCGGGTAAAAGAATCCAAAACCACCGACAACGTCGGTCGCATGATTATCCGTGCTCATGTCGACTCGATGCACAAGAAAGTAATTTCGGCGTGGGACGCAGGAGTCGTCGCCGGAATCGAGAAAATTTCCATCGAAACGACGGATGAGGAACTCTGAATGACGCCCAAGGAACTTTTACAGAAACTTGAGAGCCTGGGCTCGATCGAATCCAAGGCACTGCGCAAGATTCGTATCCAGATTGAAGACCCGGAACGCACCGTCAAAGTCAGTGCCGTTCTCAGTTATCTCGTCCGCAAAGGACAGCTCACAGAAGATCAGGCTCGTCAGATCATGAAAGGCGAGATGCCAAAAGTCTCGCGTAAGAACACTGACGATTTGATGCTCGGTGTCAACGATGATGAGCAGGAAACGGAATCAGCGGAAGTTAAGCGGAAACCGATTCGATCCAATCGCGACGCGCAGACGCGGGCAGATGCAGGCTCGATCGTTCCAGTTGGCTCGCCCGTCGACGAAGTTCAAGTCGATGCCATTCCGGCTGGCGCCTACGACTACGGTCCCGAAGCGGTCGACGAATTCACAGATCCATCGGCTGACGAAGAAAAGCTGAAGCCAACGTTCAGCGGCAAGAAAGACAAACGCGATCAGTGGAACAGTCGTTGGCCGTACATTGGCTTTGGTGTGCTCGGCTTCCTGTTGATGGTCGGGACTTTTCTGTGGTTTTCCGTCAGCAATATGACGCCAGAGGCGATGTACAACAACGCTCGCGACCACTTTGAAAATTCTTCTTATCAGGCGGCGATCAAGGCTTACGACGAGTACATCGAAGCGTACCCACGCCACAAATTTATCAAGGAAGCAAAAGCTCGGCGAGTTCAGAGTCTGTTGCGAGATTCGTACGATTCCGAGCTGTGGAAAGAAACGCTGGACCGAGCGTCGATCAAGCTGCCTGAATATGCGGAAGACGAAGATGTCGCACTGGATTTCATTCGCGACGACCTTGGTTTGATGTTGCCGCGTTCGGTGGCTGAGCTGACAACCAGGATGCTGAAGGACACGGAACTCAAGGCGATGGAGGACAACCTCGTCGAAGCGACTAAGTTCAGGAAAGAGCTCGTCGAAAATGTCTCCTTCGTGCCGAGTTCGTCGCGGAAGGCACCGACCAATAAAAAGAACATCGATCTGATCGAGAATAATATTCGCACGATCGAGGGTTCGATCAAAAAGGAGAAGGATTACTCGGTCGCGCTGGTGGCAATTAACGAACTCGGTGCACAAGGTAAAACAGAGGACGCCTTTAAGACGTTCCAGGATCTGACGCGAAAGTATGGCGACTTGGGCGCACGTGCAGAGTTGCGTGAGCTAATGGTGAAGACAAGTGAGCTCGAGTCAAAACTGATTTCTGCTGCCGATGTAAACATCGAACCTAAAAGCGATTTGGCCCCTTCATTGATCCAGCAAACTTATGTCCTGGGCGCCGTCGTCGGCAGTCCTGACGAAGGCTTGCAAGGCGAAGTGATTCCGACTTTGGTTGACGGTTCGGTCATCGGATTTGATGCTGGCTCTGGCGACATCTTATGGCGTAAGTTTGTCGGGCTTGGCTCGTCGATTCAGCCACAAAAGATGAACGAAGAACATGTGCTCGTCTCTGACGTTGCCAGCAGCGAGTTGCTGAAACTGAAGATTGCCAGTGGAGAGCTTGTTTGGCGCGTTCCGATTGGAGAAACGTTTTTCACTCCGGCGATGACGCCCGAAAAGCTGGTCGTGACGACTGCCTCAGGGAAGCTTCTGCGACTCGATCCAGCCAGCGGTCAGTTGCTTGGTTCGGCGCAGCTTCCACAAGGTGCCAACACGCGATGCTTTATCAGTGAGCAGGATCCGCTGATCTATCAAGCCGGTTTGAAGTCCAATCTGTATGTCATCGGCACCGAAGACATGCTCTGTAAGGAAGTGTTTTATCTCGGTCACTACAGCGAAAGCATCTCCGTTCCGCCGTATATGTACAACGGCCATTTGATCGTTTTGGTCAACGGCGGTGATTTCTGTGACATGTTTGTATTGCGTCCAAAGGAAAACGGGTTGCAGTTGGGGCCTGATCCGGTGCAAGTCATTCGTCGTGTTACCGATGGGCCCGTGACTCGACACCTCCAGCGATACGGTCGTTGGTTGTTGGCCGTGAGTGATGGTGGCCAGATGGTGATTTTGGAATTCAATCAAGGTGACGACAAAACGCCGATTTCAAAATTTGCCAGCGAACGTTTCGACAGCAAGGAAGGCCAGCCGTCGTTTATTCAAACCGATGGTAGTAGCCTGTGGGTCTGTGGCACAGGTGCCGCGTTCTATAAAGTAAAACGTAACCTCGGGAAATTCGACCTGAAGGTCCTCAAGCATGGAACTGACTCGTTTGTCGCACCTTGTTTGAAATTGGACGACAAACTCTTCCACGTACGGAAGCGCATTGGTTCGGGGATGGTGTCCGCATCTTTGGTGAATGCCAATACGCTCGAGCCCATTTGGCGAAATGACTTTGGCGGCGCAGTTGCCGGTCCTGTCATCGCGGCCGGTGGGTCGCAGTTTGCGGTTTCCAGCCAGGGCGACCTGTTTGATGTGTCGCAATCCTCAAGCACCGGATTTGTCAGGCAGGCAGCCAAAGCAAGCACGGTCATCGAAAATCTCAATTTCTCGGGCACCTCAAAACTTGGCGGCAATGTTTGGGTCAGCGCCGGCGGCGAAGGCTCTCGCGAATTCGCAGTCATTGATGTCGCCAGCGGTTCGTTGGAGCTTAAGAACTACGCGGCTCCATCGGACAATCCTGCATGTACGCCGATTACGGTTGACGGCCAGTTGATTGTCGCGAACTCCAACGGACAAGTTGCCGCAGTGGATCCTTCGACCGGCGGAATGAGCGGCGAAGCGTTTCTGCCTCCGGTTGCTCCGGGCAAGAAAGTTGAATGGGTTCGTCCCGTTGAGACTGGCGAAGGTAAGGTCGCCATTGCCACACAGGTCGGCCCCAACAGTGGAGCCACCACGAGTACGCTTTATCTGTTGGAAATTGAAAAAGGGCGATCGATTCGCAGTGCTGGTTCACTTGAGTCGAAAGGTAACTTTGTTGGAAAACTTGCCGCTGCCGGAGGCGTTGTTTTTGCTGCCGATCGAGTCGATCAAACGGACTCGATTGTCAAAGTTGACGCTGGAGCGGTCGAGCTTGCTCGCGTTCCTACCAACGGTCAAGTTGTCGACGGGCCTTGGGCTGTCGATGGAGGAGTTCTTGTGCTGCTCGACAGTGACCAAGTGGTTTTGTTCGACGAATCGTTGAATCAAAAATGGGTGCGGAATGTTTCCAGTGAACGATTCGCGTGTCCGCCGCAGGTTATCTCTGGTCAGCTGGCATTGATTCTGCAAAGTGGCAAGGTGCTCTTCTTGGATGCACAGGGCAAGGATGCGAACCAGATGGACATTGGGCAGCCAATCGTTCACGCACCAACGTTCACCGACGGTAAAGTTTTCTTTTCCGGGATGGATGGAACGGTTCACGTACTTTCGACCGGTTCATAAGTCGAGTCACTTACGATTTGGGAATTGAATGATTTCACAATACAAAATTGATTCGGTGGTTCGATGGCATCGCTTGGCGTTGCTGGCGATGGGACTGTGCGCTGTTTTTCTGTGGGCGACAAATCAGTCCGATGCTCAAGTCGTTCAAGAGGGCGAGTGGCCCACGCCACTGATGGACGAAGAGCCCTTCGATTTAATTTACTTGGACGAAAAGAGCGATAGTGTCATCATCCGGATCGTGCCACTCGAAAATCCCAAGCTGCCGTTTCCAAAAGAAGGAACGCTAAAGTTTGAATTTCGTGAAGATTCGGAGTATCTACTTCAGGTCCCGTATCAGCACATTGACGAATATGTTCCGTTCAACAATTTGTTGCTCGAAGAAGCCGAAGATTTTCTAAGTCGAAAAGAATATGCTGCCGCGTTGAGGAACTTGCTGTACGTCTACGACAATGGCGGTGCGAGCGATCCTCAAGTCCGTGCGCGACTGCAGAGCTGTCTGTTCAAGGATGCAGCCGCAAACTTGGAAGACGGAAACTACGAGCTTTCTCTTTCGATTTTCGAAGATCTCTACGAGAAAGATCCTTCGCTCAAAATTCCAGATGTTGACGCGACGTTGATGGAAATTATCCAGCAATGTTATGACGGCCTTCTTCAGCGACGATTTGAAAATGGAGATGCCGAATATATTAAGTCGGCTCTTGTTGCGATCGAACGTCAGTACGGAGATGAAGCCAAGGATTTCGTTGCAGCTTGGCGAAAACGATTTATTGATCAGTCGAAGCAGGTCGCCCGCGATGCGCTTAAAGCAGCAGCTGCGGGAGACGGGCGGCAGGCTCACTATCTTTCGCGACTTGCTGAACGGATTAATTCAGGCTTGCCTGAGATACGCGAGATTCAAGTTCGAATTACAGAACAGTTTCCATTGATTGTCGTGGCGGTGAATCAGCCCGCCGGTGACGCCAACCCGAATCGGCTCGCCCATTGGGGTTCTCGCAGAGTCGGACGATTGACTCAGCGAACGTTGATTGAATTGACGGGGCTTAGTGATGAAGGCGGGCGATACAAATTTCTCAATGGGCGATTCGAACGGACAGATGACCTTGGCATGGAGTACGCGTTCATTTTTGATGAACAAGTTGATCCGTTGCTACCTCGGGCGACGCCAAATCAAATCGCGTCGAGGTTGTTGGATCACGCCGACGCCCTTTCGCCGAACTACTTGCCGGCTTGGGCGAAGATCTTTAATTCTGTTTCAGTCGACAGCAATCGAGTCGCTATCCAGTTGCGAAAGCCATTTGTTCGCCCCGCTGCGGTTGCTCGTTTTCAGTATTCTGATCGTCTTGAAGATGGCCAGCCAATCCAGGATGGCATTTATGCGATGACTTCCAAAAAAGGCGACGAGTGCACATTTGAATTCAACGATCGCTACGAACGTGAGCCCGGTAAACAGTATCCGGTTGTGATCGAAGAGTATTATCGAGCCTCTTCGGATGCCGTTGATGCACTTATTCGAGGCCAAGTCGACGTTGTTGACCGCCCTGCCCTATCAGATATTCCGAAACTTCGGAAAGCCAAAGGGATCGAAGTTCGAGCTTACGCGATCCCAACCGTTCACTTTCTGGTCCCGAAAATTCGTGGCGAGTACAAAGGATCGATGCAGTTGATCCGTAGTCTTTCAACCGGCATCGATCGCGAAGGAATCGTCAACGATGTTTTTGGTGGCGCCGACATTGATGGCTGTGAGCCGTTGAGCGGGCCGTTTCCGATCGGCAGCGATGAATACGATCAAGTTTCCTACGGCTACGACTTGAAAGTTAAGCCGCTCCCGTATCAGCAACGGCTTTCGATGGTGTTGAGCCACATGGCGTACACTTCAAAGACAGCGAAATATCCAGAGGGTCGCTCTGCACCGCCATCGATCGTGCTGGCTCATCCGTCAGGATCTTTGGCGACCGCTGCTTGCTACAAAATCAAACAAAGCTGGGAAGAGTCTGGGATTTCTACGACGCTTAGGCCGCTCGATGAAGCCGTCTCATTCCCCGAAGATGACAATTGGGATTTGCTTTACGTGGAAGCCGCAATCGAAGAACCTCTGACCGATGCAACACGAATCATGGGAACTCATGGGATTGCCAAATCAGTTTCGTCGCCGGTCGACCAGTCGCTGCAGATGTTGGGATACAGCGAGTCTTGGCAGGGAGCCAGCCGAACGTTGCGTCGAATTCATCGTCAGGTGTCGAATGATCTCTCCGTGATACCGATGTACCAAATCAAGGAGCACTTTGCGTTTCGCAAAAACGTCTACGGACTTGGTCGCGACTTGATTCACCTCTATCAAAATATCCGTCGTTGGAAGATCGAAGGCTATGCGACCCAACAGAAGCCGAACCAACAGAAGGCGGCCAAATGATCAGTTGTCGATCAATATCTGCATCGTTGCTGTTGCTAACGCTTTTGTGCTGCCCTGCTTTTGCGATTCAGGAAAATCCTGAATCCGAACAAGCCGAGGCGACTCCTGCACCGCCGTCTTGGCGAGGCGAATTTCGCTCAATCAAAATCACGGAAGAACCCGAGGCATCGAAGCGTGCTTGGGAGACTCGTCCGTACCAAGTCGCCGCGTGGCTTTGCCTTGACGGTTCGCCAGCTCTGACCAATAGCGAATCAGAAATTTGCCAACGGATCAGCGCCGAATGTCAACTGATTGATCCAAGCGGTTGGAACGTCAACGTTGGCACGCCGCCAAGTCAGTGGCGTTGGAAGTTGCTTAATTCGCAGATCGATGATGAGGCCGTTGCGAAAGTTTTGGCAGAACCAGAGCTTGAGTTTTACGACAAACTGATGGTGGTCCGAATCAAGGCAAACGCTGGCGGATTCGACGTTAGTGTTCGAGAGATTGACGCTCGGACGCAGCAGATTGGCCCTACCGTCAAAGCGCAAACCAGACTGATGTCTTCGGTTGGTTCGCTGGCGTCAAAGCTGGTCAGTCGCGCCTTCATGCCGATCGCGCGGATCGACGAAGTCACCATGAAGAACGAAGCCGAACTGAGAGCTCGAGGAATCGAAGCCTGTATTCGAACGGAGATCAACGAAGACCTGGTCCCCGAAGTCGTCACCAATACGAACTCCCCCTGTTTCGTTCGCGATACCGATCGATTGTTGCCGGTTGTGGTGCGATCCGACCGCAGCGGAAAATTGGTGAAGCTTGATGCGGTTCCATTCACATTCATTGCGATCGAAGACATCGAAGGGTCCGTGATCAACGGAAAAGTGTACTCGTCGGTACGTGCACCGCTGGCCGGTCGCAAGAGTAAGCGAGCTGAAAAGTTGGGGCTCGTGATTCGTCCGGGTGATGGGACAACCGTTTTGCGATTGGTTTCGCGTGGCGGTGAAGAGGTTGAGCCGCTCGAAGGCTACGACATTGCAACGGTTGAACCGGGTGACATTACGAAGGAGCTTGAGTATCACGGTAAGACTGATTGGCGCGGAGAGATTCGAATCCCGACCGGCGATGGAATGAGAATGTTGCTGGTCCGACGCGGTGGACGAAGGCTAAAGAAGATTCCAGTCATTCCTGGCTTTCGCAATGAACTGGAGACGACGATCACCGCCGACGACACTCGTCTTCTGGCCACGGGTGTCGTAACGGGCATCGAAAATGAGATTCTTTCGTTAGCAGTTCTGCGGCAGATCTATCAAAAACAAATTGAAAAGGCCATCAAGGATGGCAAGAAAGACGAAGCTCGCAAGATTTTGCAAACGTATTCTGAACTTGAGAATCCACAGGATCTTCGGGCACGAATGGCGGACGAAGAGATTCGACTGAAGGCTCAGACTCCCGTCCAACGCGAGAAGATTTATATTCAGAAGCTGTTTTCTCCGCTGAAGAAGATCGCCAGTTCGGATTTCATCAAGAATTCGGAAGCCGAAATTCGCAAGTGGATCGACTCGGGTAAAGTTCCCGATCCGCCTCCGGAAGTCGCGCCAGATGCAGAGCCGGCGCCTGCCGCGAAGTCAGAACCCGAAGCTAAATAGCCCACGTATTTCGAAAGATCTTTCATGCCACGCACACTGTCTTTCAATCACGGCTCAAATCAGATCGACTTTGAAATGCACAAAGTCGATCGTTCCAAGCTGTATGGATTCAAAGAACTGCTGGTGCTCGATGAAGATGGCGAAGCTTGCGAACTCAACACATTGGCTGAAGATGGCAAGACTCTGATCGGAAAAGGCGGCACGGGAATCGGTTATGTTGACGCCGATGGTAACTGGATTGAAAAATCCAATTTGACGGCCGTTGACTTGGAAGGCAACCAAATTGATCCAGTTGCGTCATCTTTTTCTGCGCCGGTCGAATTGAGTGACAAGGCGGACGCGGAAGATTTGCTGAACCACAATATTCGATTGATCTATCGATTGGAAAGTGAAACGCTTGATGAGTCGCTTGAGGCGGCACTTGCTGAAGGAGCGATCTTCAAGTTTCCTTACAGTTTTCGTGGCGGCCTCGAAGCGGATGCGGGGTTTCTGATGCACAACGATTCGGGCGAAATTTTCTTTCTCGTCGGGGATCCTTCAAGCGTCGAATACGTCGGTCTTCAGCAAGCAGCCGCTACGGCAACCGAAGCCACCGGCGACGATACATCTGCGGACGACTTGATGGACTTCGGCATGATTTAGAGATTGCACGATGTTCGTAGTTAACACCTTTGAGCGCCCGTGGGCGTGTCTTGCGTTTCCGAATCTTCGCTTTGATCAATGACTGAACAAATCCGCCACAAACCCGGTACTGATCTCGAACGTCCCCGAGAAGTCGTTGTCGTGTGCCCTGCTCTGCGAAGCAATGTTAATCTTTCTCGAATGGTGCGGCTGATTTCTTGTGCCGGCATCACGAAAATGATCACGTCCGGCAATCCAAAAATCGATCCCAAGATCGCGCGGGACGGCGCTGAGCAAGTCGAGATTGTTCACAAGCGAACTTTGGTGCCGGTTCTCAAGCAGTTGAAGTCCGATGGCTTTCGAATTGTTGGCCTTGAGCAGACAGACGATTCGCACAACCTCTTCGACTATCGCTACGAAAGGAAGACAGCGATTTTGATTGGGCACGAGCGACACGGAATTCCTGACGCTGAGTTAGCGTTGACTGACGACTGCATCGAAATTCCTGTTTACGGGTTGCCGTACAGTTACAATGTTGTCACCGCGACGACGATGGCCGTCTATGAGTACTGCCGTCAGTTCCCGGTTGGTTAAACAAAGAGGAATGCCATGCGTACGTTCATGATTTTGCTAATCGGTTTGTTGGTTTCGCATCCGCTTGTGGCGCAGGATCGAATTACCGGAAAACCGTTTGCAACTCGCAGTGAAGTCATTGCATCTAACGGCATGGCCGCGACCAGTCAGCCACTGGCGACGCAAGTTGCGATCGACATTCTCAAGTCCGGTGGTAATGCGATTGATGCTGCGATCGCCGCCAATGCGACGTTGGGATTGATGGAGCCGACAGGCAATGGAATGGGAGGCGACCTGTTTGCAATCGTCTGGATCGAGAAAGAACAGAAGCTGTATGGACTCAATGCGAGCGGTCGTTCGCCGAAGAGTTTGACGCTGGAGAAGCTACGACAGGAGATTGGAGAAGAAAAATCAATTCCAGCGCTTGGTCCGCTTCCGGTTTCGGTTCCCGGATGTGTGGATGGCTGGTTTGAACTCCATGGGAAGTTTGGAAAGCTGTCCATGGCGGAGAATTTAGCACCGGCTATTCGCTACGCCAAAGAAGGGTTTCCCGTTTCTGAATTAATCGCTTACTACTGGAACCGCAGTGCTTTTCTAAAACGCTATCCGGGTTTCGAGGACACATTCCTGCGCGATGGCAAGGCTCCCGCCAAAGGAGAAATCTTTCGCAATCCCATGTTGGCGGCGACATTGGAGAAATTGGCAAGCGGCGGACGTGACGAATTCTATAAAGGTTCAATCGCCAAAACGATTGACGCCTTCATGAAAAAGCACGGCGGCTATCTTTCATATGAAGACCTCGCGTCGCACAAGAGCGAATGGGTAGAACCGGTTTCAACGAACTATCGAGGCTACGACGTTTGGGAGTTGCCTCCCAACGGCCAGGGAATCGCAGCGCTACAGATGTTGAATGTTTTAGAAGGTTACGACTTTTCGAAAATTAAATACGGCAGCACCGAACACGTTCACTATTTCGTCGAAGCGAAAAAGTTAGCCTTCGAAGATCGTGCGCGACTTTACGCCGATATGGAATTTTATTCATCTCCTGTTGAGCGTCTTGTTTCAAAATCTTACGCGGCGGAGCGTCGTAAATTGATCGGGCAATCTGCGGCCAGCCGATACGATGTTGGCATCACCGATGGAGACACGATCTACCTAACCGTCGCGGACAAAGATCGGAACATGATCTCATTGATTCAAAGTAACTATCGCGGGATGGGGTCAGGTATGTGTCCCGACGGATTGGGTTTTTGTTTGCAAGACCGCGGCGAGCTATTTGATTTGACTCCCGGTCGCCCGAATTCCTATGCTCCGGGCAAGCGACCGTTCCATACAATCATTCCAGCCTTTGTTACCAAAGATGGAAAACCGTTTTTGAGCTTCGGCGTGATGGGTGGCGCAACGCAACCGCAAGGACACGCTCAGATCGTGATGAACATGGTGGACTTTGGGATGAACGCTCAGGAGGCAGGAGACGCCCCGCGGATCTTGCACACGGGGTCTTCGCAGCCAACAGGAGAGCAAATGGCCGATGGCGGCACGGTGTCTCTGGAGTCAGGTTTCGATAGCGAAGTGCTTCGTGAACTGGTCAAGCGACGACATCGTTTGACGCGAAACGTGGGTTCGTTTGGCGGCTATCAGGGGATTCAGTATGACGCCGTCAACGATGTTTATTTGGGCGCATCGGAATCTCGTAAGGACGGACAGGCGAGCGGTTATTGAGTCGTTGGTATTTCTGGTAAACGCATAACTAACAACTATTTTCTTGGAGATGGAACCTTTTGCGAATAGATTGCTCTGTTCGAGGTAGATAGGCTGTTCGATTCCCCCAAAATGTTGGTAAAATCATGGCCCCCTTCCGACGCGATTCAGGTCCCTCGATCGAAAACCGAATCCCGTGGATCATCCCCAAATGGGTTTTCCCAAGATGATTGATATTTCAATAATTGCCAAAGAACTGAATTTACCACCCGAGAAAGTTCAGCGTACTGTCGAACTGTTAGATGATGGAAATACGATTCCATTCATCACTCGATTTCGAAAAGACGAAACAGGTGGGTTAAATGAAGAGCAGATTTTATCGGTTAAGCAGCAGACGACTTCTCTGCGTGCGTTAGCTGAACGTAAAGCGTTCGTGCTCAAGTCGATTGAATCGCAAAGCAAGCTGACGGATGAAATAAAGATTGCGCTCGACAAGGCGAATACAAGCCGGGCTGTCGAAGATGTTTACTTACCGTTCAAGCCACGCAAAAAGTCACGTGCTCAGGAAGCACGCCAAAAAGGACTTGGGCCTCTCGCGGACGATATCTTCAACGGCACGTCGCCTGAAGTTGACCTTGCCACAAAAGCCACTGAGTACGTTCGCGTCGACAAGGGTCTTAATTCGGTCGATGATGTTATTCGCGGCGTTGGTGATCTTCTGGCGGAGCGATACGCGAACGACGCTCAATTGCGTCAGCAACTTCGCACGTTGATGAGCGACACCGGGAAGTTGACTGCTCAGTCGACGGTTCAGTTGGCGTTGAAAGCCGAGCAAGAAAAAGCCGCAGCTGCGGCAGTCGTCGCAAAGCAAATGCCAGCGGCAAAGCCAAACGATAACGCAGAAGCGAACAAGGAACCAAAGCCGCTAGTCGCTTCGGAAACTCCAGCGTCAGAGTCCACGGAAAAACCGGCCGAAGCGCCTGTCGGAAATTCGGAATCGCAGTCTGAGGCGGAAAAGAAACCTGAAGCAGAAAAGAAACCTGAGGCGGACAAGCCAGCTGAAGAGAAAGTGGTTGCTGAAAAAACTGAACCGGAACCCGAAGCCAAATCGGACACTCCAACTCCTGATTCCGCAACCAAGCCCGAGGTTAAATCCGCCGATACTAAGCCTGCCGATGCCAAACCGGCAGCCACTGAAGTCAAGCCTGCTGCGGCGGCCAAACCAAAGTCGAAAAAGAAAAAGAAGAAAAAGAAGCCGGTTGACGATCCTTACAAGGATTATCACAACTTCAAACAGCCAGTTAAAAAGTTTCCCTTTCACCGCACGTTGTCGATCAATCGCGGTGAGCGGGCAAAGAAGCTAAAAGTCAAAATCGAATGTGATGAAAAGAAAGTCCTCGATCTGGCGACCACAAAACTCGTTCCTGAGGACCACCCGTTTGCCAGCTACTTAAAGACTTGTGTGCAAGATGCACTTTCACGAATGGTGATGCCGTCTCTTGAACGTGAAATTCGCCGTGAGATGACTGAAGCCGCGGAACAGCACGCTGTGGAAGTCTTTGCTAACAACTTGCGAAATCTTTTGCTGCAGCCTCCTACCCGAAATCGCCGCGTAATGGCGATTGACCCCGGTTACAAGCGAGGTTGCTCAGTTGCGATCATCGAAAGGAATGGCGACTTGCTGCATTCGGACCACGTGTTCGTTGTTGGCAATCAGACGCGTCGCGATGAAAGCAAAACAAAAGTTGCCGAACTGGCGAAGCAATACGAAATCGATTTGATCGCAATCGGAAACGGGGCTGCATGCCGCGAAGCTGAGCAGATGGTGTCCGATTGCATCGCAGAACATTTTGCTGACCATCCTGCGATGCGTTACGTGATGGTGAACGAAGCGGGGGCGAGCGTCTACTCAACCAGTGAAGTTGGCCGCGAGGAGCTACCTGATTTGACGCCCGCGATTCGAAGTGCCGTTTCCATCGGCCGTCGATTGCAGGATCCAATGTCCGAGTTGGTGAAGATCAGCCCAGCCAATATTGGCGTCGGTATGTATCAACACGACGTCAAAGCCAAGCATTTGAGTGAGTCGCTTGATGAAGTGGTGCACTTTTGTGTCAACCGTGTCGGTGTTGATGTGAACACGGCCAGCCCTTCGTTGTTGTCATATGTTAGTGGACTCAACGCGTTGACCGCACGGCGTTTGGTTGAACATCGCAAGGAAAAAGGCGGATTCAAAAATCGTCAGGAGCTCATGGAAGTTAGTGGCTTTGGCGATGCAACGTTTATTCAGGCTGCCGGATTTTTGAGAATTTCAGGTGGTGATAACCCTCTGGATTCAACTTCGATTCACCCCGAAAGTTATCCGATCGCACAGCAGATTATCCAACGTGTCGATGCGACCGCGGATGAACTGTTTCCTAAAGTCGTACGCAACCATAAACAAGTACAGATTGAGGCGGCTGAAAAAGCTACTGAAGAACCTGCTGAACCCGATGCCGTAGCGGAGACTCCGCCAGTAAAGGACGCGGCGCCCGCGACCGATACACCCACAACGCCTCCACCGTCGACTCCGGCCGAGGCAACTTCAACTCCACCTGAATCAACGGAAGCACCAGCCGAAGCGGTTGCTGCAAATACGGCCGACGCTGCGTCGCCCGCGCCAGTTGCTCCCAGCAAACCTGCTTCTGCCAAACCTGCTTCTGCCAAACCTGCTCAGGCGAAGCCCTCTCCGGAAGTGTTGGCTGCGAGGAAGAAGCGACGTGAGATCGTTGAGAAAATTTCAGCTCTCGATTTCGAAGTGCTCGCGAAAGAGATCTCGGCCGGGAAGCTTTTGCTGACCGACATTGTTCGTACGATGAAACGCCCTGATTGGGATCCTCGCGAGAAAGTTCGCAAGCCTGTCTTCCGTCGTGGCATGATCAAGACTGACGATTTGAAACCAGGAATGCAGGTTGAGGCTCAGGTCGTTAACGTGGTCGATTTCGGTGTGTTTGTTGACATCGGACTGGGTGAAAGTTGCCTTGTTCACGTGAGTCAGCTCTCGAATCGATTCATTCGTGACCCACAGGTTATGTATGCGATTGGTGATGTGATTCACACGTGGATTTCTGAAATTGAACCGAAGAAACGTCGTGTTAAGCTAACAGCGATTCGACCTGGCACTGAACGATCGCGTGCTCCGCGGAAACGTAAAACTGAAAACAGCGGTGCAAGAAAAAGCGGTGGTGCACAAGCTCGTTCTGGTTCCAAGCCAACTCATAGCCGCAATCAACGTGGAAAACCCGCCACCAAAAAATCGTGGAAGCCAAAGCCTCGTAAGCCGAAGCCTGTCACGCCGATCACTGATGAGATGCTCAAAGGTGACAAGCCGATGACGTCGTTCTCTGATTTGATGCAGTTTGTAAAAAAGAAGCCGGAAGATAGCACGGACAAGTAGCCGAATTATATGGATTTCGAAGATCAACTTGAAAAAGCCATTCAGCGTGGCCAACAACGAAATGTCAAACGTGAGCAGGATCGCAAGAAGGAGTCGCTTGATGCCGACCAGATCAAGCGGCGGCACAACGAGTTTCGTCTACATCTTTCCGACTACATCGAAAAATCGATGAAGAGTCTGGCCGATCGGTTTCCGGGATTCGAATACGAAATTATCTACGGTGGCAAAGGCTGGGGCGGAGCGATTCACCGCCAAGATCTGACACGTGGCCCCGATGGTCGCGCTGGTTCGTTCTTTTCGCGACTCGAACTGACGATCCGTGCAATCAATAGCTACAACGTAGTGAACATCGCGGGCAAAGGAACGATTTCTGACAAAGAACTCTTTAGCTGGAATCATTTCGAAGATATCGACGAGGCAACGTTTGAAGGTTTCGAACAGAAGCTGAACGACTGGATGATCCAGTTTGCCGAACAATTCGCCGCAAGGTAAATCCATGAAACGACTCCTGCTCCGCATCGCCGCACTCTGCATCGCCTTTGGATTCCTGTTGGCATTCAGCGCGTCAGCCGAAGCCGATGAACTTGATATCTGGTTCGGAACCGGTGGGAACAATGCTGGGCAACCTGAGGGGATTTATCACTCAGCCTTCAACACTGAAACGGGTGACATCTCAAAAGGGCGTCTTGCGTTAAAGCTAAGGAACGCAGGCTGGATTACTTGGCATCCAAAACTGCCGCTCATCTACGCGACGGCAAATGTCGACGGTAAACCTTCGATATGCTCGATCAAGGTCGCAGAAGACAAGTCTCTCTCAATTGCGCAGACAAAGCCGATCAACGATGGCTCTTGTTTTGTCACCACGGACCGAACCGGTTCGGTCCTGATTAGCACGCAGTATGGCGGCGGATCGGTCATCAGCATCCCAATCGCCGACGACGGAATGCTTGGCGACTCGATTCAAGAAATCAAGCACGAAGGCGGATCCAACGTTGTTCCGGGTCGCCAGAAAAGTCCGCATCCACATTATGCGGAGATCAGCCCTGACAATAAATTCGTCTTTGTTCCTGATCTTGGGTTGGATCAGTTGGTGGTCTACAAACTGGATCTTGAATCTCAAAAGTTGGTGCCGACGGACAAACCAGTTGACGGTGTCGCTGGCGGTGGTGCCAGGCACATGAAGATTCTCGACGCGACGGATTTGGAAGATCGAAAGTTTGCTTTCGTCGTCAATGAACTTGCGATGTCGCTAAGCTGTTTCGTGGTCAACGATGATGGCACGATGAAAATGATGGGCACTGAACCAACGCTCACCGAAGAACAACGTAATGAAAATGACTTCAACAGCGGTTCGGAAGTACGAATTCACCCTAATGGCAAATTCGTGTACAGCGCCAACCGCGGCCACGACTCAATTTCAGTTTTCCATTTCGGGACGCGAAGTTTTATGTTCAAAAGGAAACAAACGGCTGCCATTCACGGCGCCTTTCCTCGAAACTTCAATCTGACTCCGGATGGGAAATGGCTGTTGGCAGCAGGAGCAAATTCGAACTCGGTATCCGTTTTCGCGATCGATCAGGAAGACGGTACGCTGACCTATCATCGAAAATCAGCATTCGTACCCGGCGCAATTTGCGTTTCGATTCGCTGATTCGCTATCGCAACGACACCAAAAACTGCTCCAACGCAATGGAAGCTGCCTCTGTTTGGCGATCTTTCCGACTTGAACTCGCGAGCTGATGTCGTGTCGCTTTCGGTTTGTGCAATTCAAAAAAAGCTCGGTCAGCAATCGATACAAATACAAGACCATCGACCTCGGTGTCAACGTTCGGACCAAGGTGACCGGTAATCGCAACCGAATAGTCTGCCTCTGGCGTCCGAGTAAGAATACCCTTCGCCATTTCGATGGTTGTGAACTCGGATTCAGCAGTGTGCTTTGCCAAATCTTCCGCCGCAATCGAAAGCCACGCCGTCTTCGTGCTCTCGCGATAGGTCACGGCTGAGCCGCAAAAATTGGCGGAGACCCCAGGAACTGTGGTCATTGCAGAAGCCATTTTTCCACCCGTGCAGCTTTCAGCGAAAACACATTTCTTGTTTGTGGCTAGAAGAGAAAGTGCAACCTCAGTGGCAACGCGATCGAGGCGATCGTCCAAGCTTTCTGGTTCGGACATCAAAATCTCTACTTGCTGGAGCTGAAGAAACGAGCGTGAGCCGAAAGAAACGTCTCGATCAATTGGGAAGGAGCAACTTCTCCACCGTGCTTGAATCTGATTCGATCGGCTTCAACGTGAATCGATTCTTTGCGACCGCGAAAATCGATCCGACACCACGAGGCATCTTTTTCGTAGTCAACTTTGACCGAATCGTCGTCACAATCTTCGACTTGATCGATGACGTCCTCAACATCGATGGGTTCCTGAAGAACCAGTTCGAGGATATTGAACTGTTTGCCAAACGTCGTTTCGAAAGCTGGACAAGTAACCGTTTCAGCTTCTGAAATTTTTGAAATTGCGCGTCGCCAAAGAACGTTTCCCGACTCCCCATCGATCGTGGAAATCGAAACCTCGTACGTAAAACCCGGCGTGGTCACTTCGCCGAAGTTGCCGATCGGATCCGTTGCGGAGAGCTCCTTACGTTTGAGTCCAAATTCGGATTTCAATTTCGCGAACGTGTTGTCTAAGTCTTCGTTCAAGTCGCTTTCCGCTATGTCAGCAAGGAACTCATCGGAGACGGTACTGCCTTTGTCCGGCATCCGATAATGCTTGCGAAATCCACTTAACGTTTTTACGCCGACTTTACGTTCGCATAACAATCTAATTTCTGATTCGTTGATCATCGCTTTTTTTGTTGAATATCCGTTCGTTTGACAGGCCATTATGACGAATCGTTCGCAGACGCAAAGTGGCGACAAAACATCGGATTTGACTCATTGGAATGGGCAATTCGAGGGAAAAAGTTCGAGTGCGGCGGCACTCTGGACCAATTGGCGAGGCGAACTGATAGCAGAGCTCGGCTAGCTAGAACAGGATGCGCCGTCGGTTTGTTGGCGGATTCGAATTGGCTGGATGGGGCGGAAGTCCCAAATAGTCGAGAAAACAAACGCATTCGAAGCTATTTCTGTTGGCGAACGGGCTCTGAAAGTTCGATCTTCCTAAAACCGAAGGATAGTGGAAGTGTTGGCAAGCTCGCCGAGATGAAAGTCCGACTGAGAGCTTCGGCAATCAAGCTGAGCTCAAAAGACGTAGCAGGATAACGGTTGAGGCAGAACCATGAACGAACCGGATAACGCAATCCCCTACGTGCCCTACTTGTGTTTGAAAACTGCCGACGACGTTCAGTATTTTCAGTTGGATCCCGAATCCAACGCGCTTGTCGGAGTTGGTGGTCATTGCAAGATTCGGTTGGTGGGTGACGACATTCGTTCGTTGCACTGCATTCTATCGGTGAAGGAAGATGGCCTCATTGAGGTGCGTGATTGGAATACTGGCAGCACATACCTTAACGGGATTGCGATTTCCAAGCCCACGATGATGGCTGAAGAAGATCTTCTGCAAATCGGCGAATACGAAATTTCTGCAGTTCTCGTCGATGACGGTCGCCGTCCGAAGGTGACGCCAAAAAATGATTCACAGTCGAGTGAGTCGGCTATCGAAGAGGAGCAGTATCCTGACTTCTGGACCCGTCCGGAACGGCCATTGGAATCTGACTTGCAATCGGAAACAAACGATCGAGTTGCAGAAGAAGATTCAACGATTGCCGTTGAACCGATTGCAGATCAACAGGATGGTGTCGAAGAGTTTGAGGCTCCATCTGCAGTAGAAGAGCCTACTGTAGACGAACCAGCGATGGAAACAGCAACGGTACATAACGTTGCAGTGCCCGTCGACGCTGAAGAGATGCACATTTTGCGAATGGAAGTAGATCAACTCAAATTTGAGTTGGAGCAGCAGAATTCGAACACCGACGCCAATGCGGATGAAGAGCTACAAAGCTTGCAAATGGAAGTCGACCGACTCAAATCTGAGTTGGATCAGCAGCGTTCGAACTCGGATGAAGAGTCGCACAATCTGCGAATGGAAGTCGATCAGCTCAGAGCCGAGCTGAAGCAGAGGCAGTCGGGCTCCGACGTCAATCCGGAATTTCTCAGTCGCGAACAATCTTTACTGATGGTTGGAAAGCTGGAAGAGCTGTTGGCTGAGCTAAAGAATTCAGACATCCGCAGTCGTCAGATGGAAGAGTTGCTTCGCGTTGCTGATCAGGCGAACCATGATGAGCAACAAGAGCGAAAGCATATCGAAAGTTGGGTTTCTGAACTGGAAAGCCGAGTCGACCAACGCGAAGCGGAAGCGAGAACAGAAATTCAGCGGCTCAAGACGCTCTTGCGAGAGGCTCATGAAATCCAACAGAAATCAAATGAGTGCTTACAGGGTGTGATGTCATTAAAAACCGGTTCCGGTGAGTCGCTCCCGGCGGAACTTGCCAACGGTCTGTACAGTCAGATTGAATCATTGCAGTCGCAGTTAAAAGTTGCTCAAGATGAAAAGGAACGGCTTCGTCAGCAATTCGATCAACGGAACGCAGAGCTGGTGACCGATATTAAGGCAGAGCAAGAGCTGGCCGAACTACAACTGAGAGTATCACGTGAACGCGCGGAAATTTCCCGCCAACGGGCCGATCTCACGCGTCTCAAAGTTGATTTGGTTCATCGACGTGTCGCAGAGCCACCCGAAACATTGGTTTTTGACAGTCAAGATCGAGTCAGTGCGATGGATGTGCACTTGAGCGCACTGCATCATGGGGGACACTTACAGGAATCCAGTCCGATCGAAAATGATGACGGCGAAATTGCAAGCCGAGTTATCAACTTGATGCCCCGCGTTTCCGCAGAGTAGCCTTGTGGCGGCCAAGTAATGTCGATCACTTCTGAGCCGAACGATCGTTGTCGGGTACAATCGTGATAAAATAGGGTGACGCGTTTCGACCGCGTGTAGAACACCCGCTTCTCTTGATTCAATTGCCGACATTTATGTTTCGTCGTGTTTGGAAACTGATCGTTACCACTTTCGTGATTTGGGGTCGAGCCAAATCGTCGCGGATGTCGGCTGCGATGACTTACTATACGATGTTGTCGTTGGCTCCTTTGCTGATGATCGCCATTGCCATTGCCGGTTTCGTCTACGAAGGCCAGATCGCGGAAAGCGAAATCATTGAACAGGTCAGCGTCGTAACGACACCAGAAATTGCTCAGACCGTGGCCGGACTGATCAAGAACGCAACGTCTCCCGGGTCTGGATTGTTGGCCAGCACGCTCAGTTTGGTGGTGCTGTTCTACGGCGCGTCGGGCGTTTTTTCACAACTCTATGATACGTTTAACGATATTTGGCAGATTCCGTTTGAATCCCGCACTGGATTTTTACACTCAATCCAAAAACGTTTGATCGGCGTTGGAATGGTTTTGACGGCGGGAGTGTTGCTGATCGCAACGCTGGGAGTCGGGTCTGCGATTGCGTATCTGAATCAGTTTGTTGATGACTTTCCGCGCATCGTTGGATGGCTAAATATTGCAGACCGAAGTTTGTCGTTTCTTTTGATGCCCTTCGTCTTCGCCATGATTTTCTGGTTTGTTCCTGCGGCCAAGGTTCATTGGAGAGACGTTTGGCCAGCCGCAGTTTTGACAGCTTTGCTGGTCGCTGCCAGTCGCTATTTGACGGACTTGTACTTGCAGTTTTCCACAACCAGTGAAGTGTACGGTGCCGCCGGCTCGTTGGTCGTGCTGTTGGTTTGGGTTTATATGACGGGGCTGGTCGTTTTCTTCGGAGCTTCGTTTAGTCACGCGTGGTCACAGATTTTTGGTTCGCGATCCGACAAGGGTCCGACCACCGAACCGAACGAAGTTCCCTCCGATTCAGCGCATGTGAATCCCGAAAGAGTGAATTCTTTGGAAGCAGTTCTAACTCGGGTTGCTGGACGTGGTGCCAAAGAGGATTAAGCCCTGAACCGGAAGCAGTGGCGTTCTGGTCGTAGGCGATCGCGGCTACTTGGATTCGTCCCGATTCTTCTTTTTTTGGCTTTCTTTCCAGCCGATAGCCCGCTCATAGGAAACCAATTTCTTCTCCGGGATGTCAACGAAGTGCGGGACATGGATCGACATGCAATGCAATGCGCCTTGAAGCTTCGCCATCGAAGTAATGTCGACGGTCGTAATGCGATGGTCAGGAAACGTTTTCCGATAGACGTTGATCGCTGCTTGCATTGTTCGCCGATCATCAGTTTGCATGACTGGCATCATGATCAGTTTGTTGGCGATAATCGCGTTGGTGTAAGGGCTCCATGATGTGCCGCGTCGAACAGGGATCGGGATGCGGTGAACCGTTAGCGGCTTTCCGTCGATTTTGATTCGCTGCAATCTCTGAGCGTTGTAGTCGAGAACTTGCGCGTTGATCGGATCCAGTCGCGGATCGAGTTTTGCAACCAAAACCTCGGTACTGTTAACGAACGATGCAAACATGTCGACATGTTTGGTCTTTTCGTTTCGCAGTGGTTCAAGCACTTCGATGTGTTTTAGGTTGGTGTATTGTTTAAATTCGCGAATGAGGAATTCACGCTGTTCTTTTTCGATGTCCGCGCCCGGACGACGTTTGAAAGTGACTTTGTTGTCGTCAAAGATGCGCGTGGTTGTCAGCGCCAGTCCTCCGCCGTTGCACAAAAGGTTGCCCCCCTGAATCGTCCACGGGACTGAGTTGTGTTCAGCGGACGTTAACTTGGCCCATTCGCGAGGAAAGTGGTCATCGGTCGGACGCTGGCCGTTATAGAAAAAGTCAATCGACATCACGCCGCTGTCTTCTTGTTCGGCCAGCACAGGACCAAAGTCACGCAACCAAACGGTATCAAGTTCCAAATGCATGAAGCGAACATGTTCCAGCTTCTGCTTTGATTTTTGCAAAATTTTCAATGCTTCCAAAACCTGATCCGTGTCGTTGAACAAAATGATCAACGGTACATGGTTCTCTGTGAGCTCAGCAATTCGCTTGAAAACACTTGCGTGTTGCGGCAGAAGTTCACTAACGCTGATCAGGATCGCATTCTGTTTTTCAAACTCACCCGCAATTCGCGGCCACCGGCTTTTGGGATCAAACTTTGGAGGTGGATTCGTTTTGGGCCGGTTGTAAAGACGTTGGGCTTCTTCGGGCGTAACTGCGTCTTTAGACAAACCGTCGTCGGTTATGGTTGACTCCGAAGGGTATCTCACGTTCGGACGAATATAGAGTTGAGCGTTCACGTCGCCAATTTGGCCGCAGGTAAACATGGCGAAAATTGCCACCCCAGCGATGCACAGTTGCCGCGAAAATAGATAGTTGTTAGACACCAGTTTCATCAATGCATATCTTCCGGTCGGAAGTGGTTATTTGGAAAGATGCAAAGTTAATTGTCGAATTGTGCTAATTGATTATATGAATGCTAGGGGTGACTAAGACTTGAGAGGCTTTTTTCGTCGGCGTTTCCGTTTCTTTTTGGGAGCCTCTTCGGACGATTCGCCAACTTCTTCCTTCGCGTCTTGACCGTTCTTTTTATCGGCTTGCCTCGTTTTGATCTCCAGCCAAGCCATAATCCGCTGCTTTTGATCTTTCGACGGATTAGACGACCAGCTGATCGCCCAATCTTCCGTTTTACTGGACTCAAGAGTTACAGTTTCCGAGAAAAGCAGATCGTCGCGAGAGATTAGAAGCTCAACCTGATCACCAATTTCGTACTGACGTAGTCGATCCGAAAACGATCCTGACAGGCGGAAGCCATTGATTGCCAGCACTTCATCTCCCGATACCATTCCCAGTCGCCAAGCTTGTGAGTCTGGAGTGACACGAGAGATTCGGGTGCCTGAAAAAGATGCTCCGATGGTCGCTGGTGCCGATCGAGAAACTTTCCTAGCTTTCTTTTCTTTGTCGTCTTTCTTCATAGCGGCATTTGGGATGTCGATTCCCATGAACGTGAGACTCGAATCGAACTCCAACTCGTTCGTCGAATCGATTGCGTTTTCAAACCAATCGTCCAGTTTCTGGCCAGCAACTTGGCCGGCGACGCGACGGAACTGTTCGGACGTAAATCCTTTCTTCGAATACTTGCTGAACATCTTTCGCATCACATCGTCCAGTGATTTTTCATTGTCTGTCAACGAGCGAATTTTCATGTCCAACAAAAATGCTGCGACAGCTCCCTTCGCGTAGTAGCTGATGCGCGTGTTTCGCGAGTTTTCGTCCGGACGATAAAATTTGATCCACGTGTCGAAGGAACTGTCACGCAAAGACTGATATTTACGGCCTACGGTTCGCTGGACGGATTCGATCTCATTGCTGACACCCGACATGAATTTGCTTTTCGAGAGTAGCCCGGCCCGAACCAAAGCAAGGTCTTGGTAATAGCTCGTGATACCTTCGGCGATCCACAAACCATCGGTGTAGATTTCGTTCTCATAGTCATATTTCACCAACGGCTTCGGACGCAAGCGACGGACATTCCAAGTGTGAAAGAATTCGTGACTGCAAAGGCTTAGCCAACTTGCATAGCGACTCTTGTCGCGAAATGACCAGCGGCTGGAAATGACCAGGGTGCTGTTGTCGTGTTCCAGTCCTCCGCCTCCGCCGCTAAGGACGTTCAGGAAAAGATAACGATCGTAGGGAACGTTGCCCCACATTTTCTGATGAGACGCAACGACTTTCTTCAAGTCGGAGGCTGCTTTGGTTCCGTCCCACATTCCTTGTTCGCCGATGTTGACCAATTGGTGGGGGACTCCGCCGACATCAAACGGATAGACTTGCAGGTTGCCGGCAACGATCGGGCTGTCGACCAATTCGTCAAAATTCCTGGCGGTGTAAACGTGTGGATCATCGCCTTCAACAAGGCTG
This sequence comes from uncultured Pirellulaceae bacterium, assembly GCA_938010615.1. GTDB lineage: Bacteria > Planctomycetota > Planctomycetia > Pirellulales > Pirellulaceae > Mariniblastus. Next base: position 29,456 of record CALLUY010000187.1, on the reverse strand, counting down.
GTCGCGGAGCGCTTCCACTTTGGGGGTAAGTTCAGTTTAACGATGTGTTCCTGATCGAGCCGATCGGGAATCGTGATGAACGTCGGAGCACCATTCAAAACGGCGTAGTCGTGGTTGACGAAGTTCGTGCGTACCGACTCTTCGTTGCAGTAAAGCCGATAGCCTACTTTGACGAAATCGACATCGTCAGTTTCGACCAGCCAACGATTCTTGCGGGTCTTGCGATACGAGAGCGGTTCTCCATCCTGATCGGTGACGGTCATGCTATCGATATGCCGTGCGTACTCGCGAACCAGATACGAACCAGGCGTCCACACCGCCATCATCAGTTCCGTTTCATCGTCGTCGGTTTCGAACTCCATCGTCACGTGCACGTATCGGTGCGCCGTGTTTTCAAGACCGACGGTGTAGTTGATTTGGGCATGTGACGTCTGCAAAGAAGTCGTCAGTGCGGCAAACAGGGCGATTGCGAGTACTAAGTTGCGGATCATGGAAACCTGCAAGATGTTGATCAAGTTCGTGATATCAAGACGTTCGTGATATCAAGACGTCTCGCTACAGTTTAACTCGCGATTTCGCGGTGCGCGGCCTTGCTTATGGAAATGTGATGGATCACAATCGAAAGTTGATTGGCGTGTTGGTTATGCCGATTTAGCGTTCGAAATCCATTGCCTCGACTGCCTGTTTCCATGGAATCACAAAAGAAGTTTCGGTCTGTTCTTCTGTTCGGCCCTCCCGGCGTCGGTAAGGGGACTCAAGGAGCCATTCTTGGATCCGTGCCAGGGTTCTTCCACCTTTCGGTAGGGGACGTGTTTCGATCGATCGATATTGGTAGCGACGACGGGCAGGAGGTTTACCGCTACAGTTCTCAAGGCCAGCTAGTGCCCGATGAACTAACGGTGAAAATTTGGAAGAAAGCTCTGCACGCCTACGAAGCTTTGACTCGCTACAAACCTCGAGAAGATATTCTAATTCTCGACGGCATCCCGCGGAACGTTGCACAAACAGAATTGGTGAAAGATCACCTCGAGATCCTGCAAGTCATCAACTTGCAATGCTCAGATGAAGAAGAGATGATTCATAGAATGCGGCGCCGCGCGATTCGCGAAAATCGCGCCGATGACGCGAACGAAGATGTCATTCGGAATCGATTTAAAGTCTTCCGTGAGAAGTCGTCGGCAGTGTTGGAATGCTATCCGTCAGAGATCATTTCGACAGTCAATGCCAACGGTTCTCCTGCCGAAGTGCTTAAGCGAATTTTGGATGCCGTTGTGCCGGTGCAGAATAAACACTTCCGTGAAAATGTTTGATTGACTTTTTGAAATTAAGGATAATAGAAAATGCACACGACTTTGGTCAGCGTCGATGAGTTGGCTTCAAATCTCGGCAATTCAGATTGGGTTATCGTCGACGCAAGTTATGACTTGAAGGACAAAGCAGCCGGCTACGAAATGTACCAACGAGCCCACATTCCGGGCGCTGTCTATGCTCACCCGCACAAACATCTCAGTGGCCCACCACTGACCGATCAAGGTCGCCACCCGTTGCCCTCAGCTGATCAACTTGAGATGGTATTTTCTCAACTGGGCATTTCCAAAGACACTCAAGTCATCGCTTACGACAATCGTGGGATCACCGCGGCGCGGTTGTGGTGGCTGCTCAAGTACATGGGTCACGACAAAGTTGCTGTTCTTGATGGAGGGATCAAAGCGTGGACGGACGCCGGACACGAGACTTCCGAAGGAATCGAAACCAACACGCCAAGCGACTTCGAGGGCGAAGCCAAGCGTGAGATGTTGGTGGTTCTCGACGAAGTTTTGGCTCAGCGGATGTTAGTCGATTCTCGCGATGCTGAACGCTTTCGTGGCGATTCCTCGGGTTCGGATCCAGCGGCGGGACACATCCCTGGCGCTAAGAACCGTTGTCATGCAGAGAATAAGGATGAGGACCTCAAACTTCGCGACGTCGCTGAATTGAAAGCTGAATTCGAAGCATTGCTTGGCGACGTGCCAAGCGAAGAGGTCACGTTTTATTGCGGTTCCGGAATTAGCGCCTGCCACAATTTGCTGACACTGGAACACCTCGGCATGAAGCTCGGAAAGCTCTACGTTGGATCATGGAGTGAGTGGAGCCAGTTTGAAGATTTGCCGAAACAGTCGGGAGACTGATGGTTGAAGGCCCGTAGTCTTTTGACAACGTTACGAGTTTATGGGCTTTAGTTCTTGCCCTTCAAACCTGCTGGCATGTAACTTGGATCCTTAACCTCATCACGACGATCTGTCATTTTCGGTCTCACGAACAAAAATGCCTTGTGGTTGGCCGAGTTGTTTTGAAGCAATTGTGTTACGTCCATTACCGCACTGCTATCGCACGCAATCCGCGCTACATTAAAAATGTTTCTGCACTTGTTGCGGTCTGCGATTCGCATCGTTTTAAGATCGCCTGGTGCACTATCCGGCTGATCGCTTGAACGGCGAGGCTGTTGCCCGACCAAGATGGAATTTGACTCATTCAATTCCTTGATCATTTGCCAACTGATCAGATCGACGCTTTTCGTGTCGGGCCATACATTAACCGCCAATTCCCACGCGGCCAAACGGCATTTGTCAGATTCACGTGACTCGCATGTGTAACTCTGACTGCCGAAAAGAGATGGAATCTTGATTTCAAAAGTTGCAATCGCTCCCTTGCACGCTTCATTGTAGTTGAACTCCTCGGCAAACTCTTTGTTGGACATCGGGCGGATTGTGTTGCCTTTAAGAGTTAATGCATGGGTTTGATCGACGACGACGATATCTGCCTTCAACTTGACCGTAACTGCGGACAACTCACGCAACTTGGTCAGTAGATCACGTATCTCCGTATGACAGTTTTGAGTTTGGCTGATGATCAAACTTAGATTTGGAGGATAGGCTTGCATTGTGCCACCGCCTTCTTTCCACGATTCCCGTCGTATCGTGTTCGAGATCAAATCTTTCATCACCTTGAAGTCTCTTAACGTGATTCCACTTCCTTTCGTTTCAGCACTTAAATCGTGAGCGACAGTGGTTAACGCGGGTTCGGCTCGATCACGCAGGAAATGCAAAAGCAAATCACCTACGTAGTAGGTCTCTGTAATCAAAGGCTCGCCGTTCGCGTTCATTTCATTGGCGGGCAGAATTGGATTCGGATTCGAACTCAATTGGGGAATCGCATTTTCGGTTTGCGACATTGCAGCGGCAGGCGTTTGAGATGTCTCGGAATCTGTTTGCTTTGCTACCAGTTCACAACGAACGATTGCAAAAAGTGATAACGTGACGAGTGAAAGCGTTGTGAACATCCTTGTAAACTTCATTTCAATTCCTTCGTTGAGAATAAGTCGTTGAATTCTTCGTTTGATTGGCGGTCCCGTCGCGGCGAGCGATGTTTTGAACAATGAAGTCGAAGGCGATGTGAGCTCAACCATCGCCAAGAGAGCTTTGGCGTATTCGATTCGATCCAGTTCGCGTGTCTGGACAACGAAATCATCGCAAGCCATTTCAATGGATTCGTCGAATTTCCGAATGGCAAACCACGCGATTGGGTTGAACCATTGAGGGATGAAAAGCAAACGGGCGATTAGCGATAACCAGAGATCTCCACGTTCGAGGTGCGATAACTCATGACACAAACAGGCGATACGTTGTCGCGAAGAACACTTTTCCCAGAATGACGTTGGAACAATGATGGCGTTTTCTGTTCCAAGCTTGCAAACGGCGGGACCGAAAGATTCCGACAACAACATGCGTGGCGACTCCTTCAGCGAACTGGCTGCAAAAGCTGTTTCAAGTTCTCCAAGCCAAGTCGGATCCTCACATTGCGGGATTCGCCTCGATTCCAACATCGTTTGCCAATATCTTCGCAGCCCGTTGATCAGCAGCGCGACTATGCCAATTAGCCAAACGGCAGACGCAATGACCGTGACATCGTTCCAATAGTTTGAGTCTGGGGATTGTTGCTGTCGAACGATTGCGATAGCTGCGTCGTCGAGTGTTTCGGCAGGCAAGGTTTCGGGTGAAAAGCTGATACCGATAGATGCCGGACTGTCTGCTTCGTACCATGGTAGTTCCAACCCGACAGGAAACAGCATCCAGCCAGGTATTAGCACCAGCAGCCAAGCAAAAGCACGCGTTGAAGGCGAAGCATTCGTGACTTTGAATAGAATGCTCAGTACGACCGTGGAAATTGCCAGAACGGCAGCAATTCGCAGGATTTGAAAACTGAGGTCGGAAGCGAATTCAATCACTGTTCTTTCCTCGCTTTCCAAGCTTCTTTGCCCTTTTCTCTGCAGCTGCAATCAGCAATTTGAGCTCAGCAATTTCGTCGAAGCTCAGTCGGCGATCGTTAACAAGATGAGCGACAAGTGGGAGATACTTTCCTTCGTTCACGCGATTGACCAGTAGGTCCAAGTCATGCTTGTTCACTTGGTCGCGAGTTATTGCTGCTGAATAGAGAGCAGGACGATCTTTCGATTTCTTGACGACGCCCTTTTTTGCCAACCGATTGAGCCGAGTTTGAATCGTCGTGTAGCCGACTTGTTTTTTGAATGTCTCATGAGCTTGAGAAAGATTCACCGGGCCGGTATGCCACAGCATTTCGAGAACTTCCAGTTCCCCGGTTCCCAGTCTCACGGTTAGTTTCTTCGCCATCGAAAACGCCCTTTTACTACGGTTGTCATAAAAGATTACGACACGTGTAGTAAATACGCAATGCCGTTCTGAGATTTTCCTTGTCTGATAGCAGTCCGTAGCCGGATTTGAGGGCAACGGCTAGGAGTTCACAACGTGATTCGCCAATGGTCTCATCTTCTCACGGAAGATCTTTGAGTTATGTCGGATGTCGACGGGGAGCTTTTCGTAGATTTCGAAATGCTTGATGGAATCGGTTTGCCAGAATTTGGCGGCCAACGCTTTCAACTCTTCGATCAACGCTTTCGATTCGGCTACGTTCTTTGGGAACTTTTCGGGCCACGGTTCGGCGAACAAGACAGGAACGTGCTCACCCTGTTTCCCGCTTCCGACCAAAGCACTACGATAAATGTTCGGATGTGAATTGATAATGGATTCACAAGGCACCGTGAACATCGCGCCGTTTGCGGTTTCGAGCCGATGTGACTTCCGGCCGCAAAACCAAAATCGCCCCTCGGTGTCGAAGTAGCCAAGGTCGCCCATGCGATGCCAAAAATTGTCGCCGTCAGCGACCTTGTGATCGGCATTGGCGTCAGGACGAGTCAAATACTTATCCGTAACGACTGCTCCTTGCACGATCAGTTCGCCGATTTCGCCCTGCGGAAGAAAGTTGGTTTCTTCAATCGAAGCAATCGGATCATCAGAGATCGGAATCAGATTCCATTTCATGTCCGGAAATTTTTTCCCGACGCAGGTACCTGCTCCAGTTGCTGTTTTTTCAGCGGTCTCGTTCAGCACTTCCGTCGCACCAATGCAAGCCACAGGAAGCGACTCGGTTGCACCGTAAGGCGTCCACGCTTCTCCATCGCCCGCAATCACGGATTTGATCCGCTGCAAGACGTGCGGCGGAACCGGAGCACCCGCCGACAGGATTCGTTTGATCGTCGGTAGCTTTCGATCGTTGTCGGCGCAGTATCGCGAAACCGTGTTCCAAAGAGCCGGCGAACCAAAACTTTGGTCGGCGTTAAAAGTCTCAACCGCATGAATTAGATTTGGTGGATAGATGTCCGCTGGCCGAGTCGGATCCATGTCGGGAAAGACGGTTGCGGTTCCCATCGCCGTATTGAAAAGTGCGAACAGTGGAAACCCGGATACATCGACCGTCCCTGGACGAATGTCAAACCAGTCTCTGATCTGCCGCGACTGTTCGAGGAAAGTTCGATGTCGATAGTGCACGCCCTTTGGAGGTCCTGTACTACCAGTGGTGAAAATGATGGCGGCCGAATCTTCGCGGGTCATCTCGATTGGCTCAAACGTGACGGTTCCAGATTGCTCAAATTTCTTCAGCGGTATGCAACCGGGAAACGAGCCGCCGGCAACGAAGTTCAATTTGCAATTCGGAAACCACTTGCGATAAATCGTCCGCGCGGTGTGCGCCAAACGAGAACCGACAACGCCCTCAGGGTTTGCATCGGAAAGACATTTCACCAGATTGTCACGACCCATGCCCGGATCGATCAGGATGATTGTGGCGCCAGTTTTGAACAACGAGAACACAAGCGTGACGAACGTGATGCCCGGTGGAACCATCAACGCGATTCGAGTTCCCTTTTTGATTCCGGCATCCCGAAACCCGTTCGCATAGGCGTTGCTGTCGTTCTCAAGTTGGCTGAACGTTGCCGTTTCAAATGGCAACCGTTGGTGATTCTCAACTTTGTTATTCCTAGCCATGCGTCGGAGGAATCGAGTTGCAGCATTGCCAGACGGTTGTGGCGCGGCAACGGCGAGATAGTCGGGCATTCGTTTCGCCGTTTCGGAGAGCGTGTGCCCAACGTTGTTCAGCGCCGAAAAATCCCATGGCTCAATTCCTGAGCTGATTCCTGTCTTGTAGCCAGGTTGGGCCATGTTTGTTCTCAATGGAAAACCGTCAAACCTTGCATTTCCCCGAGCAAAGGGTTTCTCGCAAGTCTTGATTGCTTTAAATTTAGGTATTGCTAATCACTGGAATGAGGTAGCAAGCGTGCGATTGCACCGCCGCTTCCCCAGTCACTACTTCGGAACATTATATGTCGATTGATATTTATCAGCAGTGCCCTTGCCACGAAGAAAAGAAAATCAAGTTTTGCTGCGGCAAGGCCGTCATCGAAGACTTGAACGACGCGTTGGCCAAACATCACTCTGGCCAGTCACAGGCTGCTCTTGAGCAATTGGACCGAGCCATGGAGTCGATGGGTCCGAAAGATTGTCTTTCGACTTTCAAAACCTTCGTCCAGATTTCGACTCAGGACGTTGATGGCGCCGCTGAGAACAATGAGGCTTTTCTTGAGCGATGTCCTGACCATCCGACCGGTCTTCAGCATCGTGCGTTGATTGAGATCATGCGTGGAGAAGTCGATCAAGCCACGTTGACGTTGCAAGATGCAATGGACGCAATCAAAGGGACGGAACTTCCCGTCTCGTTGGCTCGCGCTTTCGAAAGTCTGGGCATGGCGTTGGTTGCGAAGCAGAATATTCTTGCCGCCCGAGCACATCTTTCGTTTGCACTGTTCCTCAAAGGAGAAGATCCGCGGTTAACGCATCTGCTTCGAGAACTCTACAACCCTTCCGGCGCTGTGCTGTTTTTGAAAGCTGACCATCAGTTGGATCCTCCGGTCGAAGGCGCGGATTGGGAAAAGTCTTTCACGAACGTGCATCGCGCTGTTGGACGCGGGCAGTTCCGTCGCGCGTTGGGCATGCTGTTGCAGTTAAATGAGCAGTTTCCTGATCAGCCAGAAATAACGAAAGGCATTGCGATCGTAACTTCGATGTTCGCGCCGATGGGAGCACAGATTGCTGCTTGGCGAACCGTTGCTGCGATACCAACCGCCAAACATCACGAAGCAATCGAATATCATGGTTTGGCAGAAGCGGTTGCTGCAATGGCTGGTAGTGAAGGCTATGTTCCGGTCAATCGCTGCACCTGGGAGATTGATAACTTTGATGAAGTCAAGGAAGCCTGCATCTCAACGGACTGCATGATTCCGATGGAGCCGACGCCGGAACACGATCCTTTCGACGAAGGTCCAGCACCTCGCGGTGGGTTTATGATTCTCGACAAGCCCGCGCTTCGGTCGGCAGATAATTTGAGCCTCGACAACGTTCCGTTTTCTCTTGGCGAAGTTTTGCTCTACGGCAAACAGACGGATCGATCGGCGCGAGTTGAGTTGGTTTGCGTTGAAAATGATCGATTCGATGCCGCCGTTGATTTGCTCAAGAGCACGATTGGTCTGTCGGGTGATCCTGTCAAGTTGGCGTTCGACAAAGTCAATCAAGGATCTGATGCCGTTACGTGGAATTGGAATCTTCCCGAAGGCACGACGCGCGAGCAGCATGCGGAACTGCTGGTCGAAATGAAAAAGGTGGCCTTGGGACGCTGGTCGAAGCTGTCGCACGAATTTGTTGACGGAAAAACGATCGGCGAAGTTGCGGGCAATTCAGAGTTGGAGCCCTGGATTCAGGCGAAGCTGTTGCACTTGCAGCAGACAGCCAATGGCGAGGCGTTTAGCGTTGAAATGGTTGACGAGTTGCGAACGGAGATCGGTGTTTCGCATTTGGAAAAACTGGCTCCCGGCGAAGACGAATTCTTGACCCCGATGCAGACGTGTCGCATCGATGCAGAAAAACTGAGCGACGAACAGTTGTTGGGTTACTTTCAAGTTGCGACCATGACGCAAAACTTTTTGGCTTTGCGATACATCACTCCCGAAGTGCTTAAACGCGATCATCTCGAAGGTGCCAGGCGAGACATTTGTCACATCAACATGGCACGCTTCAGTGAAACGAGCGAAGAAGCGCTTGAGCATTTCTCGCAATCGCGTGCAGAAGCCGCGAAAATCGGTGCGCCGATCGGAATTTTGCTGGTTGCCGAATTTGAGTATCGGCTGCGAAATGGTCTCGAAGACAAACTCGATTCGCTTTTGGCAACCATTGAGTCGCGGCACATGAAAGAACCAGGCGTCGAGCAAGAATTGGCTCGACTTTTTCAGTCGCTCGGGATTCAACCTGGAGGCATGCCGCCGGAGGCCGAGATGGCCGCTGCGGAAACTGCCGCTGTCGAAAGTGCGCCAGAAGGTGGTGGAGAATCATCTGGACTCTGGATTCCTGAATGAAGTGACTCAGCTTCGATCTAAACTTCGCTAAGTATTTTTCCAACTTCTATTCCTCGCCGAGTTTGCCATGCCCAAGTGGTTCCAATCCAAAGTTCTGGAAAAGAAAGTTTGGACAGAAGGCCTGTTTACGTTGACGATTGATGGTTCGGGTGTCGAACCGTTTTTGCCTGGGCAGTTTTTGCACCTTGCGGGTTACCCAAATGGAATCGCCAACGATGCGGACGACGAGCAACGCGAAAAGCAAAGAGTGAATCGTCCTTACTCGGTGGCGTCACCACACGGTGAAAAGCTGGAGTTCTTCATCGTGCTCGTCGAGGATGGAGAGCTGACTCCGCATCTGGCGCAGCTGGAACCAGGCGATGACATTGAGGTTTCCGAGAAAGCTGCCGGAAGGTTCACGCTCGAGAAAACTCCCGACGCGGAGAATCTTTGGCTGATCGCGACCGGTACGGGGCTCGCGCCTTACGTTGCGATGTTGCGAGAAGATTCGCCTTGGCAGAGATTCAAAAAGATCGTCGTTGTCCACGGCGTTCGTCACGCGAATGATCTGGCTTACACCGAAGAGTTGAGAGAACTGGAGAAATCTCGATCTGGTGCGTTCAAGCTGGTGCAGGCGTTGACTCGCGAATCAACGGATGACACGCTCGAGGGCCGTATTCCGGCACTTGTCGAAAATGGTGAGCTTGAAAAAGCGGCAGGCACGGAGATGACAAAAGATAACTGTTCCGTTTTGCTTTGCGGCAACCCAGCGATGCTCGACTCGATGGAAGAAGTGCTCGGTCAGCGTTCGATGACAAAGCATCGCAGTAAAGCTCCGGGACAAATTGTGCTCGAGCGATATTGGTAGCCGTGAGGCTGGTTCGGAAGTGTCTGTGTCGCCTTAAACCTTCGCGAAACTACGTGTTTTGACAACTCGGTTTGGCCGAAGCGAATCAAATAAGGTGCCCGAGCGAGTCAAAACCGTTATACTTCGTCCACCAATCAAACAACAAACACTTCAACCACTTTTGCTATTAGAGGAAATCAAATGTCTGTAAATATTATGGATCTGGTCAAAGGCGCCGTTTCGGATCAGGTCATGGGCCAAATTGGAGGACTACTGGGCACGGATGCGAAAAAAACACCTTCACTTTTTGAAACTGCTGCAGGTTCGATCCTTGGCGGAATGATGAAGAAAGGTGCAACGGCACAAGGCGCTCAGGATATCTTCGGGGCAGCGCAAAAGCAGGACAGTTCAGTCCTGGACAAGCTCGGCGATTTGCTCGGTGGCGGAGATGCGACTGATCAATTCGAGCAGCAGGGTTCTGGTATTCTCGACATGGTGATGGGCGGATCACAGCAGTCAGCTGGCATGATCGGGATGGTCGCCAAAGCTCTTGGCCTCGACAAAGGGATCGTTGGAAAGCTTCTGATGATGGCGGCTCCAATTGTCATGGGAGTTATCGGCAAGCACATCAAAGCGAAAGCCCTTGATGCCGTTGGGCTTGGTAACCTTCTGGGAGAGCAGAAATCTCATCTTTCTGGTTACATGCCTGCGTCACTTACAAGCAATCTTGGTTTCGGCGACATGCTCGGCAAAGCCGGCGACGCTGTCGGTAACGTTGGCGGAGCTGCCAGAGACGCGGTCGGCAATGTTGGTGGAGCAGCCGCCGGTGCAGTTGGGAATGCTGCTGGTGCGGCGGGCGATGTTGCGAAATCAGGCGGCGGGTTGTTGAAGTACATTATCCCGATCGGTCTCCTTGGAGTGGCCGCTTTCTTTTTTGGTCCAAAAATAATGGACATGATGACCCGTTCGTCGGGTGCGATTGACCCAAGCGAGATAACCGCACCAGAAATTCCTGGTATGCCGGACATGGATTTCGGATCGATTCCTGGTCTTGATGCACTCGGTGAAACCGGTAAGACGCTGACGACTGGTTTCTCTGATATTACAACCGGCCTGAAAGACGTTACTGACGAAGCGGGAGCCACAAGCCTCGCAGAAAAAATTACTGGCTTCACCGGATCGATCGATGGCCTTGGTCTCGATAAGCTCGATGGTGCTGCCAAGACAGCAACCAGTGGGCTCGTTGGAAAGTTCAAGGAAGCCGTTACTGGGTTGATCTCTGGCAAGTCCGAAGGAATCATGGGAATTCTCAAGCCAGTCATCGACGCTCTGATGGAAAAGCTTTCTCCATTCGGTGGCTAAGCTGAATTCGGCTGATAAGTAGCATGGCGGCGTCTCACAAGGACGCCGCTTTTTTTGTGGATGTCGGACTATCTCAATACCAGCCCGAAGCGCAAGTTTTGAAGTTGCGCGTTTTCCAAGATTGGTGGTCATTTCCATGGCAAATGATTTGTGAAAGTCGCAATTTCAAACTTAACGAGATAGTCGCCTTTCGCTCCGCGAAAGTGTGTCAAACGCTCCGCGAAAGTGTGTCAAACGCTACTTTCGCGGAGCGAAAGGCGACAATGGCGCAACATCAAAAAGCGCAAGCGAGTGAATATTTCCGAGGATGTCTGGATCCCTCGCCTGCGCGTTTTGAAGTTGCATATCGGCCCATCCCGAAGGGATTCAAGCAATTAGCCGGTGATAAGCGCAGCGCCATCACCGGATTCGGTCGAAAAGCAAACATGATCCCGAAGGGATCACAGCGGGCGTTTGCTGCGATCCCTTCAGGATCGAATCGTGTAGCCTTAAGGTTCCGGAGGTGGTCGCTACGCTCGACCTCCGGCTAATGGCTGAAATTCCTTCGGAATAAAAATATGTGCAACATCAAAGCTTGCGCGTCGGGATCGTATTGAAACGTTTCGCGATTACAAATCTACGAGCATGGTGTTGCCGTCGGTCACTACCAAGAGGGGTAGTTGTACGCGTCGTTGGTGACATCGAAATCAATGTCCTGCAAATTGACATTTAACTTCAAATCAAGATAGAAGTATTTTTCAAGCAGTGGCGGTTCGGCTCCTTCGGTTTCCGGCCACAGGTAGCCTTCGTAGCCAGTCGGGATCGCATATTCATCGTCAAGGTAGATCTTCGCGATGTGGTAATCGAAATGGTCCCGTTTCTCTGGATGAGTGATCGTCAGCAAAGTGCACGAACGTCCGTCGACTTTCAGGTTTCGTTCGATCTGCACTTCGCATTCGCCGTACTTACGATCGTTTTCACCAAACTCTTTCATCTTGATGATCAAATTGCGAAAACCAATTTGATAAATCGGATAGCGATTTCCATTCATCGCAAACGAACCTTCGGGAGGCAGTCGAACGATTTTAAAGTTCAGCAGCCCTGTGCCGTGCCCCAAAATCTGTTCGTCGTCTTTTCCACGAACCCAAATCGCTTCTTGGCCGACTTTCGACTTCGGTTTCAAGAACTCCGTGTAAATGCTGAACGGGATTTTCGTTTTGTTTTCACCGTCGTCAATTTCGCGATCGTGTCTGACTTTCACGAACATCAAGTTCTCTTCGTGTAATTTGCCACCAGCACGCACTTGAGACAACATTTTGGCTGTGTAGTCGGTGAACTTTGAGTCAATGATCTCAAGGCTGCGGTTTGCCAGTTCCATCAACGGGTCCAGCGGATGGTCGGCGGCGTTGACGTTCTCGATCGTGATCGTGTCTGTGAGCCGCTTGGGCTTATTAGGCTCGTCGGGGATCTGGACTGAAGCATCTGAGTCGGATTTCCCGTCGTTTCCGGACTGAATCTCAACCGTTTTATCATCGGCAATCTCGGGGACCATCATCGTTTGAAGTACGTAGAGCCCCACCGCAAGTAGCAGTATGCCAGCGACGACTTTCAGGATGCATCCTCCAATACCTGGCCGATCGGGCGGTTGGACTTTCGCATCCGATTCGGTGCTAGTGGATGTTTTGTTTTCAATCATTTCTGCCTGCCGCGTTCCGTATTTAAAAAATGTCCCTAATGGTGGGCGCCAGAGCAATAGCGATTCCGTGAATGAGACAAACTTCTTGTTTGAAAAAGCAGGTTCTGCCGCACTACCTGGACACATCCCCTAGACCAAATTGAAGGTGATTTTTACGATAGACGCTCCACAGACGCCAATGTGACGCGTCGCGATTCAATGATGAACTACAAATGCAATTGGGACGGAGAGTGATGGGACGAACGAACCCTGAAAATCCGGTCGATGCATCACTGGACAAAATTCTTGGCTACCTGAATTTTTCGTCCGGAAATCATGACGTAAATTTCTTTCGTCAGCTCAACGAACTCTTCAGCCAGCACTCGCAGCCAGAGAAACTGTTGTGCGAATTGCTCAACGGTGCCGATCACAATGTGGCCCGCAGCAACAAACGCTCCAATGAAGAAACCTCCGTCGAGCAACTACTGGACAAGAACGATCCGTTTGAAACTTCGGCCGACGACCAGTCCGATGCAGATTGTCTGACCTGGAAGAAAGTCTCCGATGTCCTAAAGCAGCGACTCGAGTTCCTTGCAGAGAACAGCGACACGTTTCGAGATCCGAAACAGGCTCGCCGCGTTTTGAAGTTTGTCTTCGATGATTTTCTGCCCCAGTGGTTGGAGTTTCATCGAGACGTGCTTTTCCATCAGCGAACGGATTTCGTGTTCAATTCCTTTTTCGTGGCACGCGTTTTTGAAACGGTGTTACAGCTGATTGATTTGAATGATGAACAGTTGCTGGCCAAAGTCCTCGAAAAATTCAATGATCACCTTGGTCATCGCCCAATCGCGACATTGGAATCGCAACAAATCGAAGCCTATCCAAATGAGTGGATTCGTCCGGTTCCGGTTTACGTGGAAGGTGTCGGCGCCGCAGACGGACCCTATCAAACGATCGTTCAGATGGCAGTTGATCTGATCCGAGCGACCCCGGACGAAATTCTGCGGGCCGCGAAGTTCAATCCCGAAAACATGGATGAGCTTGCGATCGATCCGCGTGCTTTTGATTTCGATCATCCGATCAACAAACGGCCGAATCACCATTTCGGAACTTGGGATGAGCAACAGGTTGGACCCGATGGCTACTATCGTCGATTCATTGTCCATCAAGTGACGCTTGACGGGTTGCTGACCCGAGTTCGTGACGAAGTTGAAAAAGGTGAACTTTCTCGAGAAGAACTCGAGACCGAAGCCGCCGCAGTTTTGGCATGCACGATGTTGATGGCGTCGGCGATTTCAGGAGACTTCATTGGGGCTTGGGATTCAGAAACGACGCTTGGTACTTTGCTGCCGGTCGTTGCCCGGTATCGAGATCGATTCTATGAAGTGCTCGTCGAGCGATTGCCGGAAAAACATCGCAGGCGACTTAATGAGGAGGCGATCGAACGACACCAACCGTTGGGGGCCGCCCGCCAGACGTTAAACGCAAATCTTTCTGCTCGCCGAGCATCGCAGTTGGTCAACTGTCGTTTGGCGTCCATTTTTGCCCGCATGGGTTTCCCGGCGGCGGCGCAAATGCAACTGGAAACGGTTCCGGTTGCTTCGGCGCGAATCGTGTGTCGCATCGACTGCTTGTTGGCGGTGTCGTTCCAAGCGATCGAACAGAAGAACCTCGAAGGTGCGCTTAAGGCCACTCGTCGAATGGTCGAGCTTCTCAAGCGGGGGATTGGCTGCGGAGCAATTGTTGATCCTTGGAACATTATTGGCTTCGACGCAAACTACAGTTTGTTCCCTGCCCTTCAGGATTCCGTTCGAGATCATCGCGCCTACGAGTTGGTGGATCTTGTTGAGAGCATTCTGGCACTCTATTCACGATTGTGGAGTCAAGCCGCTGCTCAGGATGAAACTGAGATGGCGGAGCGTGTTCGGGCTGAATTCAATTCAGTGGTTAGTTGGTGGCGAAAGTACGCGGCTTATGAAGTGATGTCAGTTGATGCGGTCGATCCGACTGAAATTTTTGACGCCGCAGAACTCGTTTCCAAAGCGTTGAACCTCTGGCAAAAAGGTGGTGCTGAAGCGGGCGACATTCGGTTCTGGGCCAAACATGCTCAGCTGTTCGATTCGCCAAAGGCTTACAAGTTGGTGATCGACGCGTTATTGCAACGCGAAGACTACACGACCACGACTGCTCTTTTGATTCATTGGTTGGGTCAATCTTCCACCGTTGGCCTGCAGCAGGGTGCCAGTTCATTTCATGACTTGATGTATCTGTGGATCGCCGAACAGAAACGTTTGTTGCTGGAACGCTGCGTTGATCAGGAGCAGTTCGTTGACTGCGAATCGGTTCAGGAAACGTGGACTAAAATTAGCCGGTTCTACGATTTCCTCGAAGCGAACGCGGATCAGTATTGGGATGTGCCGCAGTTTGAAATCGATCGTCGGATTGACACCGGAAAATCGGATGCCGAGATTCTTGGAGATGATGATCAGCAAGACGATTCATCCAGCGAACTCTTTGAGGCGGCTTACGAAAACTTCGTCTATACCGACACGACGGACGACGGATTCGAAGGCGAGATCCATGACGGCGGTGGCGGCAGTTACGACATTGAGAGCGACGAAGCGCTCAATGCAGAGATCGATCGAGTGCTCGATCGGCTTGAGTTCTTGGGCAACCTTGCCAGTTATTGGCGTATCGCTTCAACCATTCCGCTTGCTGGACAAGCAGATCGACTCAAGCAAGGTGAAGTCCCTACGTCGCACGCACAGAGACTTGCGGCTCGACGGGATACGATTGAAAGCTGGGTTCGCCAAGCGGACTCGAATCGCAGTCGGCTTCTTGATTTGTTGGACTCGATCAACGCGTACAAATTGCCCGATACCCGCGGCGATCAAGATTCGATGGTCGTCTATGACCAACATCGCCTGTTCAAGGAATCTTTGCTTGAGCAAACGATTAATACTTGTGTCGAAACAGAGAACGCGGTTCGATCGCTTCGAGCGGTTGTCGTGTCAATCGATTTTATTTTGCAAGATCGTTCGGCCGATGAGCAGTGCGACGATTCTTCTGACAGTCTGTCCCCGCTAATCAATACGCTGGCTGGATTCGTGATGCAGAATCCGGATCACATCGCCAGCAGTTTCGATGCGTTGGTCGAGTACTTTGAAAGCCAACCGATTCTTTATGTGCCTCTCACGCGTGGGGGCGATCCGCGATCGATTGTGGATGTCCGGCTCGTACAATCCAACATGCTGGAGTTGCTGCGGACGTTGCCTGACGTTGGAATGTTTACCGAGACGTGGGTGTTGACGCAAACCGTACTGCGAATGGAAAAAAGGCATCCCGTCGCGCTCGGAGCGGTCACCGAATTCGACGAGCTTTTTAAAGTGGCTTACACATCGATGGTCGATTCGCTGGTGGATGCGACCAATGGTGAGGCCGTTGGCGAGCGAGATGAAAAAGAAGAGGATCTGTTTGCGTGTCAGAAGCTGCTGACCGAATCGATGCTTCAATTGTGGCTTGAGCACAGCAAGACGCTCCGATTGAGCGTGTTGGAGAAAGTTCACGACAAACCGCGTTGGTTGGCACTGGTGGATTTCGTCAAAAAGTACGGCGATGGATTGCTGACGCAGTATTTCTTGCATTTGGGCAACGTGCGGGCCATTTTGCATCAGGGCGTGGAGCACTGGATCGAACAGGTTGAAGATTCAGGCGAAACGATGGGGCTGGCGCTGTTCGATGATATCGACAGCGGCAAGATTTCGCGGCCCAGCGTCGTGGCTCATTTGACGCTGGTACTGGAGTCGGTGATGGAGAACTTCACCGAGTATCGTGACTACAACACCACGACCACGCAATCAGATCACGGCGACAAGATTTACATTTTGTTGGACTTCTTGCGTCTTCGCAGCAGCTACGATCGCGTCCGCTGGAAGATGAAGCCAATCATTTGGGCTCACAAGATTTTGGTCGACAAGAAACAGAACAATGTTGCTCGAATGTGGCGGCGTGAACTCAACTCAAAGATTGCACCAAAGGCCAAGCGATACGTCGACGAACTTCAGGATTTGCGAAAACGCTATTCGATTCAACTGGAATCGGTGGGGCGTCGCATTGAAGGTCGCTTCGAATCGCAAATTCAGATTGACCGGCTGATCGCGCTGGTCAAGCCCGCCGTCGCAAAGCCGCGAACGCGTGATTCCCTGAAGGCGTTTGATTTGCTACAGCACGAGTCGCAGGCTTTCTGCCGAACAACAACCGGCGTCGGCATCGAGCTTCCTCCGTGGTTGGCCGCATTGGAACAGGAGGTCGAGCAACTGCATCTTCCAGCGAGATTGCGTCTCAAGTCAACGGCCGCAGATTGGCGATGCGACGTTGAGCCGACGATCGAAAACTTGCGCAAGCAGTTGGAAGAACTTCCCAACAACCGGCATGAGTCAGCTTAGTTGGAAGCATCTGCATGAATGAAGCCAACGGAAAACCTGAAAACGCATCCAGTCGTCGACTTGAACTTATCGCGGTTGTCTCTTTTGTGATCATCAATTTGGTGGCACCGTTGGTTGTTGGTGAAATGTATCCGTTTACCATTTCTCCGATGTTCTGTGACCAGCCGGAGCAATATTGCACCTATCAGCTGTTTGATGACCAAGGCAACGAGCTCGACCTCGAATCGTATGGGCTGCATCTGGTTTACGATGGGAATCCTCCTGGTTTGGGGATGGGAATCGAAGCAACGCCGCGTTTGCACGAGTTTGGCGAAGTCCCTGAACTGGAAAGCGTGGTCGCCCATCTCAAAGAAACAGCCTCTTCGGTGAAACCGGATTGCAAGACGATTCGCGTTCGCCAATCCGTCGTTTGCTGCAACGGGACTTGTCCTGAGGCAACTGTTCGAGAGGCCACGATTTCGATCCATTCGGAAATGCAGGTCGTGGAGTGAATTTTCTGAACCGATTTTTCGATTGGCTTCAGGATGAAGCAACACCGCAGTTTGGTCAGATCGCGACGTGGATCTTGCTCTTGTTCGCGATGGTCGTCGCTTGGACGCCAATCGAATTTGATGGTGGGCCACGGCGATCCGATGCGGCAACTGTTTTCTCTTGGATGCCGGAATCGATTATTCGCAGTCCGGAACTGTTTTTCGGCGTTCGCGTTGTGCTGTTTGTAAGCGCGTTTTTGTGGGCGTTGAGAGTTGCGATTCCGTTTTCGTGTTGGCTGACTGTTGCGGCGTTCACGATGTCTTGGGCGTTACGGATGGAGAACCTTACCAACGGAGCCCACATCTTCAATGTGACGAATTGGTTGCTGATCATTCATGCGATGTGGTTTCATTTTCGACACCGCGAAATTAAAAACGCGATCGGAGATTCGACGTTCTGGGAAACGAAGCTGTACCCTCGCTGGGTGTTGTGGCTATGCGTTTTCTATCTGGGTTGGTTTCATTCGCTTGCCGGGTTTTCGAAGATTCTCAATAGCGGATTTGACTGGGGCAACGGCGTTTCATTGCAATTGTGGACGGAACTTTTTGGCTGGAAGCCGTCCCCGTTTGGCAAACTGTTGCTATGGGATGTTCGATTGACGGCGTGGATGCAAACAGGAGCCCTCGCGCTCGAATGTTTAAGTATTTTTTGTATTCTGAATCGTTGGTTTCGATATGCCATTGGGTTTGCGCTGTTTGGTTTCTATTTGGGTGTTCTGACGACGTTCATTGACTTCGGGTTTCACTTCAATGCCATTCTGGTGGCGTACTTTCTGTTGCCTGTGGATTGGCTGATGGGATTGGATTTCGGCCAACGAAAAGCGAGTTGATGGTAAGATGGAGTTGCAGGTTACGGATTGCGTAACCGGCGAAATTACCTCCACGATTACATCGTTTTTGAAATCAGCAATGAAACTCTGTTCCATCATTCTGCTCGCGCTCTTGAGTTCGCTTACATCGTTTGGTTGTGGCAAATCATTTGCCGATAGCACTGCCAAAGAAATCCTTGGCAATCCTGATTGCGTTGCGTTTTCTTACGGTGGCTATCGAGGCGCGACGCGAGACGAAGTTCCTTCAGTCGAAGAACTGAAAGAGGATATGAAGATCCTGTCCGCGATCGGTGTGAAGCTGATTCGGACGTATAACACTCAGCAATTCAAACAAGTCGACAATCTCCTCGAAGCAATCGATCAGCTTCAAAAGGAGAACCCTGATTTCGAGATGTATGTCATGCTTGGCGCGTGGATCGATTGCAAAGCTGCGTGGGGTGAGAACGCCGATCACGATTTCGGCGACGAAAAAAACAATTCAGCAGAAGTCGGTGCCGCGGTCGCGTTGGCGAACAAGTATCCGAAAACTGTCAAAATGATCGCGGTCGGTAATGAAGCGATGGTTCATTGGGCGACCAACTACTTTGTTGAGCCGGGCGTCATTTTGAAATGGGTGAACCATCTTCAGGATCTCAAGAAATCGGGCAAGCTGTCTTCGGACGTTTGGATTACGAGTTCGGATAACTTTGCGTCTTGGGGCGGAGAAGCCGTCGCCTACCACAAGCCGGATCTTGAAAAGCTGATTCGAGCCGTGGATTTTATTTCGATGCACACTTATCCGTTCCATGATACGCACTACGATTCCGATTTTTGGATCGCGCCGGAATCCGATGCACAACTTTCCGCGAAAGAGAAAGCTGACGCGGCTGTGGACCGTGCAATGGAACGTGCAAAATCTCAGTACAAAAAGGTCTCTGACTATGTTTCGGGCCTTGGGGTGAACAAGCCGATCCACATTGGCGAAACCGGTTGGTCGTCAGTCTGTGGTGCACTCTATGGTGGCAACGGGTCGCAAGCCGCGGACGAATACAAAGCGAAACGATTTTATGACTCGATGCGAGCCTGGACAGCGAAAGAACATATCTCGTGTTTTTACTTCGAAACTTTCGATGAAAAGTGGAAAGACCTTGGGAGTGCCGATGGCTCCGAAAACCATTTTGGCTTAATTGATCTACAAGGGCGAGCCAAATACGCGTTGTGGGATCGGGTTGATGCTGGAGTTTTCGAAGGACTGACACGTGGTGGAAATCCGATCACGAAAACGTTTGGTGGAGATGAGAATAAATTGTTGGCGAGTTTGTTGCCGGTGCCGGTTTCCGGGAACTGGGACGGCACCGTGTTGGCAAATGTTAACAGTGAACGAAAAATTGGAACTCCCGTCACTGAGAAGAACTACATCGTGTTCCACAAGACAATGTCACCAGACAACACCGCGGAATCTTCGTTCCCCAGCAAGCCGGTGAAGCTCAATGTTTGGGAAGGTACCTGTGAGGTCAAACGCGTCGATGGTGAAATGCATGTTGGTACCGGTACCGGAGCGTGGTGGGGATGTGGCCTAGAAATTCAATCAGATTCCGTTGGCGAGAATTTGTCCCGCTTTAAAAAAGGCCATTTGCATTTTGAAATTAAAGGGACCACCAAGTCGCAGTTCCGAACAGGCTTTCAAACCGGTCGCTACGCCGCAGGAAACCAAACGAACAATGGGGTGTTGTTCGGTCCTGCCGAAAAGTACCAGCTGTCCGAGCAATGGAAGCAATGGTCGATACCGATTGAAGAGCTGATTAAAGTGGACGCCAAGGCAAACCTCAAGGATCTTACTTCCCCCTTGTATTTGAAGGGTGAAAAGGAATTCGATGGCAACGAAATTCAGCTTCGAAACGTCCGTTACACTTCAGATTGACGATGGTCCGATCCACTCCGCCCTCCACACAACGTATTCAGATGATCATCCTTATGTACTTCCGTAGACCTCTCCAGATTTTCTCTGCCGCGGCGATCCTTGCGACCATTTTTTGTTCCTCAATTGTTTGCGGGCAAAACGATGAGAACACTCAAGGCAATCTGATTCCGTTTCATGTTCCGGGAGACGATTTCAGCGAGACGATCACCAGTTTTGCGTCGCGAGTGAAGCGTGATGCTGGCTCCGATGGCTTTGTCGGAATCACCAATGGAAAATTTTCCGTCGCCGGGAAACGTCAGCGTTTCTGGGGAGTGAATCTTTGCTTCGGCGCAAACTTTCCGACCCACGAACAGGCTGTGAAGATTGCCGCTCATTTTCGCAAGCTCGGGCTCAATGTCGTTCGCTTTCATCACATGGACATGCAAGATGCGCCTGGTGGAATCTGGCGCACCAAAGAAGACGGTACTCGCGAACTACATCCAGATCAGATTGATCGGCTGGATTACTTTCTCAATGAACTGCACAAGAATGGAATCTATGCCAACATCAACTTGCACGTTTCGAGGACGCTGACCGAAGCGGAAGGTTTTCCGCAGCTTGAGAAAGGAGTTCTTTGGTGGACCGGTTCGAATAAGTGGGTGATGTACTACGATCCCGATGTGCAGCGAGAACTCAAAAAGTACTGTCGTGACTTGCTGACGCACGAGAATCCCTATCGAAAACTTCGCCGTGTCGATGATCCGGGAATTGCAATCGTTGAGATGCTCAATGAGAACTACTTTGCGGTGAAGGGCACGGAGCTGCTTGAACGATTGCCGCAAAAGTATCAGGACTCGTTCGCCGTAAAATGGAACCAATGGCTGAAGAAGAAGTACGGTGATACGAAAACGATGCGTGACTCGTGGATGAGTCAACAAAAACCAATGGGAGAGTTTCTGGTTGAACCCATGGCGTGGAAAACTGAGCTGACCCCGTGGCGTTTGGGCGAGAAGAATGTCTCAGTCGAAAAAATCTTTGGTCAGCAAGGCCCCACGGATACTGCAACCGCCGTTCGTTTTGTTCCTTCCGGCAGATCGGATCAGGCATTTCATATGCAGCTTCAGCGGCTAGGTTTGTCCGTCAAAGCAAAACAAGCCTACACGTTTAAATGTTGGGTTCGAGCAGATGAGAAACGTGAAATCGGTGTGGAACTCTCCACCACTGCCGGCGGAGAGTGGCGCGATCTTGGGATGTTCGAAAGGGTAGCTGCAGGTCGTCAATGGAAAGAAATTTCTCGCGTCGTTTTCCCGCAAGAAACGGTTGAGGGCGAAGTTGCACTGTCGATAAATTTCGGAACCAATGCGACACCGTTAGAGGTCGCCGGAGTTCAGTTGCGAGAAGGCGTAGAGGTAAACGAATGGGACGCGGCCCAATCGATAGAAACCGGAACCGTTGGAGTTCCGTCCTCTGGTTGGTCGACGGCTTCTCATGCGGACTTGCAAAAGTTCATGGTCGATACAGAGCGATCTTGGCTGGTCGAATTGAAGTCTTACTTGAAAGATGAGCTAGGCGTCAAAGTTCCCATCACGGCGTCACAGGAGAACTACCACGCACCGGGCGTGCTGGCAGAGACCTGTGACTTCGTCGATCTGCATAACTACTGGCATCACCCTCTGTTTCCGGGCGATGCTGAGTGGAGTAGATCCAAATGGACGGTTGATCAGCAAGCGATCGAATCAGCTCCAACACGAAGCGACTGGCCAGCCAACTCAATTCTGATGCGTACTGGTTGGCGATACCACGACATGCCGTTCACGTTGAGCGAATGGAATCAGGGCGAACCAAACGTGACCGGATCTGGAGCTGTGATGATGGCTGCAATCATTGGTGCGACTCAGGATTGGGACGGCATCATGTTTTTTAACTACACCGAAAATCAGGATCGTTGGTTTGCGAATCGGTTCGAGGGTTGGTTTGATTTCGCGGGACATCCAGTGAAGGAAGCGGTACTCGCCGCTGCCGGAAACATTTACCTGCGGGGAGATTTGGCACCGCTTGAGAATCTCAAGTCAGGAACCTTCGCTGATCGGATCGATGGCCGAGCAGCGTTTGACTATCGCATTGGCATCGACACAAAAGGCTCGGCTCCGGATTCGGTTTCATTGCCACAGACGAATCGATTTGAAACGCCCGACGGCAGTTTGCTCTGGGACGCGACGGATCCGGAAAAGGCGTTTATTCGTTTGAATACACCAAAGTCGATTGGAGTTTGGGGTCTAGTTGCGGAAACGGATTTTGCGATCGGCGATGCGAAGATTTCAGTCGGAAAAGTCACTCACAACTACGCGACAATCATGTTGACCTCGCAAGATGACTTACCGATCACGCAAAGCAAGTCGATGCTGTTGCTGGCCTCCAGTAGTGCAGAAAATACAGGCATGAATTGGAACGAGGCTCGTAATTCAATCGGTGAAAATTGGGGAACAGGACCGACTCTGATCAATCCGGTGTCCGCCACGATTCGAATTGCGAAAAGTGGCTTGGCCGGAGTTCCTACTGTCTATTCACTTGATGGAACCGGAAAGCGAACGGGTAAAGTCAGCGTCGAACAGGTTGGATCGGAGATCGTGTTCCAGATCGGATCGCAGCACCAGACGCTGTGGTACGAAGTTGAAATCAACTAACCATTGGAGCCATCTACTTCAATCCTTCGTTCCCCATCACGACTGGCAGATGCAGTTCAGTTGCATCGAGATCCACGGTCAGTTTCGTGCCCGGATCGGGCCAGAGTGTGAAGTCGCGGTCGCTGGAGAAGATCATCAATCCGATCTGCTGACCGGCGGGAATGATTTGGTCGTCCGGCTGAAGATCAAATTCAAGATCGTAAAATTTGCCAGGTTCCAGTGGCTCACTCTCGGTTAGCGACTTGTGATTCTGAGGATCTGCCCAGCCACGTGTGATCAGGTTTGCGTTTAGCTTGCGAGCCTTTTCGTCCCAAGGTAACGAAACGATCCAAACAGACAGGTTGGCCGCCGGTTTGTCAGAGCTGACGCGAATCTTCAACTTCGGCGTGCCTGAAATATGAACTGGCGCGGTCAGTGTTGGTGATGCGAATAGCAAACGAGTTTCCGATTCGGCTTTCGCCGCTAGTTTTTTTCCGCCGATCGAAACATCGTCTGTCAACGTTTCGGTGCCCTGCCCTGCGATCTTCTTTTGATCCAAAACGCCGACTTTGAGTCCACCTTTTTGCGGATAGAGTGCAACCATCTTTGCGTCTGGATGGGGATAGTTTTCGTATGGGGTTGGCTCGCCACGGTCAACGCCCTCGCGGACAACCCACGATTTCGGATCATTTTCGACGCCATTCTCGATGCCATAGAGATAGTGAGAGAACCAGCGATTCATCATCGAACGTGTCGGTGGGCCGCCGTGGCCGCCCTGATGAAGGTAGATCTGAGCCGGAGTTCCCTGTTGTTTCAATGCTTCATAGACGCGGATCGAATGAGCCGGCATTACGTTCCAGTCATTGAGTCCATGAGCGATCAGTGTTGCAGCTTTGACTTTGCCAAGCTTTGGAATGTAGTCACGTCCCGCCCACCAATCGCTGTAGTCACCCGATTCGCGATCAATGTTGGCAAGGATTGCTTTGTCACGAACTTCGCAGTCACAGTACTTTCGCATTTCCATGTCGCCGCTGTTCACGAAGTCGTACAGCACGTCGATATCTTCTCCCATGTAGCCGCCGGGATGTCGTACCAGTCCGTTGCTGCGATAGTAGTGGTAGTAGGAAGTGTTTGGAGCAACTGGAATGATGGCTTCCAAACCTTCAACGCCAGTCGTTGCTGCTGCGATTGGCAAAGTTCCGTTGTAGCTTGTTCCTGTCATGCCAACCTTGCCAGTGCACCAGGTTGCCAGAACTTCTACGCCGCCAGTAGGCTCAGTAAATCCTTTAGCGCGCCCGTTGAGCCAATCGATGACGGCTTTAGGAGCCAGCGATTCGTTGTCGCCACCGATCGTTACGCAACCTTGCGACAATCCAGTTCCCGGAGAACACGAATGCACAACTGCAAATCCGCGAGCAATCCAGTAGTTGGTGTGTCCCGTTGAAATGACCGGTCGCTTGCTTTGCTGTTCGATATCTTTTGGGTGTTTATGTTCCGGTGGAGTTTCACCGATTTCATGCTTAGGATCCCAGAAGGTACCTTTTGCGTTCCCCGCGGTACCCGCGAAATAGGGACTGGTGTTGTAGACGACAGGAACTTTCAAACCCTCGGTGTCCGTTTGAATCGGCCGAGCAACGGATACGTGCATTCGATCCATTGTTCCATTGCCATCAGAATCGAATTCCGTTTCGACCCACAAGTCGTGCATCACGCGGTTTGCTTTTCCCTTGAAGGCGGCGACTTCCTGCGCTTCGCCGTCGACGAAAACGGGTGTTGTTTGACCTGCTGCGAAAGAAACATAAATTCCGCTTACCAAAATGAAAGCGAACAAAGATTTGAATGACGGCATGGGTTCCTCGGGTTGTTAATTTTTCTGAGCAGATCATTATGGATCATCAGTCGTGCAGGTGCCAGACTGTGAATCCGTTTGGAATTTCGATTCAGTATCATTCTGGGAACGTTATGTCTTTCAGCCCTTGTCCTCGGATGTGTCTGGTTCTCTTTTGGTTGCTGGTTCCTGTTTGGGTTCATAGCTCTTCAGGCGCGTTCGCAAACGACTCAGAACGACCCAACATCGTGTTGATCAACGTTGATGACCTTGGTTGGCGGGATCTGGCTTGTCAGGGAAGCGCTTACTACAAAACCCCCAATATTGATCGCCTTGCAAGCCAAGGAATGCGATTCACCGACGCGTATGCTGCAGCGTCGAATTGTGCGCCAAGTCGAGCATGTATGTTGACGGGACAATATGGACCGCGCCATGGCGTCTATACAGTTCTGAATTCCGATCGTGGTGCGGCGGAACATCGAAAGCTGATCCCGACGAAGAACACCAAGTTCATCGCCAACGACAATTTGACCATTGCTGACTTGCTCAAAGATGCAGGCTATCGCTCGACGACCATCGGAAAGTGGCATGTCAGTAAGAATCCGATTGAGAACGGCTTCGATCAGAATGTTGCAGGAAGTCAGATCGGTCACCCGATGGCAAAGTTCGGCGGATACCATAGCCCGTTTAAATATGTAAACTGCGTTGCGGACGAAGCGGGAGTGTATCTGACCGATCGGCTGACTGATGAAGCGATCAAGTTCGTTGCCGACAAACAGGACAAACCATTCTTTCTGTACTTACCTTTCTACACCGTTCATAGCCCGCTGCAGCCGAAGGCCGACAAGAAGAAAAAATGGGACGCCGTCAAAGGTCAGTCAGGCCAAAGCAACGCCTCTTACGCGGCCATGATCGAGAGCCTGGATGAAAACGTCGGACGTTTGCTGACGAAGTTGGACGAGCTAAAGCTGACAGAGAACACGATGGTTGTCTTTACGTCAGACAATGGAGGCGTTTGGAGCACGAGCCATCAAACTCCACTGCGTTCGGGAAAGGGTTCCTACTTCGAAGGCGGCATTCGTGTTCCATTAATTGTGCGTTGGCCTGGGCATGTCGAGCCCGGCTCAACTTGTGATGAACCCGTCATCAATATTGACTTCATGCCAACGTTTGCGGAAGCTGCTGGAGCAAAAGTTCCTGAAGCTAAAGTCGTCGACGGGGTTAGTCTAGTTCCAATTATGAGAGACTTTCACGCGGCGCTCAAGGAGCGTGCGCTGTTTTGGCACTTCCCAATTTATCTCCAAGCAACGGGTCGGAAAAAGAACAAGGAGATTTCAACTCACGATCGATGGTTTCGCACTCGGCCCGGTTCAGCCATTCGCTTGGGCAACTGGAAACTGCACGAGTACTTCGAAGATGGGAGACTCGAACTCTACGATTTGGCGACCGACATTGGCGAAACGAAAAATGTTGCCGATGCCAAACCGGAGGTCGCGAGAAGGCTGCATCAGCAGTTAAAGGATTGGCGACAGAAAACAAAAGCTCCGGTGCCAACGGAGTTGAACGATCGCTATCAATGATAGGCATGGGTTGCTATTTGCGATACTTTTTCAAGGTTTCGATCACAGCCGTATACGCCGGTTTGGGTTTTAGATCCCGGTCAAATAGCAGCGGATGATTTTCCCGTTTCCACGGAAAGTAGTTCAACCAACTCTGGCCGTCGTGAAGATTCCAAAAGGAAACTCGCTCGATCACGTCCGCGTTGCGAGCGTAAACTTCGAACAGTTTGGCATACTGGTCGGCTTGTTGTTTGAGAATTTCTTCGGAGCAACCGTCCTTGTACGGATCATAAGTTTTTAACTCTTCTCGATAAGCTCCATCATCCTGATACCATCGTCCACGTTTCACAACGTCGATATCGACTTCTGAAATCACGACCTTCAAACCGTATTCGCGAATTTTCCCAATCGTGAATTCGAGATCTTCGTAAGGCACATCATCGAGCTCGTAGTGGCCCTGAAGTCCGATTGCATCGATCGGGACTTCGTTCGCCTGAAGGTGCTCGATTAGTTTGAACAACTTTTCGCGTTTTCCTTTTCGTTCGGCTCGATAGTCGTTGTAGATCAGGAAACCATCTGGATCGAGTTCGCGAGCTGTTTTGAATGCCTCGATGATGAAATCGAGTTCGCAAGTTGAAAACCAACCGGACTCTCGCCATGTTCCTTCGCCATCGGACAGAAATTCGTTAACGACGTCCCAATGGTTGATGCGGCCGTGATAGCGACCTTGAACTCCTGCCAAGTGGGACTTCATCCGCGCGATCAGCAATTCCTTTGACGCTTTCGCGTCCCCATTCTGATAGAACCATGGAGGCGTACGATCGTCTTTGGCCCAAACGAGACAATGGCCGACGATTTGAACTCCGTTCTTTTCAGCGAGCTTCATGAATTTGTCAGCCTCTCGAAAATCGCAGAGACCATCCTTGTTTTGGATCGCAACTGGCTTCATGCAGTTCTCTGGAGTAACGAAATCGAACTCGTGCTTCAGCAAGTCCATCGCTCCGGGAGTCGACATCGCATTGGCGCTCGTTCCGACGCCGATGCTAAACAGGCCTTTGGCTGCATCCTTGAGAGACGTTGTCCTAGAGATTGGGTCTTCTGCTTTGGTGCAACTCGATAGCAACAGAAGAATTGCAACGAACGTCGCGAAGAAGTGAGCTTTTAAAAGTGTCATGATGTTTTTCAGTTTCCAAAATTACGCTACTTGGGTAGCAAACGTGTTCCAATCAAATAATCCTGTAGTCCTCGCGTTGGACTAACGAGTGAAATCAAAACGCCGGCTGCTTGTGACAGAATACACGCAGCAATAATCAGCAGTGCGTACAGTGCAATCATTGGATTCGCAACGAAGTCGGCTGCCAATGAACCAACCTCTGGCTCTTCTGCGTTCATGCGTACATTGCCACCAATGATGCAGATCATCCATGCTCCGGTTGCCGCGACGGCCGGTAGCCACGACAAAAACGAACGAGTAATGAGCTTAAGATAGCCGACTCTTTTTCCTTTGTTGTTGCTGATTGAGATTCCCATAAAGTGGAATGTGATTCCCCCGCGGAATATTACACCCAATATGACAGGAGCAATCAGACTCAGCGCCAGTCCAACAAAGTATCGCGATGGGTTTGGAACCGGAATGACAAAGAACGCCAGCAAGTACATGAACGCGCTGATCATGGTGTAGAGCAAATACTCAATGCCGACGGTGATACCCAGAATTCCAACCCGCGTCTCCCAGTCAATTTTTCCGAGCTTTCCAGAAAGTGATCTCAGTTGGTCGATGGCCCAAGTGAGCGTCGATTCATTGTTCGGTTGGCGTTGAAGCTCCATCAAGAATGATTGTGCCGAAAGCGGCATTGGTCGACCCTTGAACAAAGATTTCGCAAGTGCTTTGAGCAGCTGGGCGGCTCCTTCTTCAGGCCGATCTGAGTCGACGGCATCGTTTGTGTCGGGAGTTGCTGGTGTTCTCCAAGCAAGCTTTTGCGTATCTTCCATAGACGACTCAGTGCGCGGATCTTCACCCGCGGGCGGCAAGTCGACTACATCGACAAGGCTCCTGTCGATGATTTTTGCATGCCCGTTTCGGTCAAGCCAAACTTGCGGCAGCGAGAGTTTTTCAGGCATCGTGTCATCGGAAAGCGCGATCTTCATTTCTTCGGCGACGTCTTGTAAAACCGTGCGGTATTCCGGCCAGTCAACTTGATAGCGTGATGCAACGACGGCCTGAACAGGCAGACCTTCGATCGCTTCGAATGCGTCCCATCGTTTGCAGTCGTCAAATCCTCCGTCGAGCCATCGTTGTCGAGCAAGTCGGGCAAGCAGAATTCGTTGCTCTGACGGTGCGCAGCCTTCGTCTTCGCAAAAGTGGACCCAAACGTTTCGATCCAATTGTGTGTCGACTCCAAGGTAAACCGTCGTGTCAGAAGATTGATGCAGAATCTGGCCAACACGATACGGTCCCAGCATGAACGACGATTCGGTATCGCATTGCGGCTTCGGATCGGGAATCAGTAGCTGTCCCGTTGACGTTCGTCCATCCGTAATCACGCGAGTGCCGCTAAGTCTTTCGTGCCATCCTTCGTTTCCGCGTTTGCGAATCAGCGGCGCCAGAATAATCAAAAGCGGCACCACCGATACCAGCGAATTGACGGCGCTGCGGAGCGTTGTGTCAACCGCCGAAGTCGTCAATGGCCAGACCGAAACAATCATCAGCCCAAGCAACATGGGAACTGCCGCTCCTCCAGGAATAAAGAACGCTCGCAAAAGTGCGCGTCCCCAGGATGGTTTGGCACCCTCATGGTCGACCACTTTCAGACCAAGCAGACGTTTACCGATTGTCTTTCCGGTAATCGCTTCAAGGATGAAAAAGTAGAGAAGCGGAACAGCAAACCCGATAATCGGACCGATCCACGATATGGGTTTGAGCATCTCTTGGAGATCTACGTCCTTTTGCTGTGCCGCAAAGCCTGCATAGGCTCCCATTCCGCCAAGGCATAATCCCAGCGCCATCGCGACCAAGACCACATCGATCATGTACGCTGACACGCGACGCCCAATCGCAGCCAACGGATTCTGACTCTGCGCAAAAG
>CALLUY010000186.1 GCA_938010615.1 uncultured Pirellulaceae bacterium | reverse complement strand
GCGTTGCCGTGGCAGAGTATTCTCGCGATTCATAGTCAATGATTACTCATGTTGATCTGCATGAAAAACACGTTTGTCGTCAGCGACTGAAGCCCATGCAGTCCAAGCAAATCCAGCCGAAAACTGATTGTACGGGATTGGAGGAAGTAGCCCGAGTAGAGGCAAACAAAAAAAGCCGCTACCCAAGGAGGGTGCGGCTGCAGGATGGAGTCTCAGTAGGTTGGGCTGACAGTCGAAGCTACGATGCGTTTAGTTCCGCTTTCAAAACCGTGTCCATCGCGTCTTCTGCAATGGTGATCGTTTCGTTGACGTTCAAGTTGCCTTTGAGGATGTAGGACGAGTTAACGACATACAGTCCATCAACCGACGACTTCATCGACGGCAGTTTCTCACTGTATCGCAGAGTCGGGATCGCCATCACGTTGCGGACTCGAGAAATCTCGAACGCCAGAACGTCGTCTCGCGTGAAATCGGGATACATTTTTTCAAGCGCCGCGAGGAAGCTTTCTTTCACTTCCTCATCCGTCTTTTCAAACATCTCGTGTTCGGCCGGAATGTACTTCGGAAGGTAAACAAGTGAATTTCCACCAAACTCTTCCGTGTCGACGATGGTGGTCATCTCGATGACCGCAGTCATCGGAACCCAATCATCAGTCAGGTTTGTCACGTAGTAAACAGACAGCGGTTTCTTCAATAGCAGCGACGCACAAACGATGCCTAGGTAATCGACGCTGTCGAATTTCTCTTGTTCCTCTTCGCTCAAATCATCGCAGACTCGACTGAGAATCGCGTTCGGAGTCGTCATGATGACTTTGTCGAACTCAGCTGCCGGTTGGCCACCAGCGAATTCGATTTTGAATTTGCCGCTAGGCTGTTTCGCGACATTTGAAGTCGGGCATCCAGCCATGACCGTGACGCCATTCTCGTTCAGGACTTCTTCCATCCTCTCGATGATCGTGCGATAGCCACCTTCGACGTAGCCAAACATTTCCTTCTTCAGTCCGGTTCGCCTAGCTTTGTACATGCGGCTTGTGTGAGCCCAGATAAATGAGGCCGCGGTTTTCTTGTATGCTTCACCGAGCTTACATTTCAACAACGGTTCCCAGATCTTTTCGAAGACGCCTTTGCCGGACCAACGCCGCAACCATTTCTCAACGGTCATTTTTTCTAGTCGCTTCCAGTTCTTGATTTTGGACGCGTAGAAAATGGTTCCGCCGAGTCGTAGTTTCTCCAGAAGGTTCAGCGGCGGAAAGGAAAGGAATTCTTTCGTGTCGGACATCGAATAGAATTTTCCGCCGGTGTAAAATCCGGTCTTGGTTTCGACCCATTTCATTTTGTCTTCGAGCTCGATTTCGGAAATCAGGTTTCGCAGTCGTGAATCGGACAGCAAGGTGACGTGGTAGTGCCGATCCCAAACGACATCGCCAAGATTCCATACCGATGCGAGACCACCAAGTACGGGTGCGGCTTCGATGAGCGTTACGTTGTGGCCGGCTTTGGCCATTCGCATGGCGAGTGTGAGGCCCAGCATGCCGCCGCCGACGATCGCCCACTTTTTGCTATCGCCGGTCGTAGGATCTGCTGCGGTTGTGTTTGAGAGAGTTTGGGTATTCATGGGTGTTGCATCAACGAGGTGTGAAAACTCAGTATTCGAATGGCGAACCTCTAGTATCCGCCAAAACGTCGCTTCAATAGAAGCTTCAACGTCAAGCTAACGGTTCGGCCAACGTTCATTTTGCTCATCCCCTGCTTTTGGTCGTATCGCAACAGGAAAGGCACTTCGCCGAAAACGTATTTGAACTTTCGCATCTTTAGCAACACGTCGGCCATGCAAGAAAAGCCCTTCTCGCTAACAAATTCTTCTCCGTAGTGATCCATTGTGTCCCGGAGAACATCGAAACGATACGCACGATAGCCACAGGTGTAGTCGCGTACACCAGGAATCGGCATGATCAACTGAAACAACAGTTTCGCACCGTAAGTCATCAGCACGCGGAACTTGGGCACGCCGACAACGCGAGAACCATTTTGATAACGGGAAGCCGTGACGATGTCATAACCTTCGGCGATCTTCTGTAGCAAAGGATTAATGAATGCTGGTGGATGCGTGTCGTCGCCGTCCATTGTGACAATGACGTCGCCTTCTTTCGCAAGGCCAACGGCTGCGGTCATTCCGCTTCGCAGGGCACCTGGCAAGTTTTGATTTTCGATGTGCTGAACGAGAGACACCGGCATGTCTGCCGACGCTTCAATTGCGATCTCAGCGGTGTCGTCTGTACTTGCGTCGTCGACAACGATCACATGGTATGCTCGGCCATTGTCAGAGAATACTCGGCGAATACGATCGAGCAACGTTGGCAAACCTTCGCCTTCGTTGTAGGCAGGGAGGACGACAAAAGTCATGCCTGTGTCCATGCGGTCAAAATCGCGAGAAACATCTGTGATTTTGGTGACTACGTTCGAATCATGTGCGAAAAGTTGAGACTCTTTGCTCGAAATTGCAGTCGTTGTTTCAGGGGCAAGGGTGTTTGATGGCATAGTAGCGTTTGAGGTTAGGTGGCTGCAGTAGAAATAAGCGAGCCAAGGGTCGCTGAGGTAGATTCTGTTATGATAATCGCAGCCATCCAAAGTGTTAGTGTGAAGCTAGCATTAATCGAGGAACCGAAGCGAGCCGAATTGGGTGGGTTAACGGTTGTGATGATTCTTCCGAATACAAGTTTAGCCCTGTTTTTTCAATGAATGATGCCCATTTTGATCAGATCGCCCAACAGTGGAAGGACCGTGCTACGGAGCTTGGTGAATGGGTGATGGAGCGGTGGGTGAACCGCCGTGATATTTGGGGTCGTTATCTCGCGGAAAAATATCGTGGCGAAACGAGCACCGGAGCTCCCAAGAACAAAGCAATAACGGCTCCGTTCAGTCGTGAACGAGGAAAGATTTCTCTGCAAGTTTCTTCTCTGGTGAAGCACTTCAAAGCGAGGGAAGGGGCCGGTCTGTTGGGAGTTCATTCTCAGGCAGCCAACGGGACGAGTCGCTGGTTCGCGATCGACATCGACTATCACACTTTGGATGATCACACCGGTTCACGGGAGGCCAACTACCTTGCCGCGACGACTTGGTTCAAGCGTTTGCAATCCAGTGGATTTGATCCGCTGCTGATGGATTCTAACGGGGACGGTGGTTACCATTTGCTGCAATTTTTCAGCAGTCCAATGAACACTAACAAAGTAAGAATGTTCATGAAGGAGTTGACTTCTGACTATCAAACTTTGGGGCTGGACGAACCACCGGATCTGTTTCCTGGCAGTCATGGCACGAATCACTTTGGCAGTTGGTTGCGTCTGCCCGGGCGGCACCATACGCGTAAACACTTTACCCGCGTTTACAATGACGAACCTTTCGCAGAAGACGAATGGCTTGATGGACATGATGCGATCGACCGCATGTTGGCGACTCAGCCTGCAAATGAATCGCTGTTAGAGAAAAGCGGTGTCACGCCCAAGCGACTGACTGTTTGCCTGGATTTCGATGGTGTGATCCACTCCTATCAGTCTGGCTGGCAAGGAGCCGGCGTTGTCGCCGATCCACCGATCCACAAAGTTGACATTGCGATTCGCAAACTTCGCAAGGACTATCGCATCGTCGTTCATTCGGCGCGCTGCAATACTGAAGAAGGACGTACAGCGATCGCGAACTGGTTGGTCAAACATAAGATCGAGGTCGATGAGATTTGCGAACACAAACCGCCTTCGCATGTGTACGTTGATGATCGAGCCGTTCAATTTTCTGGTGACTGGGAAAAGACGATCGCAGATGTTAAGGCTTTTCGGAAATAAAAAGTAAATGGGTCGAAGCGAGATGGAATTGGATGAGGAGGTGACTGCGTGGCACGAGGCCGGGCACGCCATGATGGCGGTTTTGTGTGGAGGCGAAATCGAACGTGTGACCGTTGAGCCACCCTACGATGATGGGCCAGCTCGCTTCGGCGACACGGTAACTCGTTGGCGAGGTCTTTCTAATCGACAATTGGTCGAAGCGGAAATTCGAGTCAGCTTGGCCGGACCGATCGCAGAGATGATCTATCGCGGCGAAAGTGCGGCGCTGGAGTTGGTTCCCGAATGGGCTGCAGATTGGAACGCCGCACATGAGGCCGCGATTTCAATCTGCAACAAGCAACCCGCTGCGAGACGTTTGCTGCAGTCCGTTGTCGACGAGATCAATCAATTGATGGATTCGGCCAATGCGTGGGCTGCCGTTTCAGCGATTGCCGATGATCTACTGGCGCACGAAACGCTCGATCACGAGCAAGTGGCCTACCATGTTAATTTTTGGTTACGTCGTTAAGATATGCGATCTTGCTTTGGTAATCTGAGATACATTTCCGAACCAACGGTGTTTAAAATCACTAATATAGTCATGCCCGATCTCGATGAGCGGGTACGATTGGCGTTGGTGACGCATGATTCACCCGACACAACTGGCCCGAGGAAGAGATGGCAGACAGTTATTGGTACATAAAGAATTGCGATTTATTTTCGCAAGTTTCAGCGGACGATATCGCTTGGTTGGAATCCAAGTCTCGAATGCGGAAAGTCAAACGCGGTGAAGCCGTCTACATGCCGGATGACGCAGCGGATGACATTTTGCTTGTCGCCGCGGGTCGCGTGAAAATTTGCCACGCAACTCCCGAAGGCAAACAGTCGATTATCGGGTTCATTGATCCGGGCGAAATCTTCGGCGAGCTTTCTCTTCTGGACAGCAGTTCAGGCCGCGATGGAATCGCTGAGGCGGCGGAGAAGTCGATCGTGGTTGCGATTCCCAAAAATGAACTTTTGGCGATCGTTCAAAAGTATCCTTCCATCGTCTTGGGCGTGACGAAGCTGATCGGTTTGCGGCGACAGCGTGTTGAACGGCGTTTGCGAAACTTGCTTTTTCGATCCAATCGCGACCGAGTAATCCATTTGCTGCTTGAGCTATCCGAAAAATATGGGCGTCGAACCGAGACAGGAATCGAGTTGCAGATTCGGCTATCGCATCAAGAGATGGCCAGCATCGTCGGCAGTACTCGCGAGACCGTAACCGTTGTCTTGGGCCAGCTCCAGGCTGAGGGTTTACTTTCGATAGCCCGTCGTCGAATCTTTTTGCTATCGCTTGAAAAGCTTGCTGCGGAGGTCAACGAGCCGACTCCTCAGCTGAATGTCCCTGATCCTCCACAGCCACCCATGAAGGTTCTGGCGTGAGCTGTTTCACGCTTCTTTCGCCAAACCGTTATCCATCCCACTGTAAAACAAATATTCCACAATCGGCTTTTGCCTTTCCCGAGATTTAACCCATTATATAAGTGTCGTGCTGACTACCGTGGTCAAGCATGTCGAACTATTCAACTTGGTACTCTCTCGAAACACTTCCAATCGATTTTGCCATGAATTCCAACTCAAACAAATCAGAAAGTCACTGGCAGCCGTGCGCTACGGGGGCAATTGGATCGGCTTCCGATTCAGTTCGCTCTCGCAACGACGCGATTGCTCGTCGTCAGTTCCTTAAGTCAGCCTCCGCTGCTGCCGTCGTCGTTGCAGGCGTCGGTTTCGCCGGCTGGAGTTTGCTCGGACAGAAGGACGAACTCGGGGCCCTCAGAGGTAATCCAAATTATCCGGGCGGTATTGCTTGTTCGGAAGTTAAAAAGCATTTGCCGAAGTACATCGTAAATGCTCTGACGGATCACGACTTGGTCGAGTCGATTTCCGTGCATTTGGCGGCGTGCAGTCATTGCTGTGACCATCGCGATTCGATTACGAATAGCACCGCGTAGGCTTCAATTGTTTAGCGTCGTAGCGTAGACTCGTGGTTGTTCGTCGTGATTCTACAAAGTCACATTTCAATCGGTGGCTCGCTCCCGCAACGCTCAGACAATGTCCGAAACCAGATCGATCAGGCCAGTCAGTGGCGCTGTAAACGGTTCTATCCGTCCACCAGGATCCAAAAGTATCACCAATCGTGCGCTTATCTGCGCCGCACTTGCTGAGGGG
Source organism: uncultured Pirellulaceae bacterium (assembly GCA_938010615.1). Lineage (GTDB taxonomy): Bacteria > Planctomycetota > Planctomycetia > Pirellulales > Pirellulaceae > Mariniblastus. The sequence goes on along the minus strand of CALLUY010000186.1, from coordinate 5,351 downwards.
ACTTCGACGCTTTCCGGCGTTCTTGATAGTGACGATACCCAAGTCATGTTGGAATCGTTGTCTCGGCTTGGTTTCAGTCTGTCGCACGATCGTGAGCAGTGCGTTGTCAAAATCGAAGGGCAGGGCGGTTCGATTCCGAACGCCAAAGCGGACCTCGAAATTGGTAACAGCGGAACGTCGATTCGGTTTTTGACCGCGATGTTGGGGCTCGCTGGCGGGGACTTTCGAATCGATGGCGTTGAGCGAATGAGGCAACGGCCGATCGGTCCTTTAGTTGAAGCACTTCAACAGTTCGGTGCCGATGTCGAAGCGATTTCACCCGGAGGTTGTCCACCGGTTAACATCAAGCCCGGAGGGACGCCTGCGAAAGCTATTTCTGTTGCTGGAAGTTTGTCCAGCCAATATCTGAGCGGACTTTTGATGGCGGCGCCGCAATTGGAAGGCGATTTGGAGATTGCGATCGATGGTAAGCTGGTCTCTCTACCATACGTTTCGATGACGATCGAAGTGATGCGTAGCTTTGGTGTCAGCGTTGAAGTTAAGGAAACCAACAGCGTTCCTGTTTCCTTTTTGATTCGATCCGCCGAACGGTATCGTGGATGCGACTATTCAATTGAACCAGACGCTTCGGCAGCCAGCTATTTCTTTGCGATTCCGGCGATAATTGGCGGGACCGCAACCGTGGTCGGGCTTGGCAAAGATTCTCTGCAAGGCGACGTGGATTTCGTTCGCTGTTTGGAAAAAATGGGCTGCGAGGTAACGGTCGACACGAATTCGATTACGGTTTCGGGACGAGCCAAGCGTGGGATTGATGTCGACATGGCGAACATTAGTGACACGGTTCAAACGCTTGCGTCGGTGGCTCTGTTTGTGGACGGTCCGACGAACATCCGCAACGTCGCCCACAATCGTGTGAAAGAGACGGATCGCATTGGCAATCTGGTTATTGAACTCCGGAAGCTTGGTGTCACCGTCGACGAGCGAGAAGATGGATTGACGATTCATCCGGGACCAATGGAACCGACGACGTTCGCGACTTACGATGATCACCGAATGGCGATGAGTTTCTCATTGATTGGTTTGAAACAGCCGGGAATCAAAATAGAAGATCCCGGCTGTGTTTCTAAAACTTACCCAAAGTTTTTTGAAGACCTTGAGACGTTTGTTGACGCCAGCTGATTACATGATCGAGAAGTAATTCTCGCATGCGAAGTCCAGAGCTTCCTTCGTCAATTCGAAATCCCGTTTCAAGTAGCGACAATAGTTTTGCACTTGAAGTAACAGGTCACGTGGATGACAGTTTCGCAATGGGCGATTGGTTGGGAGGTAGTGAGTCTCCAACAGATACTTCACCAACTCAGGTTTGTATTGGACTTTGAAAACCTTGTTGCACATGATCTCGAACAACTTTACAAAGTTTTCGACTGACGGATCAGGCACTTCAATTTTGTACGGAATACGCCGCAGGAACGCGTCGTCAACGAGGTCTTTCGGTTCGAGGTTGGTTGAGAACACAACCAGTTGATCAAACGGAACCTGGACTTTCTTTCCGTTACTCGTGTTCAAAAAGTCGTATCGCTTTTCAAGGGGAACAATCCAACGGTTGAGAAGCTCGTCGACCGTCATTTGCTGACGGCCAAAGTCATCGATCAACAACAAGCCAGTGTTACTCTTGATCTGTACAGGAGCTTCACTGATTCCCGTTTCGGCATTGTACTGTAGCTCGAGATGTTCCATCTTAAGCTCACCACCGACGACGATTGTCGGTCGACGAATTCGAACCCAACGCTTGTCGTAGCGGACTCGGTCGAGGATGTCGTCACTTTCGTCGAGCGGACACTCCTCGTGGTTCATTGGATCGAATACGCGAACGATGTCACGGTCGATGGTCACTGCCTTTGGAATCCAGACGTGCTTTCCGAAAGCTTCTGTGATTCGTTCCGCGATACTGGTTTTACCGTTACCCGGAAATCCAAACAGGAACATACCGCGGCCACTGTTTACCGCCGGCCCAAGACGGATCATCATCGTTGGATCGATCAGCAGATCTGAAAATGCCCGCGCCAAATCTTCTTCGCTTGGACTTTGATCGTTGATCGTCTGGGCCGTGACGCTGGCCACATAATCTTCGAAGCTAACCGGAGCGGTTCCAAAATAGGTGCATGAATTTGAATAATCTTTGGCGAGTTGACGTCCTTTGTCTGTCAAACGACAGATGTAGTCGTTCATAGCCGCTTGGTCGATATATCCGAGGTATTGCTCGTTCTTGAGACGGGTAACGAGATCTTCGATTACGGCAAACGGCACGCCGAGTTGATCACTGATGTTTCGAATCGAAGCTTCGCCTTTGGACAGCAAGAACTTGCACGCAAGTTCTTCGATAAGCGACGCGGAGATCCTGAGATCAGCCTGAGTTTGTGGCTCTTCTGGAACGAAGGTATTGTTATCTTGAGGAGTATTGGCAACTGCTTTTTGCCCTTCGCCAGGTTGCACCGGAGGCGGCGGTGGAGCAGTTACCAAGCCTGGTGCGGCGGTTTGCGGCGACGCTGAGCTCGGAAGAGGGGTAGGGATGCCTTGAGGGATTGGTGGAACTGACTCGCCAGACGCCATCCGATTGATTCGATCCAGCATCGCATCGATGCTGACATCTCCAGCTTGGTCAGATTCCAGATTGGAGGCATTGCTCATTGGGTTGGTTCCACGGATTGCGTATCAATTGATGCTACATTCGGGTGGATCGGCAAAAAGCAGCCTTTGGAAATACGCCGAGAACAAAACTGAGCCGATTTGAATACGGATTTGTCTTGCAAAATCCGTGTTCGTGCCGACTGTTTCGGAAACGTAATGGTTTCGAAAATAGTTAAAGTCAGCTCAACGCCCGAAAAACTGGACCAATCGGCAGGTCCACGTAAAAAAAGACCCGGCGTTGAATGCCGGGCCTTGAGTACAGATGAAACCAAATTGAATTACTTGCCAAGTTGATCGGCGAGTGTTTCGGCGTCGTAAACGTATCGCAACGCCTCACGAATGGCGTTCGAGTGCACACTGACTGAACGACCTTGCTTATCGGTGTAAGCGTAATCGGCGATCAGCGACTGAATGTTGCCATCGAAAATTAGGCCGACCAATTCGAGATCTTTGTTGACGACGGGTGATCCTGAGTTTCCGCCGATGATGTCGGCAGTGCAAACAAAGTTCATCTTCGTTCCGCCTGGGATCTTTCCGCGAGCCGCAGCCCAAGTCTCTGGAAGATCAAAGTCTTTCTGTCCAGCGTGACCTTCTTCGTGGGCAAATGTTCCGTCGATGTCAGTAAATGCCGGAATCGATTTACCTTTCTCTTCGTAGCCAGTCACGGGACCGAAGGCCAAACGCAAGGTGAAAGTCGCGTCCGGGTAAACGGAAGTGCCATTGGCTGCAAATAGGACCTTTGAGATTTGGGCGTACGCTTGTTTCTCAATTTCCCCAAGCTCTTCGGAGACCTTCCTGTCCGCACGAACTTTGTCATCCACAATCAACGCGAGCTTGATCAATGGGTCGTCCGAGCTTTTGATCGCTTCGATTCCGCCGGTTGCGACTTTTCTGCGGACTTCCGGATCGCCCAGTTTTGATCCCATGATTAGTTCCGAAGCACGATCGATCGGATTCTTGCCGGCCAAAATCTTTTGACACAATTCGTCGTCAGCACCGCGAATCTCGCACATGCGAGCGATCTCATCAGCCAATACGGCTTGTTGCAGCTCTGGATAAATCGGAGCCGAAGAAAACAGCTGTTGCTCGAGCGAATCACGACCTGAATCCTGAAACTCGCGAAGCCGCTCGCTGGATGGCTTCTGGTCTTCGGTCGCCATTTGAACAAGCTCTTGAGCAATCGAGAACATTCGCGAACTGATCAAAACCCCTTGTCCTTGCATCTCCGCTTTGCGTTTTTGCACGTCCGCAATCTTATCCCAAGCTGACGCGTATTCCTGAAGTTCCGGAGTCGACTTCACCTTTTCCAGAAGCTTCTGTTCTGCAGCTTCGGCTGTCGCCATCACGCTAGGATCCTGCAATCCGCCAAGCATGCCCATGTATGCTTTTCGAGAGTTCTGAATTCCGAACAATTGGTCTTTCGCGATTCGTTCCTTTTCAGGGCCCCCCAGACCGAACTGCTGAAGCAGAACTTCCCGGCGACGAATGAAATCCAAAATGTATGGCATCCGCGTATCGCGTTGGTGCTTCAAAGCGTCGGTGGTGAAAATTCTGCTGGTGCGTCCGGGATTTCCAGCGACGAATACCAATTCGTTTTCGTCTGGACCGTTTTCAGACCATTTCAAAAAGTGCTCGATTTTGGCAGGCATGCCATCTTCGTAAACTCGGAAAATCGTCGCGTCCAAATTGAATCGCGGGTACTCGAAGTTATCCGCATCGCCACCGAAAAACGCGATGCCGGCTTCCGGAGCCCAAACCAAACGCACGTCGGTGTACTTTTTGTATTGGTAAAGGTGGTACTTGCCGCCGCCGTAAAGAGTGACAACGTCCGATCGCAATCCTGATTCGTCGGTGGCAGCTGTTTGGATTTCGTCGATGCGTGCCCGTCGAGCTTTTGCCGCGTCCGCGGGAGCCATGTCGGCTGTCACCGATTCGTTAACTTTGTCGGTAACGTCGGTGATTTTCTGAAGCTGGTTCAGCTCCAGATCCGGTGCTTTCAGTTCGCTGTCCATCGACTTGGCGAGGAATCCATCTTTTGCGTAGTTGTTTTCGTCGTTGCTTAGCTTTGAAAGGGTGTCAAATGCGACGTGATGGTTGGTCAGAACCAAACCGTTGCTGGAGATGAAAGAAGCCGACCCGCCGACATTGAATCGAACGCAGGACTTCATCAGCTTGTCAGCCCACTCGTCGGTTGGCTCGAATCCATGCTTGCTCTTAAGGTAGTCCTTCGGCAAGTCGTTGAACAACCACATGCCTTCGTCGGCATTGATTTTGGAAAGAGAGTTGATCGATACAGCGACCAGCAGAAAGCTTAGTAAACAGCAACGTTTATATAGTGCGGACATGATTGTCTGGCTCCGATATTGAACTGTGCCGAGACGGTTGAATCGGCGAGCTCATATTCTGATCGGGAGCTAGAGATTTGTTAAGTCCCGCGAGCGGTCTGCGCGGAATTCATCGAGAGATAAGAACACATATACAATCCCGAAGCGCAATAGGAAATTGCATGGACTGCCGTAAGGCTCTGCCATTCGGAGAGTTACGCAAGTACATACTGGCAATCACAAGCCCGACGCGTAAATTTTGAAGTTGCTCTATATCGGACCATCCCGAAGGGATTGAAGCTATTAGCCGGTGATAAGCGCAGCGCCATCACCGGATTC
>CALLUY010000185.1 GCA_938010615.1 uncultured Pirellulaceae bacterium | reverse complement strand
TTTGCTCCCCGTGAAACCCATCCATACGACTGCAAGTCAGCGGTGACCGGTTATTGAGATGCGTCCCCTTTCATTCCCCCCCCATTTCATTCCCCCCCAAAAGCCAAGCCGTTCCTTTCCAAAGAAGACTGGAAGGCGGCTGTTGAGATTTACGAAAAGGCCAATGAGTCAACGGATCGCAAAAACCTCACCGTGCTAAACAACCTTCGATACTGTCGATCAAGGCTTGAGTCGGAGAAAGAGGAAAAGTAACGGTGCTGAATAGTGTAGCTATCGTCTTATTCATTGCTTGAGCCCTCATTCATTGCTCAATGCAACGAAATTTGAAGTCGAAAATTTCGAGTTCAAAATCACGGGGCTAACCTTGTCTCAGTCAAAATGCAAGTATAGAAAAAGATAGGTAGGTCCTCATCAGCGATATAGCAATGGCGAAGAAGAAATCCAAAAGCAAGGCAAAGAAGGCAAAAGCTGAGAAGCTTGAATCTGAGATTGCGTCAAGAGTTGAGCAAGAGATCGGAAAGCTTCGGGCGGAACAGGAAAGGAAAGATGCAGAAGCGGCAAGACTTCGAGCAGAACAAATAAGGGAAGAAGACAAGATCGATTCGGCGTCCCAAGCTCAAGCTGCTCAGTTCGACAAAGCAATTCTAACTGTATCCGCGGCCCTTTTTGGATTGACTTTTGGCGTCTTCAACGTAATTGAGGTGCCAGCAATTTGGATAGAATGCCTCGTTGCGACGTGGACGTTCCTTTGCTTCAGCGTTCTTGCAACTTTGCTGTCATTCTTAACTTCTCAGGAAGCCTTAAACCACAACCTTAGTGTGATTAGGGGGGATGTTGAGTATGAGCCTCCACCTCAGTGGACAAGGTGTCTCAATTGGATTTCATTTTGCTTGTTCGGGCTTGGCCTAGTTTTTTTCTGTATTTTCGTAGGAGTGAATATGACTCGTGATAAAACGCTTCAGCCAGACAAAGGTGCTTCAGGCGATTATATAAGAAGCGTGAAGGGCGGCTATGAACCTTCGACGCCGCTAAAGATAAACATTAACTTGGACAGAGGCGGAAACGACTCAGATTCGTCCGCCGATTCATCAACCAATGGGCAATCTCAGGACACTGCGACGGGAGGCGACAACTCGAATGGATGACAAGTTGAAAAACGGTGAAACGATTGAGGAGGGCTTGCAACCTAGTGCGCCTCGGAAAAAAGATGGGCGAATTGCTGGCGTACAACCTAGCCGGGTTCCCGAATCGGCAGTGCCTAACAAGAAAAAGGACGACAGCGCAAATAACAAAGGGGAGAAGAAAAAGTGAGTAAGGACAAGCCTAAGCCCACTACTCCAACGCCGCCGCCATCAAAACCGATCTTGCCGGATCAGGGTTGGCAACCATCACCTCAAAAGCCACCGCCAAAAAAGGACAAATAGAATGACTGACGAAGACAAAGAAGCCATTACGGAAATCGAAAATCTTAGTTCTGAGGAGGGGCTTGCGGAGGGCTGCCAAGTTCCTTCTGCCCGTCTGCAACCTCCTACTGAGACTCCAAACACAGAGTCGCAAGCCGACGGATCGGTTGACACCAGCAAGGGGTATCAGCCGTCAAGTGTTCGCAGTTCTCAAAGTTCCGAAACATCTTCGCGCGACAAAGGAAAAGAAAAGTAATGTCAACTGACAAACCTACACCGCGAACGCCTCCCCCGCCGAAACCCAATCCAGATCACGGCCACCAACCAGCACCGCCGCGAAGACCTCCAACGCCACCCAAGAAGTGAGAGAAACATCAAAGTTCCGCTGTACCTTTTCTGGTGCCCTTCTCCGCCAAGATGAAGTCAGGTGTGGTCCCAGTTTAGTTCCACTCTGTAAAAGCCTTTAAGGCATCAGCAGCTCCATCGAGAAAGTGAGGCATCAGAAAATAAATCATGAGCATTTCAACACCTTCCAAGTTGACAATTTCGCCATTTCTCGACTCGCGAATTTAGAAACCTTGCCAGTGACCAGTGCGACGGCACAATCATTTTCCTTTTGGTCCGGATTCAGCTCTAACCCAAGTTTACGGATGTGACCTGCTTCTATCGACGCGAGGCTGAACAAACGAGACCCCTGCAACGCATTTTGGTTTCCGAAACGAGTTTCAATGAAAAAGCGAAGCATGCCGTTTGCGTCTGGGGTAAATGCTGACGGCGACGGCCGGAACCCATCCTGAACTTCGACTATTTGTCGTGGGTGGATTCTGCGAAGCAGAGGTGTTGAGTCACTAATTTTGTACTTTAACTCCGCATGCTCAGAGCAAAGAATTGACTCATGTTTTGAGAACCAACGTTCATATTCCGAGATGAGTCGTGCAAATTGCCGATACCTACTAGAGTTTTGGCTTTGCTTTATTTTTGCGATTATCTTTGGATCACTGTGATATTCTCTATCCAATTGCTGAGACGCCGGTGTGGGGACTCGTTTCGTAAGTCGATCAAGTCGTTGTATGTCTCGACGAACCAGGGTGTTCCATTTTTTTAGCAGTAATGGAATTAGTTGTGTTCGGTCGTCACTTAGCCTCCCCATTTGTCGGGATACTTTGTGAACTTTTTCGCGATATGCTGTTCCGTCTAACTCAACATCACGCGTCCAGTGACCAGATCCTTTGGCCCAAATTCCAAAATGCTTGATGTGACTAGCCAATTCGGAGGAAAGAAATTCTTTCCAAGAGGATGGATCAGATGGCGACTTGTTGACGATGTCCATCCCAGCTATTCGAATGCGAGGCCCGTCAATGAGCAGCAGGTCCCAGTCGCTGTCCATCGTCGAGCATCCGCAAGCACGAGAGCCAAAAACGACCAGCTCTCGCGATGCTGACACGAGATCATCCAGCGAGACATCGATAAGAGCCAACTCAATTCGTAAGTGGCTCAAAACATCGACTTTGTTCATGCCTGCATTTTCTCTTCGCACCATTGCACCAAGTTCTTGTATATTTCATTCCGACAGTCCTCTGCTTCGCTAACGTCTTCATCCGTGAGACACGATTCGCCATATGCACGATTTTCAATGTGCTCAAGAAGTGAACTTGCGGCATCTACTGTGTCATCGTTGACGCCTAAAGCTCGCAACAACTCGTCTAATGAATACGAATATGACCGAATTTCATTGGCTTTCAAAAACGATATGAGGCCAGTCGCAAACTCGTCTACGTATACACCAAACTCGTGGACTGAATCTGCATCGTCAAAGCTGGAATCCAGATTGTCGATGTTGTATCGGAAAGTATCTAGTTCATTCATAATCGACCTTTGCCGAACTGCTACTTTGCTGATTGATTTGCGTTTTGCCAGATTCAATTCTTAGGTGAGGTTTGCCTGCACCTTTTGTATCACCGTCGATGACTCCGTCTTCTATTTCTATTTTGTTGATTGGAAGAGATTCGCCAATGTTCAAATTCACGTCGACACTCTGCTGGCTAGGTAGTTGACTTGGAGGATGGGCAGTATCACTTGATTCCGGCGCTTTCTTGAGACCTGAAGGGAAAAGCATTACCGCAAAACCAATCAAGCACAGTACGCCGTAAAAGACAAAGATTGTATTCTTCTTAAGCCGCCGAATTAGCTTTGAGTCAAGTTTGACGCCTAAAAGACTTGATGGTTTGTCAACGTAATCTAGAGCAAATCCAGCGAACAACGGTGCAGGAGACCGGGACATTCTTACTGTTCTTTCCAGTTCCTTGAGTCTTGCAATTACCACTTCTGCGTTACGAGCTTGTTCAAGCTCAAGCAAAAAGAACAGCGCCGTAAACAAGAGACATCCAATCCCAATAATCCAAGACGATATACCATCTTTCGTCAAAACGACGAAAGCGACTATTAACGTTAAGGACCACCCGCGGACTTTGAATTTGAATTCGCCAATTTTGTCAATCTTGGATTGCAAGATCGCGTATTCACTGACAATCAGGTCCACGTGTCGGTCAGGAATAAGTGGACTATCGTCCATTGAAAGCTCACTTCGATTACGGTCACAAATTTAGTCAGCTACAACTTAACCTAATGCAGATCCGCCGTACACAAATCACCGCGCTGGAAGTTTGGTTTTATCTCCAAACTTGACGCACCCCCCAAAGGTTCTCTCTACTCCTCAACCCAGATTGCAGGCACCTTTGCCTTTCGGATGGCGGAGTTGAACTTCTTGATGCCTTTGGCGACGACTTCGTTTTGCGGGTCGAGTAGCTCGTCGATCTCGGCGATTAGCATGTCGCGGACTTCGAAGGATCGAGCCGTTGGCGCGTAGTCGCTGGTGCTGGCGACGCTTACTAAGGCGCTGTTCGCGGCAATATCACCTCAAACCCATTCCCCATTTTCCCAACGGAACTCAAACGGCTTCCCGTCGTGGATCGACGCGACACAGGGCATCAAGAACATGCTAATCGACTCTGTAACGTCCGCGAGACTTTCGTTCAATTCGAGCTTGTTTGAAAATGCCTTCCACTGATTTTGTTTTGACGCATCATCAGCAAACTCGCTGGTTAGCGCCAATGGTGCTTCTTTCGGAATTGAGTTTCACGGCGATTGAATGTTGCCTCGATTGCATTTGCCAACAACAAGCCGTCGAACTCGAACTCTCTGGCGAGAGTCCATAGATCGAAAAAATCCTTCATTCGGCTGTTTGCGATTCCCAAGTCGACCATCGCCTGAAACTTCTCTGCGATCACCGTCTCCTTTTGATACGCAAGAATTTCTGGAATGGGAAAATCGAGCAAAACTGGAAACTGAATTTGCGTCGGATCCGGTGTTGTAGCATCGCCAAAACCAATGTCGACTTGAAGATTGACTTTTGCGTTACCCAAGAAAGCCAACACAGAAACTCGGATTCCACCGTACTTTTGATCGTCCTTCATTGTGGCAACTTCGAGCGATTCATGATCAAAGACCAATCCATCTTCCATCTCAGCTTGAATCGCATTCAAGAAGATTTTTCTGAAACGCTCCAGCGACGCTTCGCCTTTGCCCAAGAGATCAATGTCTCGCGTCGGTCGATGCAGTTGCTCGGTCCAGCAATAGAATAGTGAACCGCCTTTGAGTACAAATTCGTCTTTCGGCGTCGTTGCGGTAAGTCGATACAGCAATCTCTCAAGACCGAAACGAACCAGAATCAAATTGAAACTTTCTCCTTTTTCTTTGGCGCGATTCTTCAGACGTTGCCGAATGGATGCAGCCAGGTTTGACTTGCTCACGATACAGCCTCCATGTACGGCTTCATCACTTTCGTCATTCGGCAAACTTTGGCTGCGTCCCAGATTTCGTCAATCGTTGCGAGCTTCTTTCTTCTGCAATCACGGAGAGCTTCGATGGCGACATCCAGCCCGATTTTGTTTCGAAACCGAAAACAGTCGGCCACCGTTTTTGCGGGAGAGTACACTCGGATCTTGCTCTTGCCAATTTTTTTGAGCTGCACTCCGTATGTCAGAGCCATTTTCGAAGACCTTATCAGACGAATCGGGGGATATTCGATCTTCGGGGCTCGTGCCTTGTGGTCAATCGCGATCCAAACAACGTGTGGAATTTGAGTTGTCAGTCCATGATGCTCCAGTGCGGAGATGAGCGCAATCACCCCGTTTGGTATTCGCCTGCATGCTTCGGTGATGTCGTCAGTATCGAGATCCGTTCCCGGTAGCGCGTAGAGGCCGCGTTCAACTCGCTCAAGAAGTTGCTTTTTACAAAGGCGGCTGAGGTGCACTCGAGCAATCCGGTGCTTGGCCAGATCCTTGGGGCGGATGAATCCCTGCTCGCGCACCAAGTCCAGCACCTTCTCCTGTATTGTTTTTCGTTTTCTTTTTGCCATCCATCTTCCAGTGTTACTAATTGTCGGCAATTATACACAACTGCCGACATTTTGTAACACCAAGAATACGCGGTAAAAGACGTAGGAAACTATTCTTCAACCCAGATTGCGGAGCAAGCGAAGTCTACGAACGGGCTGCGAAGCGTTTCCAGGTTTGTTTCCAACTGCGAAAGAACCTCGCAGCTTGCTGGATTTCAAAAGCCAAGCCGATCCTTGACAAGAAAGACTGGAAGGCGGCTGTTGAGATTTACGAAAAGGCCAATGAGTCAACGGATCACAAAGACCTCACCGTCCTAAACAACCTTCGATACTGTCGATCAAAGCTTGAGGCGGAGAAGAAGGAAAAGGAAGGGTGCTGAATAAAGTAGCCTGACCAGCCTGACCCCTTATTCATTGCTGACCCCTTATTCATTGCTCAGCCGGCGTCACGGCCCCTGGTAAGGACCGAGAAACTTGTCTCCGTTAAAGTGGATCAGGTGTTCGGGCTCATCAGCAAGCCAAGCTTCTGTTTCCCAGCTGATCTCCAATACCCACTTTCGAAAAGATCCACGATCCTTGAAAGCGCTAACGTAAACACATGGCGCGGAGCATTTTTTCGTGCTTTCTTCCATTTGGAGATGTCGGATATGATCAATTGGGTTTGCTGAATGAACTGCCTCTACCAGAATTATCCAGTCCTTTTCAGGGGAATATGCGACAACGTCTGGCAACATCTCGTGTGATAGTTCAAAAAAACCCAACTCCTCCAGCTTGACCTCCTCCATGAAAAGCGACTTGTTTGTTGCGTCGCCTAAGTAAAGCAACTCTGCGTCCGGCACGAACTGAGGGAGAAACAACTCAACAATTTGTTTTTGTAAAAGGTTATGATCGCCTTGGCTCAATTGCAATGACTTGCCACTTGGCGTTGTAATCGCAATAGTCTTCAGACGTCGCCCCTTGTTGAAACGATCCTTCAGCGTGCCAGCGATCTTCATGGATTCATCGACTGCTTCAGTCCATTCTTCGGTGCCAAACGTTTGCAAAACTCTCGCGGCTTCTTTCGCGATCGCATACCCCCTCGTCGGGTCATTTGGATTTGCGTTCGAGTTTCCTGCACTTCCTGTAACGATGCCAGCGACCATCAGAACATCGAGATCTTTCCTTTTTACGTCGTCGTAGGAACCTCGACTAAGATCCTCTCCATAATGAGAATTCCAAAAGTCAATCATCTCGCGCGTTGTAATGTTGTGATCAGTATCACCAGCGATGGCAGATTTTTTCCATGGAGTTCGTGGCTTCAAATTGGCAGCACCAAGTAACGCCATACACCATCGCTTTTTCCGTCTTGGAGTCTGCTTGTCGACAGGCACTCCAATTGCTCTCAGGAGCTCGCACGCTTGTTCAATTTTCTTTTTTCCAGACATCTTCAAAACAACAAAGGTTGCTTGGGCCTATTGAGCCTATGAATTTCGTTTGTTGACAGCTCCACTGATTGCTCCAGATAATTCAAAACAGACTTAGCCAGTTCTCGTGCCAAAAGCGGCGGCACCGCATTGCCAACTTGGTTAAACTGGCTTCCTAGGCTACCGAAAAACTGAAACCAGTCTGGAAACGATTGGAGCCTTGCCCCCTCTCTTACGGTTAACCTTTTTCTACGACCATCAGGCAGTTTAACCCTCAGCATATCGCCGGTTGCTCCATTCAGGTTCCTGCACGTAACCGTCCTCGAAGGTTGATCCAAGTGTAAATCTCGAGGTCTTACGCAATGAGACTTCTTTTCGTACTTGGCTACGTATTGGTCCATACTCTCGGTCAAAAATTTGGTGTTTTCGTCTGTCTGAAATGCAATGTCCTCAATCGCGTCTCCGGCTGTGAAATGATCACACTCTAATTTGCGTGGAAAACCCCATTCACCACGATGAGCCACGACAAACAATCGTTCCCGTTTTTGTGGCACTCCATAATCGACCGCCCGAATCAACTTGTACTCAACAACATATTCGAGCGACTTCAGCTCACCGATTATCTTTTCGAAATACGATTTGTTTCGATACAACATCCCACGAACGTTCTCGAACATTGCGAGTCGCGGCTGATACTTTTCGACAGCTGACAAGAAAGCCGGAAATCCGTCGCGTTTATCCCGTTTCCCGTCCTGCTTGCCGCCAACGCTAAACGGTTGGCAAGGCGGGCCCCCAACGATGACATCTGCCTTCGGGCCCAAATCCAGTCCGGGCTCAAGGAACATTTGATGACATTCACCACTCAAGTTCGCCGAATAAGTCTCGCATGCATCCTCAAGCATTTCGAATCCAGTGGTTTCGAACCCAACGCTTTCAAAACCAAGGGCCATACCACCACATCCTGCGAACAAATCTAGAACGCTGTACTTTCGAATGCGTCGCTTGGACGGTTTTCGCAAACTGGCACGCAAGTATTCCAAGTATTTGTTTTTCGGATCCATGAAACTCTAAAACTGGGACTGTCCAAACGCGATGTAAAGTGCGTCGGACACCAAAATTCGAATCTAGTAAAAGATGTGGTGTCGTGTCGCACAGACAATTTGTGTTCCTTCGTGCTGACTTCAACATCTTACCCTGTTCCGCGGAAGATGTAACTACTCACAGACACTAACCCTGCTAGTCCATAACCCAAGGGTTCTTCGACCTCGGTTAACGCGTTGACCGACTCGTCGGCTCGCTCCCTAAGCTAAAAACGACGCACCGACGGATGCCCACTAATTTTGACGACCGTACATCCTTGCCTTGAGCAAACGAACGACATGCTCGAGGTGTTCGAATGACTTTAACTCAGATCGCTCTTCTTCGGTGAGCGTGTTGGTGCGATTTTTGGCCAGCAAATCGTCAAGCCGGCGCTGGTTGTCGTCGGGCAAACGAAAACCCAGAACTTGCTCCGGGGCGACGTTGGAAGCCAACAGGTCGAGCAGGCCTTCGAAAGCTGGTTCGGGGTCCATTGAAGACATTGTCTTTCTGCCTCGCAGTGTTGGCTTATCTGGCTTCTTCTTCCGCGAACTTTTTCCGCAGTAGGTCGGTCAAGCTGTTGGCAGCGATGATTCCGTGATGTACGAGCCTTGTTTCAGTGGACAGCAAGTCAGCAGATCTGACTTTTCTTGTCGTCGACGCGTCGTCGAGCATGGAAAACGCAAGAATGATGTCCATGTCTTTCCGCGCGAAAACTCGTTCGAAATCAGACGGCGAATTGTCTTCGAAATCTATTGATTTCAAAAACGAAAACAAATGATCGTAAAGAGGCTCAAACATTAGGCTGCAATCGGAATCTGTCCTTGGCGGAGCTTTTGAATTCCATCTTCGGTCTCAATTCCGTTTGACTCCAAACGCATCAGGATTGACAGTAGATCAGCCGGTCGGATTGAAACTCCATCTTCCGGTACAGACAGTGTCACGATCACTCCTGAATCATCATGATGAAACGCCACCGTGCTTTCCATCGCCAACGAACGGTTGAATCCGATTCGTTGTAAGTAGTTCTTCAGGCGATCAAAGGTGACCTCAGTTTGGTTTTCATTTGACATCTGGAAACCCTCCTTGGTTTCGCAACTTGTCGACGATTGTCATAGACAAACGACGAAATTTATCAATCGACGACACGGTCAGTTTGTTTGCGACTGGAACGTGTACATTGAAAGTCTTTTTGTCCGGATCAAGACAATCTGGAACCTTGTTAACATACGGTTGAATATGTAGCCAATAGGCACAGTTTGTTGTCTCTTCGTACAGGACGAGTATAAACGGATAGAACTCCAACGACCAATAGTGAAGATCTCCAGTAGCAATCGGCATCGAAATGAATTCGCCGTTTTTGATCAGCTTTAACGACTTGCTGGCTTTCAGCTGAAATCGAATCTCGCCGTTTTCAATTTCACCGGATTCTGCATAGTGGAACATGGTGACATCGACACCGTAGTCTCTCCTTGGGCGCTGGAGTACGTGGCCCCGCTCAAGGACTTTTCGTTCCAAAAAGTTCTCGCTTAAATCCTCTAGAACATGCTCAAACGTGCGTGTTTTGCGCTGCGGTGTTCTTTCGTCTTCTTCCATGGATGAGCATTGTCGTTGGTTGGCTGTTTTGGTGAAGAGCAGGTTGAATCCAGAACCGCTAGCGATTAGCCCAGTTATTCTGAACCTCAGGTTCCGGCGCAGACGAACCACTCGCTCGCGCTTCGGGCTTGTATTGTCTACTCCTCAACCCAGATCGCAGGCACTTTGGCTTTGCGGATGGCGGAGTTGAACTTCTTGATGCCTTTGGCGACGACTTCGTTTTGTTGGTCGAGTAGCTCGTCGATCTCGGCGATTAGCATGTCGCGGACTTCGAAGGATTGAGCTGTTGGGGCGTAGTCGCCGGTGCTGGCGACGCTGACTAACGCGCTCAGGCGATTGTTGAGCTTGATGGGATAGTTCAAGGGATCTTGAGGACTGCGGTTCTTGGTTTGGTACAGGGCTTCTTCGACTTCGGTTAAGGATTTGACTAGCTCGTCGGCTTGCTCGCTGAGCTTTTCGTATTTCTCGTCGTCGGCGATTCGCTTTTTGAAGGTGCTGATTTGAGATTTCAAATCACGCGTGCGGGCGATCGACTTGTGGACTTCAGAAAGCTTGTCGCGGATGGCGATCAGGAATTCGAATTGAGCCTGTAAGTCTTCGACGGATGATTGCGAACGAGGATCCTTTTGGATTTCGAACTCCGTGGTGAATTCCTCGTCACCGACTTTCAACGTCGCCGTGTAGGTGCCAGGAACGGCTGTTGGGCCTTGTGTGCCGCCGCCCCACAGAACCATGCCGGGGAATGTTGCGGCGGATGGATAACGCAGGTTCCAACGGACTTCGTTGAGGCCGTCTTCGAGTTCCAGTTTGGCCGCTTCGGGTTCGCCGTTTGATTTCTTCTTGGGTTTGTCGGAGGACTTGTCGGGTTTCGTTTCCCAGACTTTGACTTCCGTGCCGGCCGAGTCGACGATCGTGATCGAACACGCGACGTTGGCTTCGGGTTTCTCTTTGAGGAAGAATCGAATCGGAGCACCGGAGAGCACGTTCTGGCCAGAAGTTCGGCCGACTCTTGGCGAACCGCCGCCGGACATCCGATAGACGGGTCTTGATTCGAAAAGGTGGACATCGGATTTGGCTGCGGACTCGTTCAACTGGTTCAGCAACGACAGATCGTCCAGCACCCAAAACGAACGGCCTTGAGTTGCGACGATCAAGTCATCGTCTTTGATTGCCAGATCGGTGATCGGAACAACGGGAACGTTGCACTGAAACGAAGTCCACTGCTTACCGTCGTCGAAGGAAACGTACAGGCCGCTTTCGGTTCCGGCAAACAGCATCCCGGGCCGCGAAGTGCTGGATCGGATCACGCGGGTGAAGTGTTTCGAATCGATGCCGTCGGTGATCTTTGTCCATGTCTCGCCGAAGTCCGTGGTCTTGAAC